>JAFMBM010000092.1 GCA_017858515.1 Cryomorphaceae bacterium | reverse complement strand
TTTCTTCTATACTTATAAATTCCCCCTGTGTTATTTGTTCTATCCAATTCCCTTCGTTGTCGTATTCATACTCAAAAGTCAACACGAACTCTATAGAACCTTCTGAGCTATTGAATTTTAGATCTCCATTATCATTATACCTGTAAACCTCCCGAGCTACGAAAAAACCATCTGAATCAGTCATAATTCTTTCTATTAAAAGTCCATAGCGATCATATGAATAAATTTCCTTCCCTAGTAGTGAACTATCTGAATCGTAGAGATTTTCCTCTTTTTTATTTCCCTTCTTGTTATACTTATAAATGATCTTATTGTAAAGAGAATCAAGTGAATCGTAGATAATAACCTCTGTATTATTTCCCCTGTCGTCATATTTATAAGTCTCCTTAATTTCTAAAGAGCCATCTGAATCGTAGCTCTTATAAACTGTTTTATTTCCTTTATTATCATACACATAAGTCTCCTTGTATTCTAAAGAATCAAGTGAATCGTAGATAATAACCTCTGTAATATTTCCCCTGTCGTCATATTTATAAGTCTCCTGAATTTCTAAAGAGCCATCTGAATCGTAAAGATTTACTACTGTTTTATTTCCCTGGTCATCATACTTAATAGTTGACCTACTTTGTAATACATCTTTTTCGATTTCTCCAAATTTTTCGACCCCTGAATAAGTAGAGGTAGTTATAGATTTTACTTTCCCTTTTAGGCCAGCCTTCTTTTCTGAGCATGAAAAGAGAATCATACTGATAAGGACTAAATATGCTGTTTTCATATTTTTTTTGTTTTGAATTAAACCATCTATTAAAGCCTATCCGCTATTCTGAAGCCTCCACTCCTGATTAAGAGTAGCTGCATAAATTTGAGTAGTGGTTAGGTTACTATGTCTTAAAGTCATTTGAGCCTGTTCTAAAGAGCCATTTACTTTACCTCTAGTGGCTAAATAATCCGCTATGGGCTGATTAGGTTTCTCTGTAAGCACTACAAAATTAGCACTCTCATACCTGCCTTTACTCTGTACTAAGAAGCTGCCTCGGTTTTGAGATAACTTCTGTTTTGTTTTATGCCCTTCCCTTTGGTAGGTTCATGTATTTACTTTCCGCCTAACGGGTATTAAGCAGATTGCACTTTCTTCCCGCTAAGGCAGTTTGGAATTCATGGTATTCCTTTCTACTGCGAAAGCCACTGTAGTATAAGTGCACATAACCAAGCGCCATAGGTTCCCAAGGCATAGCCCAAGACAGCCAAAAGAACTCCAACAGGAGCAAGCGATGGATGAAAGGCTGCGGCAACCACAGGCGCTGAAGCAGCTCCACCGATATTGGCTTTAGACCCAACCGCGAGCAGAAAGTAAGGAGCCCGAATCAGTTTGGCAACCAAAATGAGCAGGGCTACGTGTACCGCCATCCAAATAATTCCTAGCACAAACAACCATGGATTGTCGAATATTTCTAGAATATTCATCTTCATACCAATAGTTGCTACAAGAATATAGATGAATACACTTCCGATTTTAGAAGCTCCTGCACCTTCAAAACTGCGCGCTTTTGTAAAGCTTAGGGCTAATCCGAAGGTGGTGGCTAGTACGATCAACCAGAAAAAACTAGAGGTTAGGCTAAATCTTTCAAGCTTGGGCGCATTTTCAGCAATCCAAACCGAAAAGTGATTTCCCATAAGATGTGCCAGACCAGTAACTCCAAATGCCAACCCTAGAATAATTTTTAAGTCGTAAAAGCTGGTTGTTCTAGCAGACTGACTTTGAAAGTCGTCCATTTTCTTTTTAAGGGTTTCAATGGCCGAGTTATCTGCCTTAAAAAAGCGGTCGATTTTATCGCTTTTGGCTACACCAAAGAGCAAGAAAGCCATCCAAATTTGCGCTACAATTACATCTACCGTTATCATAATGGAGTAGAGTTTTGAGGATGGATTGAAGATTTCAAACATGGCAGCCTGATTTGCACCCCCACCAATCCAACTTCCAGCAATGGTTGTCATTCCTCGCCAAACAGCATTTGCCCCTTCACCACCGACCATATCTGGAACCATGGCATTCATTGCCAAAAGGGCTATCGGACCACCGATAATAACCCCCAATGTTCCTGTTCCAAACATGATTAAAGCCTTAGGGCCTAAGCGCAAAACCTCCCGCAAGTCTATGCTTAGGGTAAGCAGAACCAAGCTAGCGGGAAGCAAATAACGTGAAGCAACAAAATAGAGTTGTGATTTGCCAGTGAAGGCTTTTAAATCGGAAAAAGGGATTTCATTTTCACTAACGAAAACCTTGAATTCATGAAGGTTATGTATGTGTGCCACGGCATATCCTTGGGATGTTAAAAAATCCAATGCCGGTTGTAATTCAATCCATCCTGGCGAAATAAGCCCCGTTGTACTGAGCAAAGACGGAAGAAAATAGCACATCAGTAGACTAGGCACAAGGGCGTAGAACTTCTTAAAAAAAGGCGATTGAGAAGTATAGAACACCCCCATTAGGAGGGTCATAAGAATTCCAAAAACAACAGCGTCGTTGGTAATGAGTGGGGTCGTGGATACAATTTCTTCCATAGGCTTGCAATATGGCAAAACCCTATCAAAATTCA
>JAFMBM010000091.1 GCA_017858515.1 Cryomorphaceae bacterium | reverse complement strand
TACTTATCTTAGGAAGAACTCCATCAG
The DNA here is from genome assembly GCA_017858515.1 of Cryomorphaceae bacterium. Taxonomy (GTDB): domain Bacteria; phylum Bacteroidota; class Bacteroidia; order Flavobacteriales; family Schleiferiaceae; genus RFXV01. The sequence goes on along the minus strand of JAFMBM010000091.1, from coordinate 2,578 downwards.
ATTCTGAGTTCACTGCAGCATTCCAATTGAGTCATTGCACCTCAATCAGAGACAAAAGCACTATGCATGCTTTTCCACAGCCAGCCTTGCTAACAAATAGCTTATGGTTGATTCAGCACCTTGGTTGAGGTTGACATGATATTCTTCCAATCCATCATAACATCCACCTGTACAAGGATTATAGATGATCTGATGCAAATGATTATCGCCTAAGAACCAATTAAATGTGGCTTTCAATTGATGTAAATATGTCTCTTCCTGGTATTCCTCAAAAAATGCATCTAAGCTGAGGATGGTATAAGCGAACTCAATGGGTTGCTCTCCGTACAATTCCTTTTGTTGTCCTTCATCGTGTCTGCCGATATTGGAAATCACTGAAATCTGATCGTTTTTGTGGGTAATAGACAATAGAAAATCAAAGGTTTTCTTTGCTATTTCTTTATACAATTCGCTCTTAGTGCATTTACCAGCCAAAAGCATGGCTTCCGGCAAAACAGCATTGGCATAGGTTAAATACGATTCATACCATTGCCAGCTTTCACTTGAAACACCACGGTATTTAGAAACCAAATTATCTGCAAGTTGAATAATGATTTTCAAGGTATCCGGATCCTTTTTGTATTGATAATGAAAGTAGAGGCCTTTGATACAAAAGGCTATAGCTCTGGGCGATTCCAGTAAGCTTATGTAAGGAATGGCCCGTTGAAAGGCCGCCTCCACCCTAGCTTGTAAATGAAAGCTTATGAGGTGTTGCAGGGCTAGAAATTCGCCTAAGGCCCAGATGGCCCTACCATTGGCGTCTTCTAGATTTTCATCCTTGTTTTTTTTGTAGAATTTCTTGTTTATGCGCACATAGTTTAAAAAGGAGCCATCCTCTTGTTGGCAATAAAGAATGAAATTCAAATAGGTATTAATGAGATGTAGATCATCAAAATCGCCAGTAAGCTCAAAGTTCTTGGCAATAGCAATTAAGGCCCTAGCATTGTCATCGATGGTATAACCAGACAGCCGATCGGGCTCTGCCACCTTTGCAAATTGAATCATTCCAAAATCGGTGGTCATTCTTTTAATATGATCCAGCGAAATAGGAGGATGCTGATAGGCCGTCTTAAAGTTTTCATTCCTCAAAATCAACTTAGCAAATTCTATATGTCCGATGGCGGCATTTTGCCAAGCTGTGGGACTGATTTTGTGCAAAGCATTCATTCTCATTTCGCTCATCATAGCCGGATTGGAGAGCATTAAAATGGCTGCATCTGCCAGTTCCTCATGATTTTGAAAATCAAAATTAATACCCGCGCCATCTAGTAATTCCAGCGAATGTGGAATAGGAGTGGAAATTACAGGACAGGCCGCAGACATAGCATAGGCAAGGGTTCCACTTACGGCTTGTTGAGGATCTTTGGATGTGAATAAATAGATATCTGTGCGCTGCAGATAGTCTAATAGAATGTTGAGGGAAAGGTATTTATTTATGAAGAGTACATGCTTTTCTATACCTAATTCTGACACCTTATTATGCAAAAAAGCTCGGTAGCGCTCACCTTCCTGCTTTACGACCTCAGGATGCGTTTTTCCAATGATCAGATATAAAACCGTTGGAAATTCAGCAATAATACGTGGCAGAGCGTCAAGGGCTGTCTCAATACTCTTTCCTTCGCTAATCAGTCCAAAAGTGCTTAAGATGGTCTTGTCTGGAAAAGGTTTATCGGGTGCCTGTATAGGTCTCCTTGGTCGGATGAGATGCGTGCCATGCTGGATGATTTTGATTTTATCTGAGCCTATACCATATTCCGATTTCAAAATTTCAGCAGATCGTTTGGTCATGATAATAAGACCTTTCGAATATTCCGCAATTTGCCTCACCACCCCCCTCCTTTTCTCAGTAGGCTTTGAAAGGATGGTATGGAATGTTGTAATTACCGGGGTTTTTACTGCCTTGAGAAAATCTAGAATGTACTCACCATACTCTCCATCATATAGACCAAACTCATGCTGCAAGTAAATAATTTGAATGCTATTGTTTGCATTGATATCATTTGCGAGCCTTAGATAGTCTTCTCGGATCCAAGATTTTAGAAGAAAAGATACTGAATGAGGGTACTCTAATTGAATGTCTTTTTTTTTGAGTGCGCAAATTTTGATTCTAAATGCATCCTCGTATTTGTCTTCAATTGCGTGGATCAAATCCTGGCTGTATGTAGCAATACCACATTTTCTAGGCGGAAATGAAGTAATGAGCAGTATCTCTTTGCTCTTCATTCTTTATGCTTGAGTAATTCTTCAATAAGTTCAGATAGGCTGAGGGAAGCTACGGCAATACGGGTATCCGCCGCGCCATAGTAGATATACAAGGTGTCTTCAAAAAGGGTTGTACCCGTTGGGAAAACCACATTATTTACCTCCCCATTGAGTTCCCAACTGAGTTCTGGTTTAAACAATGGATACGGCAGTCGCGCTATTTCAATTTGGGGATCGTTTATATCTAATAAAGCAGCGCAAGCAGAGTAAACGTAGCCGTCCACCGTCAAACTGTCTAAAAACCTTCCTCCCCTTTTCAGTTTGTTTTCAACCGTAT
>JAFMBM010000056.1 GCA_017858515.1 Cryomorphaceae bacterium | reverse complement strand
CGAGTAATTCCCAGAAAGGGAATTTAATTACGCATTCATTGAATAAAAACCACTTTAGAACACCGTTTTTCGTAATTAAATAAAGACAAGGGTTTAAGTCAGGTCTTGAAAAGACAATGCAGTTGCTTTGATTGAGCGGCATTGTTGTTGGAATGAGGCCATTCGATAAATAATATTTTTTTGAAGTCTAGGCATAAAATTGATTTTCCTGACCTTATGATATTAAAATGATAATTTCCCAATTGTGTTCTAATTTCCTTTGTGTGAGCTAATAAAAGAAGACAAACAAATTGTAGGCAATGTGCTTTAAAGACCACCGAAACGAAATTAATAGCAATAGGATGATCTGGGGTAGCCGAGAGCCTTAAGTATCCAAGACTAACCTTAAGGAGTTAGAAGCCTATAAAAGTGCAAAAGACGTAAGGGAAAAAAAGTTATAAATAGTGCTGAATGGATTTAAACAAGACTTATCCATTGAATCCATTGCAAGAATGGCTCGAATACCTGAAATCGAAGTTCATGACATTCTTGAAAAACACCCTCTGAAATAAGACGTGCTTGCATTTCCAACTTTGGTTTTGTTCTAAATAAAATAATGTGATCGCTTCTATACAAACCTCAGCTCTAATGCTTGGACGAATTGAGAAAAACACCTCTGTAAACCAACATCTCATTGTTTTACAAATCACTAGAAAAACAAAGGCCCTTGCATGGTTTAATGCAAGGGCCTTTAACATTTAAAGCAGTATGCTCTTCTATTTACCTTCCAAAAGTGGAATCTCTAGTGCCAATTCGGCATTGATTAATGCCTCAATTTTGTTCTCTGCCTGAAAATACATCGCTGCCTTAGAAGGAGAAACTACTTTCTTGAACTTTTTTAATACTTCTTCTTCAGCTTCGCTAAATCAGATTGATAAGCATTGTAATTCTTGAACATACCCTCTGCCTTTTCATCTGTCATGCTGGCATAATTATTTGCATAATCCTTTATAACTTCAATCTGCCTAGAATGCATGGTATGCAATGCATTCTGATACTCATTGTAGAGCGTCCAAAAACCCGCACTTTCAGCCTCCGAAAGCATCATCACCTCTGCAATGGCTGCTTTCTTCTCCATTTTCAATACTTCCCTTGCCAGTTCGATATAGTCGTTCTGTGACTGTGCATTTGACAATAGCCCAAAAGCCATAAAGACCAATACACTTAGAATTAACTTTGCTCTTTTAATGATAGTTCGTTTATTGTTTCGAGAAACAAATTCCATTTTTTAAAACCCAAGAATAAAAGCAATTAGAAAAGCAAAATTCTTTTCACAGAAACCTGGCCTTCCCTGCTCGCCTTGATTAGGTATACTCCCTTAGATAAAGAACCTAAATCAACCCTCGCCTGTAGTTCTGAACTGCCAAATTCCTTCAACTTTAATCCTTTTAGATCATACACTTCAAATTCTACATCCTTCTTATTGGATTGGATATACAGCATGCCATCGGTTGGATTGGGGTAAGCAATCCACTCAAAAGAAACTTCAGAAATGCCTACTTCACCCCCTATTCCAATTGTATTCGTATTGGATACATTGGTGTTGTCTGATACCGAATCGGTGGGTGCCAAAGGACTGTACAAAGAAGGTGAACCCAGCTTGTAGAACTCAACCCATCCCGCATCCCAACCATTGCTTCCTCCTTTGTTATCATAAGGCGCTCCGGTAAACAACCATTCCTCATTTAGGGCTACTGAATACCCAAACTGAGCTCCACTCGATCGCTCTTGTTGGACCAACTTTTCAATTAAGCTTAATTCGGCATTCGGACCAAATTGGAAGAGGTAGGCAGCACCCGCATTGCTCAGGGCATTAAACCCTAGATTGTCTTGCTTCTCACCCACGGCACCAATGACTGCAAATTCGCTATTTATAGCCAAAGCACTTCCAAAACGATCTCCTGATTCTCTACTCTGCACAATGGTTTTCTGAACTTGTACCCATTGTCCTCCTACTTTGTAGAAGCTGTAAACCGAGCCTGCATTAGAAACGGTATTGAGACTAAATAAATCATGATCTTCCTGATCTGCAGAGACCAATATTCGATTTCCACGAAGGCCTACGGACTTACCGAAGCGATCATTTGCACCTCTATCAATGGGCACTATCTTCTGTTCAAAAGCAAACAATCCGCTGCTTTGAATTAGATAGATATAAACAGAACCTGCGCCAGTTAAAGACGATAGGCCATCAAAATCTTCGTCTTCTTCGGTTGCTCCAACAACAATACGTGCGGCATCCATGGCTAAGCTACTTCCAAATAAATCGTAGGCACTTCTATCGGGTGCCACCAATTTTTGGTGAAAAGCAAACTGCCCAGAAGGATCCTTTTTGTAAATGTAAACTGCTCCAGCATCGGGTCTGGCCGTGGCTCCATTGGCATTCAGGTCTGAATGGGGTGAGCCAATTAAAAGAAACTCGCCAAAGAGCAAAAGTTGCTGTCCAAACTGATCGCCTGCCTGTCGGTCTGAAGGGGTTATTTTCTGACTTTGCAGCCAATTGCCATCTAGGTTCTTTTCAAAAATATATACTGAGCCTGCATCGGGCCTACTCTGACCGTAGCTTGGGTTTTCATCCTCAAAAGGAGCTCCCACCGCAGCGAAACTTCCATCTATTCCAACCGCCCAACCAAAGCCATCGCCTTCATGACGGTCTACCGCCATAAGCTCTTGTTTGCTCTCCCAAGTACTAGAAGAAATACGCTCGTAGATATAAACCGCTCCCATATCTACAAACCAATTGAGCGAAACGCTATCGTACGACTCCAAATAACTTCCATCTCTACCCGGTGCGCCGGCAATAGCGTAATTAGAAGAAATGGCAGTAGAAGAACCTAAGAAATCGTCGCCCGATCTTCCAGCCCAGAAATTCAAACATCCCGGAACCGCGTAGACCGTATCTCTGCTGATGCATCCGTCTAAAGCATCGCTTACCTCTACACTATAGTAGCCCGCTTGCAAAACTTCTATCCTTCGAGTGGTTTCTCCGGTATTCCAGAGATAGGAAGTAAAACCAGCACCGGCATCTAAGGTGCATGTTCTAATGCTATCCGTACCTAGATTCACTCCTGAAATCGGTTGATAGGTTTGAATGTAAACACTATCCCAACAATCTACACCGGCAATCCTCAGACGAAGGGCTAGTTGAGCATCAGCTAAAGCGGAAAAACGTATTGAAGAACTGGTTTCACCACTGCTCCACAAATAGGAGTAGTTTAAACTAGTATCTGCTTCTAAATACACACTTCCACCCTTGCAAATAAGCAAGGTGTCAGGCAAGCCGGCATCCATTACAAAAACACGAGTGCTATCGAAATAAAACAGCCCATCTATGTCTTTAATTCTCACCCAATAGTCGCCGGGGTTTGTTACTTGAATAGACGAGTTGGTTTGACCGTTATTCCACAAGTACTCTGAATATCCCGCACCTGCATCTAATAGATAAGGGCTGCCAAAACAGGCATAACTGCTCTCTTCGAAAGGATTGAAAGGTGCATCATTAATTTCAACAATGGTCTGAGTCTTTAACCAAAGAAATTTAAAGCGGATTTGCTGGTTGGATGCTTGATAGTAGGCGGCTGTTGTAGACGTATTATACGTAGCCAAATTATTGGTTATAGGGATGTAAACTCCATTTAGGCGGATGGAAGTAGGCGTTCCTGTAAAGCTAAGCACATAGGTTTCTACTTCAACCGTATCGGCAGAACCAGAAAATCCGGGACCGGCCAAATCGAAACGATAACGGGCATAATTCTGACCTTGATCGCACAAAAGAGTGTATTCTTCGTATTGTGATCTAGATCGAGTATCGGGTGTCATTCCATCATCTGCAAACACTTTAGCGCTTGCCCGTCCAGAGGATTTGTAAGGGTGCATCCAGCGGATGTGATCGTATTGATAAGCTTCTAAAGTAGATTCTTCCCTTCCCATTAAAGGAATCAAGGAACCTGCTCTTAAAAAGAGTGGAATCTGATCAGGCGTACCCGATTTGGTGACCGACCCCCCTCCGGTTATTCGCGTTCCCGCCCAGAAATCAATCCACTCACCTGCAGGCAATACAATTGAACGGCTATTACTCCCTTGTGTTAAATAAGGAGCCACAAGCACATCTCTCCCCCACATATACTGGTTATTCAGATTTTTAAGATTCGCTTGGTTTGGATAGAAATACTCCATGGGAAGCGCAATGGGCCTAGCCGTTTCGGCATTCTCTTCTGCGATGGTATAATTGTAAGGGAACCAAGTGTGGCGCATCTTCAACAAATTGCGAAGCTGCGATTTGAAGGGCTCCGGATAGGCATAGGGCTCAGTAGGAACTGCTTGTTGTCCATGCGCACGCATAATGGGTGAAAAGGTTCCTAGGGCAATCCACTTGGTGTAAAGCTCATTGTCTTGTCCTCCACCCGTAAATCCACCCAAATCAGAATGCATATACGGAACCCCCGACATGCTCATGCCCAACATAGTGGGTATCTGTGCTTGCAAGCCATTAAAAGAACGCTGAATATCTCCCGACCAAGGAATAGCGCCAAAGCGCTGCATGCCAGCAAACCCGCTTCTTATGAGATTGAAAACCCTTTTATTGGGCCATTGACTTTCGTAGGAATTGTACAAGCCTTCTGCCCATTTATTGGAATAGAGATTATGAACCGATTCGGCCTTGCGATTGCCGTAGTGAACCATATCCGTTGGATGGGATTCAGGTTCGCCCAAATCGTTCCAAAATCCATCTACCCCTTCTACTAATTTTGAATGATAATAAGGCCACATCCAATTCCAAGCTTGGGGATGGAAAAGATCAAGAAGTCCTGAGTTTCCGGCCCAAAAGCCATTGAGAACATAGGTAGAACCATTGCTATTCTTGCCGAAATAGCCCAAATTGTCTAGGGTTGAGAAATGCGTAGAATTCTGTGTGAAATAGGTTTCGTAGATCAGCACCATACGAATATCGCGCGCATGCAGCCAGTTAATTAGTCCCAAATTGGGATTAAAGCGCGTAACATCCCAATCGAGATTTCCCATGGTAGAAGGATCTCCAAACCAGTAAAGATCTAGGATTACTCCATCTAAAGGAAAGTCTTGTGCCGCCATGGTATTCACCATAGTGCGTACTTCCGCATCGTTCTGATATCCGTATTTCGATTGGATGTAACCAAAGGCCCAGCGGGGAGGCAGATAAGGAAAACCCGTTAGCTGACTGTATTTTTTTAGGATGGCATCGTTGTCATCGCCCGAATAGATATAAAAGGCCAGATCGCCCCCTTTAGACCTAAACTCAAACTGATCCGCAGCCGTGCTTCCAAAATCGGTCCATGAGCGATCATAATTGTCGAAGAAAGCGCCCCATCCATCCTCCGAAACAAAGGCTGGAAAAGTGATGTTCAATTGATCATTGGGTGCACTATACCCAAAAGACGCCCGATTATATGATTCCAACACCCTACCTGTCCGGTTCTGATCAATAGCTCTAGAACCCATACCATAGACCGCCTGATTGGGTCGCCATTTAAAGCTTACCCCCTTTTGACCGCCTCCAGTAAAAATATAACCCTCTTTGTAAACGGTGTCTTGGCCTTTCTTATAGCCCATTAAGAGACTGGATTTTTCAAAAAAGAATTCTAGGCTTCCACTGCTGATCCGAAGATGTGTAGGAGTTTGAGAAAATGAAAGGTTTGAGAAGGTGGAGTCTATCACAATTTCGGAAGAATACGTCTCATTGGTATCCGATTCAAAGACCAAACCGAGCACATTGGGCTCTGGGGCAAAAACTCTGAAATGTCCATTATCTGTCCAGAGCCGAATTCCATCTGCCGCTTGAGTGTAGCCTAAATACAGAGAGGGTGCCTCAATATTTATTGCATAAAAAATATCTCCATTGCTTCCGCTTCTGCCTGAAATGCTTCCATTGGAATTGCGGAAGATAAATGCCAGTTGCAGAACAGTATCTGTAATAGGAATTCCGTAATACGATCGGATATGAAACCGGATAGAATATTGATCATTACCCAGCGGAGTCATTAGAATACTCGAATCAGTAGATCCCCATCCTGCCTTAGTATATTTCCAATCGCCCGGATGGGTGCTATTCTGAGTAATTACCCCCGTATGGGCGTAGACATTTCCTGTAAAACCCGCCAAGCCGCCATTTCCAGCCAATGCGTTGAAATAGACGGTAACCGTATCATCGGTAGAGGCCAAACGCGGAACAACACTGACTTGAGCACGCAGACCAAAGCTGAGAGCGAACAAGCTTAGTAAGAGAAAAGTACGCATATAGAAATCAATCAGATTTCAATATTACAGTATTTAGTGTAACAACTACACTATGAGTTTGTAGATTTAGGCTGTATAAGGCACATCTTGCTCGCTAAACTGAATTCCAAATTGCTCCAACTCAGTAAGCATGGGAGTGTAAATTTCTGGAGTAATAGGCAGCTGAACTCCAGGCGAATGAATAATTCCCTCGGTAATTAGACGGGTGGCAATACCAACCGGAAGGCCAACGGTTTTTCCCATGGCGGTATTAAGCTCATCTTCTCCCAAGGTTACCATACTAGAAACCTTCATTTTCAACTCTCCATTTAAGCGATACCCAAATTTGTGATACATCACAATCATATCTTTATCTCCTTCTTCCATTTTCCATTTCTCTTCTAACCGCTTTTGTAGAATTTCAGCAGGAGTTGCATTCACTAAACCAATTGGCTCCATATCCAGCAATCCCAAATAATCGATTTTCTCCATGAGGTCGCTATCTTGTGGGATGTTCAGATAGTGCTTCAGTTTTAATTCTACGCTATCCGTAGGATGGTAAGCGAGAAATAAATTGGTGAATTGTCTGTAGGTCATATCGGCGGAATGCTCAATGCGGTAGCTATCGTCCGTCATTCCAAGTGAAACCAATGTTGCCCAAGCACGACAAAAACCCGGTCTACGCAAGGTACCTCTGTAAATGGTTGGAATATCTTCCATTCCATATACTTTACGATACTTCAAAGAATCTCTATTTGCATAGCCTTCAAAACGCCCATACTCTCCCACTTGCATGAACTCTGTTCTGCGGAAAACCTTGTGATAGGGAATGTATTTGTATTGTCCTTCTTGACGAAATTTTACCGCTCCACCCGAACCGGCAAGCACCACATTTCTAGGATTCCAAGTGAATTTATATTTCCACGGATTATTGTCGCTTCCTGGAGCAGGAAGTCCTCCTGTGAACGATTCAAACAAAGTCATTTCACCTCCCTCATTCCGGATTTCATCTATGACCTTCATGGCCGAGAGATGGTCAATTCCGGGATCTACCCCTATTTCATTTAGAAGAATAACACCTGCCTTCTTGGCCTGTTCATCTAGCGCTTCCATTTCAGGCGAGATATAACTGGCCGTTACCATGTGTTTACCCAGCGCAATGCAATCAACCGCAACAGGTACATGCATATGAGCCGGAAGCATGGAAATAACAATATCTGCCTTGCTGATGGCGCGAATTCTGGAAATTTCATCCTTCACATCTAATGCGATGGCCTCACCTCTAGGCATTTGCTTAACTTTTGAAATGGCTAAATCCAAATTTTGGTCGGCCACGGTTATATGCCAATCGGCATTAACGGCCTTTTGTATTAAGTATTGAATTAAACTAGCTGTAGACCTGCCTGCGCCTATGACTAAAATGTTAAGCATACTGTTGATTTGTGGGCAAAGGTAAATAGCTCGAGACTCTTACAAGCTGTACTTTTGAATCGTGAATAAACGATTTTTTATCTATCTCCTTCTTTGTCCGCTTTTTGGCCTAAGTCAAAGCACTTTAGTGATAATAAGTGAAGGAATTTGCGGAAAATTAAGTTTGAATGGACAAGCTTCTTCCATCTGTAAGTCGTATTGGCTGATAGAATCTTTGCCTGCCTCCGAGTTTCAAATCGGCTATGTGCTGCAGTTGGGTGAGGATGAAAAAACCATGCAGCGAAGCATTAGAATAGATGGCACCTCTGATTATGTTTACTATATTGAGGAAATAGCCCCCTTATCTTTTCGGTTTCGGTACAGAGGCAATACTGTTCCGGCAAAAGACTATGCGCTTTTTGAAGCAGGCAAAATAGTAGCCTCAAGCTTAGAGCCTCCTTTAGATGTGCTTCCGAATGAAAATGAGTTGAGCGTTGTGGTCATTGATAGTATTCCATCCGCCCAAACGACAGACAGTACACTTGTAGCAGAAGAAATAGCTGTTGAAGAAAAAAAAGACAGTCTCGTTCGCATTGAGATTGCACAGCCCAATATGAAGAACCTGGAAGTCAATAATATCTCAAAGTCAATGCTCAAAGGGGAACACATTGCCAATGAGTTCGACCGATTTTTATTTTGCAAAAAGATGGCAATGGGAAGCGATAAGTTAGATGAGACATGGATTCGGCATTTGTGTTCAGTGCTTCGCTACGATCAATCAAGACTAGACTTTTTGCAGACCATAGCACCGCGTTATTGCAATGAAGACTGGTTTGAAGGGATGCAAGATGTATTGAAATTTGACGCACTAAAATTGGCGTTTTTAAAGAGTTTGAAAGACAATAAACTGGATGAATAAAAGATACTTTAGATTAGCCATACTCCTCGGTGCCACAGCGGTAGCTCTAGGTGCACTGGGCGCTCATGCATTTGAAAACATTCTTGCTCCAGAATCATTGCGCAGCTTTGAAACGGCTGTTCGTTACCAGCTTTTTCATGCCGTCTTGCTACTGGCTGTTTGCTTTGCCTCTGATCGATATAGTCTAATCTGGACACAGCGCTTTCTTGTTTTTGGAACCATGTCTTTTTCAGGGTCTATCTATCTTTTATTGCTAAATGAGCAATTAAAATGGGGAATAAATTTTCTCTGGCCCTTCACCCCATTAGGAGGTATTGCGCTGATTATTGGATGGTTAAGTTTATTGGTAGTCAAACCCATTGAAAAAGGTTGAGAAAGAAATCTAATAAAAGGCAGTGTCTACAAAAAGAGATTCAATTACATTTGGCCCTTTAATAGTGAATAAAAATCCCCCACTATGAATTATAAGGAAGGAATTAAACCCGCTTCAGCAAGTCTTGAAAGCTACGGTATCAAAGGAGCTATAGAGCGATGGAATCTACATCCAGCCACCCTTGCAGACATTGCTGTTGAAAGAAACATGGCCACCCTAGCCTCTTCAGGAGCCATAGCTGTAAACACAGGAGAGTTCACTGGACGCTCACCTAAAGACCGTTTCATCGTAGAAGATGAAATAACACGCGATTCGGTTTGGTGGGGAGACATCAACATCAAATTTCCTGCAGACAAATTCGATCAATTGGCAAATAAGATGGCCGCTTACCTTTCAGGAAAGGAAGTATTTGTTCGCGATTCTTATGCCTGTGCAGATGAAAACTACCGTTTAAAGGCAAGAGTAGTAAATGAGTATCCGTGGTCGAATCAGTTCGTGAGTAATATGTTCATTCAGCCTAGCGAAAGTGAACTAGTGAATTTTGATCCAGAATGGGTAATTCTAAATGCCCCTGGTTTCCACGCTGATCCCGCGGTAGACGGAACCCGTCAGCACAATTTTTCTATTTTAAATTTCAGTAAAAAAATGATTCTCGTTGGAGGGTCAGGTTATACAGGAGAGATTAAAAAAGGGGTGTTTTCGGCATTGAATTTTATTCTTCCTCATCAGAGAAACACCTTGAGTATGCACTGCTCTGCCAATGTAGGAAAACAAGGAGACACCGCTATTTTCTTTGGCCTTTCTGGAACAGGAAAAACAACTCTAAGTGCAGATCCAAACAGAGCCTTGATTGGAGACGACGAACACGGTTGGAGTGGTGAGAATACCATTTTCAATTTTGAAGGTGGATGTTATGCCAAAGCCATTGATCTGAGCGCAGAGAAAGAGCCCGACATTTTTCGTGCTATTCGCCCAGGAGCAATCTTAGAAAATATCGTTTACAAAAAAGGAACCAATGAGGTAGATTTTGCAGACGGTTCTATTACAGAAAATACCAGGGTCAGTTACCCGATTGACTTCATCGACAATATTGTTCGTCCGTCTATTGGAAAGAACCCGAAAAATATTTTCTTCCTTACTGCAGATGCCTTTGGAGTTTTGCCTCCCATCAGCAAGCTTACGCCCGGACAGGCCATGTATCATTTCATATCTGGATACACAGCTAAAGTTGCAGGTACCGAAGTGGGCGTAACAGAGCCCGTACCTTCATTTTCCGCTTGTTTCGGAAAAGCCTTTATGCCCCTTCACCCCTCGGTTTACGCTGAAATGTTGGGCAAAAAAATGCAAGAAGCCGGAGTAAATGTTTGGCTAATTAATACGGGCTGGTCAGGAGGATCCTATGGCACTGGCGAGCGCATTAAACTTCGCTATACGCGAGCTATGATCACAGCGGCATTAGATGGTGATTTAGAAAATGTTGCGTTCAGAGAACATCCTGTGTTTGGATTGCAAATGCCTGAGGACTGTCCTAACGTACCCAATGAGATCTTGAACCCAAGAGACACATGGGCAGACGCCTCTAAATACGATGCCATTGCACAAGATCTTGCCAATCGCTTCCACAAGAATTTCACACAATTTGCAGACAACTGCAGTGCTGAAATACTTTCAGGCGGACCCAAGGCAAAAGCAACGGTTTAGTTTTACTACTCAACATAGTTTTACTTAAGATTTAGAAAGAGGCTATCTGAAAAGATGGCCTCTTTTTTTTGTTTCAGAACAGATTTAAAATGCATCTATACGTTTCTAGTACCCTAGTTGTGATTATAGAAAAAGACCAATCACAAATGGTAGATATATACCGCTTACTAAAGGCTAGTCAAGCATTCTTCGCCATGTTCTTCCAACGAATTCTATCTGTGGAATAAGGATGGAAAGTCATTTTCTTAGAAGAAGGACACTAGAGAAAGCTTGCTCTAAACAGTTGGAATATAAAAGTGAACAAACCGGATATTTAATCCTCCCATTCTGGGAAAAAAGTGTTCCATTTTTGGAAAAAAAGCCAATAACATGATATAACAATTCACTCGATAAAATTATTTATACATATGTATATGAATCACTTAAACTAACACTCTTTCATAATGGCATGCGTTTAGATTATATTCAGTGCACGTATAAAGTATAATTATGAAAATTTCGACCACCATTATGATTGTTGCGCTCGCCGCTCTCTCCTTTTCTTGTCAGAAAGACGAGGATATTATGGCAACGGCACCTAAATCCACCAATCTGATGGATAACCTGAAAGTTCCTGAAAACTTTCAGTGGAGAACAGACCAGGTAGTAAAAATGCGCCTAGGCGTTCAGTACACTGGTTTAGTAGAAATTAAGAGAATGGATGGATCTGTGGCTCTTAGAGTAAATGTTCAAGGCAATCAGCCTATGAATGTTCAATTCGGACTACCTGCTTATGAGAAGACTGTGAAAGTTGAATACATGGGCCAAAGTGTTGAGTTACCTTTAAGCGGTGGAATACTGAACTATTCTTTCTCAGGAAAGACCCAAGCCATAGCTGGATAATTACTAACCAACCAAACTAAGAAAAATGAAAAAATAATATCATTTTTGATGCTTTTTCTATCGATCAGCTGGCTATCTGGCCAATCGATAGTGAACGTCAATCCAGCGACGAACACCAATAATTTTAATAAAATTAAAAAGGTAACCTACTTCCGACCTGACAATGGAGCAACTATTGTTCAGTCTTCTGAAGCCAATGGGGTAACCAACTCTTCTTCCTTTGCAATCAATATTGTTCAATTAGAAGCATATCAACCAGGCGCAAGCAGTGGTCCAACTGTAACCCTTGATTACTTCAATTTTGAAGGTGTTGAAATTCGCAACATGAATTTGAATAGTAGTAATGGTGGCGTTGGAGTATATGAAAACGGAACCATTTATCCTGCTAATGCCAATTTCAACCTTTTCAAACAAAAACTAAAGGATTATCTGCACAATGCGAATATGCGAAGCATGTTCTATTATGACAGTCCTACCAACTTACCATGTAACCAATTACCTCCTGCTTGTACTACGCAGGATTTCGACATTCAATTTGCATACGCATTTGAAAACAACGATTACCTTCTCGCGTCAGAGCGATACGGTAATTCTACGTTTACGGTAATTCCATTGGATGAAAATGGGAATGTAATTGGTGATTACGTTTGCTACGGTTGTGGTGGCGGTGGAACCTACACTAAATACGATTGGAATACTGGATACGCACCAGGCCCTTATCAAAGCAATCAAGCTCAGGTTTTTACGGTTGTTCCAATTTCTATATTTA
>JAFMBM010000055.1 GCA_017858515.1 Cryomorphaceae bacterium | reverse complement strand
CCCACTCTGCAGAAAGATCCGCTTAGCTTGCAGCCTACTTTCTCTTTTCTTCAGGGTATTTCCTCCCTCCTTCCAACTTAAGACGGAAAGAAACTAAGTCCGCGGCCCTTCTGCAGATAGAATTCGCTTCCTTTCTACAAGGCCTGCAGCTGATGCTAGTTTTCGTGAATGAATCTACCTTTCAAGCCAATCTTTCCGTTGCCATAAAACGGAATTTGACAAAAAAAAGAAACCGTCTAAAAATTACTTCTTAGACGGTTTCAAGTCATTCAACTTATGAGAAAATTCTATACTATCATTCCGGCAGCAACGGTTTCGTTGGTAGCTTCATCGATTAGAATAATACTTCCTGTTTGCCTGTTTCTTCTGTATGAATCTAGAATAATCGGCTTGGTACTGCGCATATGCACTTTTACTATTTCGTTCATACTTGCATTCTTATCTCCTTCTTTTCTAGAAAGATTGTTGATGTCCATTTTATAAACGACATCCTTAATCATAACACGAGATTCGTTGGTGGTTTGGCGCAAGATGTACTTGCTTCCCAACTCCATCGGACGCTCGTTCAACCAACAAAGCATTACTTCTAGGTCTTGAGACGTTCTGGGTTGTGAATTTTCGCGCACTATCATATCTCCGCGAGAAACGTCGATGTCATCTTCCAATGTCATGCTTACAGACATAGGTGGGAAGGCCTGAGTTAAGTTTTCACCGAGTAAATCGATGCTCTTAATCTTCGACTTAAACCCGGAAGGAAAAACCACAACATTGTCGCCCGGACGGAATATTCCTCCTGCTACTCTTCCAGCATAGCCTCTATAATCATGGTATTCATCTGAGTGCGGACGAATAACGGTTTGAACTGGGAAACGGGCATCGATATGATTTTGGTCTGAACCAATGTGAATGGTCTCCAGTGTGTACAATAAAGTAGAACCTTGGAACCAATCCATCTTTTCAGAGCGATCTACCACATTGTCACCGTGTAATGCACTGATTGGAATAAAGCGGATATCTGCTACATCCAACTTGGCAGCAAACTGTTCATACTCGCGCACGATCTCTTGAAATCTTTCCTCTTTATACTCTACCAAGTCCATCTTATTCACACAAACAATTAAGTGTGGAATCTGAAGAAGACTGGCAATATAGCTGTGGCGGCGAGTTTGCTCAATAACTCCTTTGCGGGCATCGATCAATATCAAGGCAAGATTGGCAGTAGAAGCTCCCGTAACCATGTTGCGGGTATACTGAATATGACCTGGAGTATCGGCAATAATAAACTTGCGCTTGGGAGTAGCGAAGTAGCGATACGCTACATCAATGGTAATTCCCTGTTCTCTTTCATCGCGCAATCCATCTGTAAGTAAAGAAAGATCTACGTGATCTAAACCCTTTCTTTCAGAAGTGGCACGCACTGCTTCCATCTGATCTTCAAAAATAGATTTTGAATCATAGAGCAAACGGCCAATAAGGGTACTCTTTCCATCGTCTACGCTACCTGCAGTGGTAAAGCGCAACAATTCCATATCTAAATAACTATTCGTCGACATTTTCTTTTTCTTTTCTAATTAGAAATATCCTTGTTTCTTTCTGTCTTCCATCGAAGTTTCACTGCGCTTATCATCGGCGCGCATTCCGCGTTCGGTGTTTCTTGAGGAAGCCACTTCTTCAATGATTTTCTCAATGGTATCTGCATCCGACTCAACCCCTCCTGTAATGGTAATATCCCCTAAGGTTCTAAAACGGATTTGCTTATTCACAACTTCTTCTCCTGGGCGGATAGTAATGAATTCAGAAACGGGCAACCATGAATCATCTCTCCATATTACATCGCGCATATGGGCTTTGTAGAGAGATGGAATTTCGATATTCTCATGTAGGATATACTGCCAAACATCCATTTCAGTCCAGTTCGAAATAGGGAATACTCTAAAGTGTTCGCCCATATTCTTTCGTCCGTTGAAGATGTTCCACAACTCGGGGCGTTGGTTCTTTGGATCCCACTGTCCGAAATCGTCACGATGTGAAAAGAAGCGTTCTTTGGCACGTGCCTTTTCTTCGTCTCTTCTTGCACCACCCATAGCAGCATCGTACTTATTGGCTTCCACTGTGTCTAACAAAGTAGTAGTCTGAAGCGCATTGCGGCTGGCATTTTTTCCTGACTCTTCTCTAACTCTTCCTTTGTTAATAGAATTCTGTACAGAACCTACCACGAGTTTAACACCTAGATCGCTTATTAGCTGATCTCTGTAAGCCATGGTTTCAGGGAAGTTATGTCCCGTGTCGATGTGTACCAATGGAAAAGGAATTTTCGCAGGCCAAAAAGCCTTCTTTGCCAAATGGGTTACCACGATTGAATCCTTACCTCCTGAAAAC
The DNA here is from genome assembly GCA_017858515.1 of Cryomorphaceae bacterium. Classification (GTDB taxonomy): domain Bacteria; phylum Bacteroidota; class Bacteroidia; order Flavobacteriales; family Schleiferiaceae; genus RFXV01. Next base: position 10,084 of record JAFMBM010000055.1, on the reverse strand, counting down.
AGAATGGCCGGATTGTCGAACTGGGCAAATACTTCACGGATTACATAGATAGATTCCGCTTCCAGTTCTTTTAGATGCGTGAGGAGATAGCTGCTCATGCGATATTGATTTTAGATTCGATTACACTCATTACTTGATCTTTACACTCTTCAATAGAGTATAAATGGGTTTGAACTCTTATGTCTGGATTTTCCGGATGCTCAAAGGGAGAGCTTATTCCTGTGAAATTGCTTATTTCGCCCGCTCTGGCTTTCTTATACAGCCCTTTCACGTCTCTTTTTTCACATTCCTCCACCGGACAGTCGATGAATATTTCTACAAAACGATCTTCTCCTACGAGCTCACGAACGGTTTGTCTATCTTCTTTAAAGGGGGAAATAAAGGCGGTAAGTACTACCAATCCGGCATCTACCATTAGTTTGCTCACCTCTCCTATTCTTCGGATGTTCTCTTTTCGGCTTTGCTCGCCGAAATCTAAGTCCTTATTCAAACCCGCGCGAACATTGTCGCCATCGAGTATATAGGTGTGATGGCCGGCACTGAATAAAGCCTGCTCCACTCTTCCAGCCAAGGTAGACTTGCCCGAACCACTCAAACCGGTAAACCAAAGAACATGTCCTTTTTGCTTCAGCAATTTCTCTCTGTCTTCCCTTCCAATCTTATGATCGTGTGGAATGATGTGTAACTTTTCCTTTTCCATTAAAACTTCATTTCATATTTAATTGCCAAGTAGCCAATTACCACGATTGCATACAGCAAAGTTAAGGGTAAGCCCACTCGAACAAAGTCATTGAATTTATATCCACCCGGCCCCATTACCATTAGGTTGGTTTGATAGCCCATTGGAGTGATATAGCATGCCGAAGCACCAAAGGCAGCAACCATAAAAAACGGCAAACCCGAAACCCCCAAAGTCTGACTAATAGACAGAGCGATGGGAAAGATGATGGAAACCGCAGCAACATTAGTTACAAAAGAGGTTAGAAGTACAGTTAGAATAAACAAGGCAATGGCCATGGTTATACTTCCTAATCCAATGAAACTTGAAATAAATCCATCGGCAACCAACTGCGAAGCACCACTGCTCACCAATGCCGTTCCTACTGTAATGGCAGAAGCCAGAATAATTAAAAGGTCTAGACTCACATTCTTTTTCACTCCTTCGCTATCCATCATACCAAATGCAAATTGCAGTCCGAGGATAAGAAACAAGGCTTCATATAATTTCAGTAAGCCTCCGCTCCGGTCTATTCCAAAAAAAGAAGCAGGCAAAGCCGCCAAGACAATACAAAGAGCCAAGCCCAATAAGAATAGTCGTTTGTTTATGCCCGATACTTTGCTCGTCTTCTCGAAGGCCGAAACAATATATAAATTGGTGTCTTGGTCGATTAACTTCCTAAAATCCGGCCCTGCGGCTACCAAGAGTAAGTCGCCCGTTTCAAGCGGAATATCTCCAATCTTACCAGAGATCTTAGCTCCGCCTCTGTGAATTCCAATAATAGCTGCATCGTAGCGCTCTCTAAATCCAAACTGCTTTACATTCTTTCCAGAAAGCAGAGAATTATAAGGAATAACAGCTTCCATCATTTCAGGATGGTCGCCCAAATCGAGCTTGTCTTTCTTCGAGATTTCAAGCCCTTTGGTGTCATTCAAAAGCTGAATAACCGTGCTCGTGTCGCCCGCAAAGAAAAGCAGATCGCCTTCATAGATCAGTTCATTCGGTTTCACCGGCGTAATGAGCCGGCCTTGACGCATAATTTCTACTAGATAAACATCCTTTAGATTTCTCAGTCCGGCTTGTTCTATATTCTTTCCAACCAAAGAAGCACCCTCTGAAACAAGGGTTTCAATGAGGTATTCTCTTTTGTTTTCTTGGAAGTGCGCCAATGTGTTTTGGTAATTAGGCAGCAGTTTATATCCCAAACTAACCATATAGATTATAGTTAAGAGAGAAACCGCTAATCCTGGCACTAGAAAATCCATCCACTGCAAATGCTCCGTTGTATTCTCTTGAATTAAACCTTGAAGCACCATATTGGTGGAAGTACCTATAAGGGTAATCATTCCACCACTGATCGCAAAAAACGAAAGCGGCATGAAAAATTTCGAAGGACTGATAGAATGCTTTTTGCTCCAATCGGAGATATAAGGCATCAGCATGGCAACTACGGGAGTATTGTTCATAACCGCAGACAAGCCTGTTACAAAGCTGCCAAATTGAAACATGAATAATTTAGGACTCTTGGTTCTACCAAACATCTTATCCAAACTGCGATTGAGTTGGAAGTGCTCATTTATACCAGAGGTGATTATAATAAGGAGGAAGATACTCAGAACCGCCGTATTGGAAAGGCTGGTAAGAAAAACGGTAGTTGGAATAATTCCACCTACTACCAAAAGAAATACAGCAATTAAAAAAGTGTAGCTCGGTCTAAGCTTGTCAAGTATTAAACCCGCAATCAGCAATGCTAAGACACTAAACAAATAAATATGTTGACTGCTCATAGGTTAAAACGAGCGGCAAAAGTATGAATAATCTACATAAATGATAGGCTTATTTCGTGATTACCTTGAAAACTTTTATAAAGAACACACTGATAGTAGTTTACATTGAATATACACCGTTTATATGAAAGGCATTTAATCTGTTCTATCCTAAAAACTAGAGACAACACCTAGTTCTTTTTGGTTTAGTTTCTTCATCCATTTTACAAATGTCAGAAGACTGACATTGAACTAGTTTGGTTTGTCTTTGTTTTGCTGAATAAACATTGATACTCATGAAAACACTTTACTTTTCAATTCTAATGCTGTTTGGCAGCGCTTTATATAGTCAATCGTATACAGATTGTGCTGGAAATTCCGAAGATCTAATGGATGTCTTGGCTACAGGCAAACCGGTTTTAATCGCCTCCAAAGGTTTCGACTGCAGCATTTGTGTAAGCCAAGCACCTTCCGTAGGCCAGTGGGCGAGCAACAATCCCCAAGTACGCGTATGGGGCGCCATGACTTTCGCCTTTAATGCCGGTGCAACACCCAACTGCAATCAGACTAACACCTGGATTTCAACCCATGGCTGGCAAGATGTTTTCACATTTATAGATGCCAGCAGAGATTATTTTATGTCTGGAACTCCGCGCTACCATGTGTACGATCCTGTTTCAGGCCAAGAGATTTACGATGGATTTAGCTTCACTCAAGCTAGTCAAGCCGCTTTAGGAGTTGCTAGCGGAGTAGGACTGGAAGAAGAACTCTCAAGTTCTATCTCAATCAGAGACAATAACATTCTACTTTCAAATGTAAATCGCCCTTTAGATTGGAAATTGTTAGATCTTACAGGAAAGACCCTATCGAATGGAAAGGCTAATCCAATAGAAGGTTCTTTTCAGATTTCGAGTTTAGGCATACGTTCTGGAATCTACTTGCTTTTGTTGGATGGGATTGCCCACAAGATTATCCTTCCCTAAAACGATCATGATAGAAATCCCCGCATTGGCGGGGATTTTTTGTTTTACAATACTGCCTTCGCAACTTCTTTGATGGATTCTGACTTACCCATAGAATAAAAATGTAGTGCGGGAACTCCAGCCGCAACCAGTTCTTTACTCTGCTGAATACACCATTCAATTCCTAGGCTACGAACCTCTGAATTATCCTTACACTTCATCGCCGCATCGGCCAATTCGTCTGGAAAATCAATATGAAAAAAATGGGGAATACCGCTTAGCTGCTTGATGGTTGCGAGAGGCTTCAGTCCGGGAATAATGGGAACATTGATACCACTGTCTCTGCATTTTTGTACAAAATCGAAATACTTCTTATTGTCGAAAAACATCTGAGTAACAATATACTCCGCACCTGCATTCACCTTTTCTTTTAGGTAATGTATATCTGTTTTCAAATTGGGCGCTTCGTAGTGCTTCTCGGGATAAGCCGCCACACCTATGCAGAAATCAGTGCGCTGTTCGTTTTGAACGTCTTCATGCAGATACTTACCTCGGTTTAAATCTGAAACCTGTTTAAGAAGGTCAATAGCATACGAATGCCCGTTGGGTTCTGGGCGGAAGACACCCTCACTTCGTATGGCATCTCCACGCAGAACGAGCACATTGTCTATTCCTAAAAAGTTGAGATCGATGAGGGCATATTCTGTTTCCTCCTTTGTAAAGCCTCCACAAATAATATGTGGAACCGTATCGATCTTATACTTGTATTGAATGGCTGCACAAATGCCTACGGTTCCTGGCCTCTTGCGGGTAGTAACCTGCTCGAGTAAGCCATTCTCTCGCTTCTTCAAGACAAACTCTTCTCGATGAGAAGTAACGTCGATAAAGGCAGGCTCCAACTCCAACAAATTATCAATGGACTCATAAATATGATGAATATTCTGTCCTTTCAATGGGGGAAGTATTTCAAAACTAAACAAGGTCTTCCCCTTCGCTTTGCTGATATGATCTATTACTTTCATTCGGTTAATTTCAAATTTGGTGCGAGCCATCTCCGAGCTTGCTCTTCGCTTATTTTTCTTCTTTGTGTGTAATCTTCTAACTGGTCTTCGTCTATTTTTCCAAGGGCGAAATAGGCCGACTTAGGATGGGCAAAATAGTATCCGCTCACCGAAGCGGTGGGATACATGGCCATGCTTTCTGTTAAAACAGCTCCTATTTCTTCTTCCACCTGCAACAAATCGAATAAGGTCTTCTTCTCAAGATGATCCGGACAGGCTGGATAACCCGGAGCAGGACGAATTCCACGATAGCGCTCTTTGATTAAGTCTTCGTTCTCTAATCCCTCCTCCTTTGCATATCCCCAATATTTCATTCGAACTTCTTTGTGGAGATATTCTGCAAAGGCCTCTGCTAATCGATCGGTTAAAGCCTTTGCCAAGATCGATGAGTAGTCGTCGTGATTCTTTTCAAAAGCCTCCACTATGGGTTCCAAGCCAATGCCCGCCGTTACCGTGAAGGCACCGATATAATCCTCTACGTCGGCGCTTTTGGGAGCGATGAAATCCGATAAAGATTTATAAAACTGACCAGGAGGGAGTTCTTTTTGTTGCCTCAGACTAAGGAAGCTACAAAACTCCTCCGAATTTTCATTGAGAACATGAATGGTATCCTTTTCATCTGCAAAGGCCTTATACAATCCAAATACACCTTTGGCTTTAATAGATCCCTGGGCTTCCCATTCATCAAGCATTTTATTCGCATCTTGATAGAGCTTAGTAGCTTCCACCCCTACAACCTCATCTTCTAAGATTTTCGGAAAGCGTCCGTATAATTCCCATGCTAGAAAGAAAGGAGACCAATCTATAAAAGATCTGATTTCAGAAACACTCACTTCTAGACTTTTCTTTCCTAAGAAGTTTGGTTTTTGAATGGCTGCTTCTGATTCATTCCAAGGGAACCTCAGCTTCCTTGCCCTTTCTAAGCTAACATACCTTTCCTTTTGCTGCTTATTTGAATATCCAACACGCACCCTTTCGTACTCCGCATTGATTTCATCTAAATAGCCCTTTTTACTTTCTGCCGCCAATAATTGTCCGGCAACGGTAACCGCTCGTGAAGCATCATTTACATGCACCACACCTTCTTGGTAGTTGGGTTGCAGCTTTACTGCCGTGTGTGCCTTGGAAGTGGTAGCTCCACCAATGAGTAATGGAATTGTAAAACCCTGACGCCTCATTTCTTTGGCCACAAAAACCATTTCATCCAAAGAAGGAGTAATGAGTCCACTTAGGCCAATAATATCCACCTTTTCTTCCTTGGCTCGTTCTAAAATTTTCTCAGCAGGAACCATAACGCCGAGGTCAATAATCTCATAATTGTTACAAGCCAATACAACGCCCACGATGTTTTTTCCGATATCGTGTACATCTCCTTTTACTGTGGCCATCAATATTTTACCCGCGCCACTAGGCTTTCCTTTTACTTTCTGAGCTTCAAGGAAGGGCTGCAAATAGGCAACGGCCTTTTTCATCACCCTCGCCGACTTGACCACTTGAGGCAGAAACATTTTACCTGAACCAAATAAATCGCCTACCACATTCATTCCGGCCATTAATGGACCCTCAATAACTTCCAACGGATTGGAAAGAAGCAAGCGCGCCTCTTCGGTATCTTCTTCTACAAAATCGGCAATTCCCTTTACTAATGCATGCTTTAATCTTTCTTGAACCTCATAATTGCGCCATTCAGCTTCTTTTACCTCCTTCTTTTCTCTTCCACCCAACTGAGCGGCAAAAGAGAGCAATTCTTCGGTTGCATCCTCTTTCCGATTGAGAATAACATCCTCTACCTTAGACATTAAAAGAGGATCTACCTCTTCATATACCTCCAGAAGAGACGGATTAACAATGCCCATATCCATTCCGTTCTGAATGCCATGATATAGAAAGGAAGCGTGCATTGCCTCTCGAACTTGTTGGTTGCCCCTGAAAGAAAAAGACACATTGGAAACACCTCCACTCACTCTTGCATGAGGCAAGTTGGCCTTAATCCAAGCCGTAGCGCGGAAAAAATCGAGGGCGTTCAATTTATGCTCTTCCATCCCAGTGCCTACTGGAAAAATATTTGGATCGAAGATGATGTCTTGGGGTGGGAATTTTACCTTTTCTGTTAAAATTTTGTATGCCCTTGCACAAATCTCTATTCGCCTTTCATAACTATCTGCTTGGCCCTTTTCATCAAAAGCCATTACAATAAGGGCCGCTCCATACTGTTGTACCTTAGTGGCTTGAGAAATGAAAATCTCTTCACCCTCCTTCAAACTTAGACTGTTCACTACCCCTTTTCCTTGAAGGCATTTTAAGCCTGCCTCAATGATCTCCCATTTAGAGGAATCAACCATCACTGGAATTCGAGCAATATCGGGCTCTGCCATGATGAGGTTTAGGAATTGAATCATGGCTTCCTTGCCATCAATCATTCCCTCATCCATGTTTACATCTAAGATTTGTGCGCCATTTGCAACTTGTTCTCGGGCTACGTCCACTGCCTCTTCCATTTTCCTTTCCTGAATGAGTCGAAGGAATTTTCTAGAACCTGTTACATTACAGCGTTCACCCACATTCACGAAATTAGAATGGGAGTCTATTACTAAGGGTTCAAGTCCGGATAACCGAAGTGGGAGGATAAGCCGAGAGGGCTTCAATGCATTTTCATCCATCATAAGGCGTGGTCCATCTCTGTTTTCTGCTCTCTTCTTTTACCAACCGTATCCGCTAATTTCTTGATGCTTAAAATATGGTCTGGACTTGTTCCACAACAACCACCAATGATATCCACAACTCCTAAATCTAAAAATGGTTTAATCAATTCCGTCATTTCCTCAGGACCTTGATCGTATTGCCCAAAAGCGTTTGGAAGACCTGCATTGGGATGTGCGGAAATTCGAAAGTTCGACTTTCTCGATATTTCTTGCACATAAGGAAGCAGTTGGTCAGCTCCTAGAGCACAATTGAATCCAATACTAAACAAGGGGAAATGCGACAAAGAAATTAAGAAAGCCTCTGCTGTTTGTCCGGAAAGAGTTCTTCCACTGGCGTCGGTAATTGTTCCACTTACCATAACAGGAATGGTTTGTTGTGCCACCTGAAATGCCCTATAGATAGCGGACAAGGCTGCCTTTGCATTAAGCGTATCAAAAACCGTTTCGACCATTAAAGCATCCGCACCCGCCTGAATGAGAGCCAAGGCTTGTTCGAAATACACCTGCTCTAAGTCATCAAAACTCACAGCTCTGTAACCAGGTTGATTTACATCTGGGGATATGCTAGCCGTTCTATTGGTAGGACCTATGCTACCCACTACAAAAGCAGGTCTATTCTCGGTTTCTTGCTGATACTCTGCAATCGCAGCCTTGGCTAATTTAACCGCCTCTGCATTCAATTCCGTTACCAAATGTTCCATATGATAATCTGCCATTGAAATAGCATTCGAATTGAAGGTATTCGTCTCCAATAGGTCTGCACCTGCTTCCAGATAGGCCTTATGAATAGCCTTTAAAATATCTGGTTGGCTTAAGCTAATGAGATCATTATTTCCTTGAAGTGGAGAAGGCCAGTCGGCAAATCGATCACCTCTATAATCTGACTCCGTCAAATTATATCTCTGTATCATAGTGCCCATGGCACCGTCTAAAATGAGTACTTTTTCTTTCGCTAATTCTTCTAAAGTCATTCTCGCTTAATCTGAGTTCAATAATCGCTCAACGAGAAAGACACAAGTTAAAAACCTGCAATCTTATCTACCCCTATTCGGGGTGGGAAGTGGCACCTTCATCTCAGAAGATGGGTTGCCAAGACGTCTTAGGGCCCAATCCCTCGGTCTTTCTCGATAAGCGCTTCAAAGATATGCGAGAATTTAGGAGTAAACAGCCCTTTTGTATTACTTTTGGCGGCAGTGGAATAATTTGACTGATTGCAACCACAAATAAAAAAAGCTAAAGCAGTGATTCACTAAGCTTTAGCCTTTATTTTGGAATATCAGATTAAAAAGTTCCCAAAACTTTTAAAATCGTAAAATGTCCTATTTCTTTACATCAGAATCGGTTTCGGAAGGTCATCCAGACAAAGTTGCTGACCAAATTTCAGATGCCATACTTGATAACTATCTGGCTTTCGATCCCTACTCAAAAGTGGCGTGTGAAACCTTGGTAACCACGGGTCAAGTGGTGGTTGCTGGCGAGGTTAAGTCGAAATCAAGCATTGATTTTCACAAGGTAATTCGCAATGCCATTAATAAAATTGGCTATGTGAAAAGCGACTATATGTTTGACGGTCGCAGTTGTGGAATTATGAATGCCGTTCACGATCAAAGTTCAGATATCAACCAAGGCGTAGACAGGGGAACTCCAGAAGATCAGGGTGCAGGAGATCAAGGAATGATGTTTGGCTATGCAACGAATGAGACCTTGAATTATATGCCCTTGGCTTTGGAGATCAGCCATCGAATTTTGAGAGAACTGGCTGCACTGAGAAGAGAAAATGATAGTATCCAGTATTTACGTCCAGATGCCAAAAGCCAAGTTACCATTCAGTACAGTGACGACAATAAGCCTGAGAGAATTGAGGCTATTGTAGTTTCTACCCAACATGATGATTTTGGTGCAGACGAAGTCATGCTTGCTCAGATTCGTCAAGACATGATTAAAATCTTAATTCCAAGAGTGAAGCATTCCTTTGGCGAAGCAACACAAAAACTCTTTGGTGAGGATATCAAGTTTCATATCAATCCCACTGGGAAATTTGTAATTGGTGGTCCCCACGGAGATTCCGGCTTAACGGGCAGAAAAATCATTGTTGATACCTACGGTGGAAAAGGAGCTCATGGAGGCGGTGCTTTTTCAGGTAAAGACCCCAGCAAAGTAGACCGATCTGCCGCATATGCCATGAGACATATTGCCAAGAATATGGTTGCTGCAGGTGTTTCTGAACAAATGCTTGTTCAAGTTTCATACGCTATCGGTGTTGCAGAGCCCATGGGTGTATTTGTAGACACCTATGGTACTTCGAAGGTAAATATGACCGATGGTCAAATTGCAGAGAAAGTACTGCAGATATTCGACTTAAGGCCAGGTATAATAGAGCGCAATTTGAAGTTGCGTAACCCTATCTACAGCGAAACGGCAGCCTACGGTCATATGGGAAGAAACCCAGAGCTTGTAACCAAGCATTTTCATGCTGCAGATGGCACCGTAAAAGAGATGAACGTAGAACTCTTTACTTGGGAAAAGTTGGATAAGCAAGAAGAAATAAAAAAGGCTTTCGGACTATAAACAAACTCTGTATATTTGCAGCCCTTAATCGGAAGATAGAAGTACTCGATTAAGGGAAAGGGCTCTGTAGCTCAATTGGATAGAGCATCTGACTACGGATCAGAAGGTTTGGGGTTCGACTCCCTACAGAGTCACATAAAAGGGAAAACATGATGTTTTCCCTTTTTTTATTCACCAATGCTTACACCCATTCTAGTGTTCTGTTGAGGGTAAAATTAGCTTAATCTACTCATCCACAATATGCTAAGTGAAGTTGAACGTGGCTGCTTTTTTCGACAAGTTGTAAATATAGAGTTTGGTTTTGAGA
>JAFMBM010000003.1 GCA_017858515.1 Cryomorphaceae bacterium | reverse complement strand
GAAGGGAGGAAGGAATCGAGCAAGGTAAAAGAGAACGAGAGATAAAAATTGTTATTAATGGATTTAAAGAAGGCTTATCTATTGAATTCATCTCTAAAATTGCCGAAATACCGGAAATCGAAGTCGAAAATATTCTTGAAAAAAACGATTTGATTTAATGCTCTAAGTAATCGAGAGCCCAAATTCAACCAGATGAACGCTAAAGAGTTACAGACGTACAAAAAGTTCAAAGACCAGATTACACTTAGTGAATCGGTTTATGAAACGGCTTATTTCGAAGGTGAATTCAAAGGCATGGAGAAAGGAAGGGAGGAAGGAATCGAGCAAGATAAAAGAGAACGAGAGATAAAAATTGTTGTCAATGGATTTAAAGAAGGCTTATCTATTGAATTCATCTCTAAAATTGCCGAAATACCGGAAATCGAAGTCCATGACATTCTTGAAAAACACAATTTGATTTAATATCAATTCAAGCAGCAATGAATGATACCATCAAGTTTTCGCCTAGGTAAAATCGATTAATGCGGATTTTATATATCAATGGCATTTGCTGCACTAATACCAGCTTCTTTTCTCAGAACGTATAAAAAAAGATAACTTTTGCTTAGCCAATCATCTCAGAAAATGGAATGGGTGAATCGTAGCCTTTTTGTTCGAAATAAGATTTCACACCCCCTTCTGAAGCGGCAAGAATAAAATCTCCTCCCCATGCGCCGAGCGATTTTATTTGACCATGAAAATCGCTGAAAAGCTTTTCTTGTATGGGTTCTTTACCAATTAATTTGCCTGTAATCTCTTCGTGCGCTTTCATGAGCTTTTGAAAATGGGTAAGCTCTTTGCAATGCAAGAACGCCAAACTTAGGCTACTGAGTTGTTGTATGTCTTGCTCAGATGGTGGCTGCGCCTTTAGAAAACGCTTCACTTCTTTTGAGCTCGACTGCTTTTGTCCTAAATAAACAAAGTACAATTGATGGCTAAATGGGGGGTGAAAAGAAACCGTTTGATATTCTGCCTTGCCTCCGAAGAGTGCATACACTAGAGCCTTCTTTTCATACGCAACCGCCACATCGTAGCCACTTCCGACCTGCGATTTTTTGAATAGTTCTAGAGGCTTTGATTTACTCCAATGGGCAATGTTGCTTATTAAGCTCGAGCTACTGCCTAGTCCCCAATTTCTTGGAAATTCCAATTGGGTTTGAACGGCAACTCCTTCCCACTTCTGATGGCCAAAGGCGTCTTGTAAAAGCGTTTTCAAGAAATGAGCTTGCTCAGAATCACTTGAGTGCAGTATCTCTAAGGCAGAACTAAATTCTACTTCCAACCAAATATTGCCTTGCACATCAACCGCAGTCCATTGAAGTCCTTCTACACCTTCCCTTTTCTCAACCGAAAGAGACTGACCCAGTTGGGTAGGTAACGCCAATGCAATGGAACCAAAGAGCACGGTATATTCACTCGTTAGCATTAGTTTGCCTGAGCTGTAGTAATACTCTTTATGAGTTGATTTTCTATCGGTTTCTTCCAACGAAACTTTCGTACGAAATGCCACGGAGTTCGCAGAACTTCCGCACTACCTCATTATGCGCAACCACTTTATCTGAGAAAAAACGAACCATTGTTTCCCTCTCTTGATCGGTTGCTTCTAGCTGATTTAAGATATTGAAAAGATGCATTTTCATATGCCCTTTTTGAATTCCAGTAGTTACTAAAGCGCGAAGGGCACCGAAGTTCTGAGCTAAACCGGAAGCAGCAACAATCATCATAAGTTCTTCTGCATTCGGATTGCCGAGCATCTCATGAGCCAGTTTTACGAGAGGATGAAGGCTCGTAAGTCCGCCAACCGTTCCAAGAGCCAGGGGCAGTTCAATCCAGAAATAAAAGCGACCCTCTTTCACTGCACAGTCGGTCAGACTTTGGTATCTACCGTTTCGAGAGGCATAGGTATGACCAGCGGCTTCCACCGCTCTAAAATCGTTGCCAGTAGCTATAACAACGGCATCAATACCGTTGAAAATGCCCTTGTTATGTGTGGTGGCACGGTATCTTTCAATCTGGGCAATGCGCACTGCCCTTTGAAATTTTTCTACAAATTCAGAAGGACTCACACCAGATCCATCTTCCAGCTCTTCTATTGGGCAAGAGACTTCCGCACGTACAATGCATTCAGGTGTATAGTTTGAAAGGATGCACATCACAATTTGTACATCTTGATTCTCTCCTGCCAAGGGAGCCTCAGAGGAAATCAACCCTCTCAAGGTTTTGGCAATCTGTTCGAGACAACTATTGATAAAGTTGGCACCCATAGAATCACAGGTTTCGAACTTCACTTGAATTTGGAAGTAACCCGGCTCTGCATCAGAGCGATCTATTAGAACTAGTTCAATAATTCCACCACCCCGATTGCGCATATTGGCGGTTATATCGCTGCAATCCTCAAGAAATTTAGATTGGTTGGATTCTACCATTCCTCTTAACCAATCAGCATTTCCGTTGTAGATGAAATGTACATGACCAATCTTGAGGGTAGAGATAACGGTTGTTTTAAATCCACCTCTCGATTTCCAGAAGCTCGCAGCCTTAGAAGCTGCCGCTACCACAGAACTCTCTTCAATGGCCATGGGAAGCGTATACATCTTTCCGTTAATCAGAAAGTTGGGTGCAATACCAAAGGGGAGATAATAATTGCTAATAGTATTTTCTATGAAATCATCGTGCAGTTTTTGCACTTTGGCATCTTCATGCCAGTAGGATTTTAGAAGCTCAATGGCTTTCTCAGGATTCTTAAAATGTTGGTTGGCTAACCATTCAATCTTTGCTTCTTTGGATAGTTTTGAAAATCCCTTCACCGTTCCGCTCATAAAATTCTTATTCAAATGATGTATAAACCTTCCAGCCGCCTAAAAGTTTAGTCTGTTCCTCCCGAAAATAGCGTAAGTGTTCCTTGTCGATTGAAGCTTTGTCCGTGCGAGTCTTTAGAGGTTATGATGTAGAAATACGTACCGTCGGCAACTTTATTGCCATTCATGGTTCCATTCCAGCCCGATTCTTTCGTTGCCCAGTCGGTCCAACTATACACTTCTTGTCCGAAACGAGTATAGATTCTTCCTTGGAAATCGACAAGATTGGGCAAACCTTGGTAAGAGATATTGAAATAATCATTAATTCCATCTCCATTGGGAGTGAAGACATTAGGTACTTCGAACTCCGTACTGTCTTCTGGAATAACGGGCGGTTCTACATAGCAGTAGACTTCATAGTCGAAGGAAATGGAATCTCTGCAACCATTGGCATTTAGAACTTCCAGTGTTACGGGATAGACTCCACACGTATCGTAGCTGAAAATCGGATTAACATCCGTACTTGTTTGTCCGTTGCTGGTCCAGAAATGCTGCACGGCTCCCTCGCTATTGTCGAAGAACTCTTGATATACCAGAACACTGTCATAATATACATCGTTAACGGCGAGTGCGGCTGCGACTACATTCCCTAGACTACCAACTACAACCGTATCTATTTGGAGGCAGCTATTGGTATCGGTTACCACTACAGCGTATTTTCCAGGCGGAATACCATAGGCGGTATCTTGAAATCGTTGTACGCTGCTCGCCCAAATAATACTGTCGTTTACGTCTACCAGAAAGCAATTGTAGCGATAGGGATTTTGATCGAACAGATCAATAAACACAATTCCATTGGGTTCGTTTTCACAAGAAGGCTGTATTTCAGCCGATTGAAGATCGGGGAGATAGAGCGTAATGGTGTCTGAAATAATGGCCCCACCGCAGATAGATGACTGTACTCTAAAAGTTTCTACAGTCCCTTGCGGTAGATTTACAAATAGGCTGTCGCCCGTACTGAATAAATTTCCACTTGAATCGTACCAATCGATATCATTAAAAACACTTGGGTTGTAGGCTATTTGTTGGATGGTATACCCATTGGAGGCTGTAGGAATAAAAGCATAGCCCTCATTGGTGGTTGTCCAGACGGGATCTGAAAAATTTCTACCCGGCACAACGTGTGCAACAGTGCCTGAGGCATTTTGAAGCCCATGTATGGCGGCACCATTATTCCAAGTAACACAAAGCGGTTTATCTCGGATGTGTGTTTCTATTCTAAAGGAGCCTTCGTACAAAAGAATTTGGTCGGTGAAAAGATCTCCCGTGCAACTGAACATTGGAATTTGGCAGAAAGAAATGGTGAAAATTCGATTAGGGGCATTGCCAGAAACGCCATATTCTATAGTGCCTCCAACACCAGGATTGATGTCTTGCCAGGGGCACATTATGGAGTTCGGCTGGGCATTGCCTGCATTAGGAATGTTCGCGTTAATTTGCCAAGGACTGCCTCCGCCAGCAACACCGGTATTGAAGGTTACGTAATTGTTAGAGCTAATCACAAGCTCGGTATAGGCAACGCCGTAAAATTCAAAAGGAAACCCAATAGGGATAACTGCGCTAAACTGGTCGTCGCTCAATGAAACAACCGTAGAAGACGAAATACTTTTAAATCCACTGGAGATATAGTGATTTTCGCCTGGACAAAGAACCGTATCACTCGGCAAATTAAATTGTGCACTCAAAGGTTGACACAATAAAAGCAAGCTGAGGAGGGGCCATTTTAGACGGAGTAGCAAATGCATAGAACAGATAATTATTGAATAGTAAAAATAGCGACTTTTAATCGTTAACAACTATCTAGATTAGCGTACTATCCCCTTGCCTTATTTCGATGGCAAGTTTCTATTTTTGAACGAATAGTATGAGCACATATCTAGATCAATTAAATCCGGCGCAAAAGTCGGCTGTGTTAGCCACAGAAGGACCTGTAATGGTCATTGCTGGAGCAGGTTCGGGTAAAACAAGAGTTTTAACCTATCGTATAGCCTACCTGATGGAGAGGGGAGTAGACTCCTTTAATATTCTTTCTCTCACCTTTACCAATAAGGCAGCGAGGGAGATGAAGGAGAGAATTGCCCGTTTAGTGGGTGATTCGGAAGCTAGAAATCTTTGGATGGGCACCTTTCACTCTGTTTTCGCCCGCATATTAAGAGCCGAAGGACATCATTTGGGTTATCCATCCAACTTCACCATTTACGATACTGAAGATGCCCGAAAGGTAATTACCAATTTAATAAAGGAGATGAATCTCGACAAAGAGATTTATAAACCCAAAACGGTACAGAACCGGATTTCGGCATTCAAGAATAATTTAATCACTCCTAAGGTTTATGATCGAAGGGAGGAACTGATAACTCAAGACAGCGCAGCCAAAATGCCATTAATGGGTTCGTTGTATACGGCCTATTTAGATCGTTGTTTTCGGGCAGGCGCTATGGATTTCGATGATTTATTGTTGAAAACAAATGAATTATTGGCGAAATTTCCAGCGGTTCTCGCCAAATACCAAGATAGGTTTAAGTACATAATGGTAGATGAGTATCAAGATACCAATCACTCCCAATATATTATTGTTAAGGCTCTCGCGTCTCGATTTGAAAATGTGTGTGTAGTGGGTGACGATGCCCAGAGTATTTACTCCTTCCGTGGGGCGAATATCCAGAACATACTGAATTTTAATAGAGATTATCCGGAAGCCAATATTTACAAGCTCGAGCAGAATTACAGATCGTCTCAGCATATCGTTAAAGCGGCAAACTCCATTATTGCTCACAATCAGGATCAGCTTCAAAAGAAGGTGTGGACCTCCAATGAAGATGGGGAATTGATAACGGTATTCAAGGCCATTAGCGATTACGAAGAAGGCAATTATGTAAGTGAGCAGATATTTGAGTGGTCTCAGCGCAATCAATGGCACTATGGCAATTTTGCCATTCTTTATCGCACCAATGCCCAATCGAGATCTTTTGAAGATGCACTGCGTAAAAGAAACATTCCTTACCGCATTTATGGCGGACTGAGCTTTTATCAGCGGAAGGAAGTTAAAGACGTTTTAGCTTATTTCCGATTGGCCTTAAACAACAATGACGAAGAAGCTTTCAGGCGCGTGGTGAATTTACCCAAAAGAGGAATTGGAGACACCACACTTGACCGACTCAATGTTTTGGCGCAGGAAAATAAGGTAAGTCTTTTTGAAGTAGCGGAGAACCCCATACTCAGTTCAAGAGCGGGTATTCAATCATCTACGTCTAAACGCTTGGCCGATTTTTGTGCTGCTATACGTTCGTATGCTGTTGAAATTGGTAAAAGAGATGCTTTTACTGCGGCGGATTATATAGTAAGGGGAAGTGGCTTGTTGCGCGAGATGGAAGAAGATAAGACCCCTGAAGGAGCTTCTCGAGTTCAGAACGTAGAAGAGCTGCTCAATGCCATCCAGGATTTTGCAGACGGTCAGCTACAGATAGAAGAAGGAGACCCTTCTCTCAGCAACTTCGTTCAAGATATTGCATTGATAACCGACGCCGATAATTCGGGAGAAGACGATGGAAAGAAAGTAGCCCTCATGACTGTTCACTTGGCAAAAGGACTCGAATTTCCATGCGTTTTTGTAGTGGGAATGGAAGAGAGTCTCTTCCCGAGCATGATGGCAATGAACACCCGCACGGAGTTGGAGGAGGAAAGAAGATTGTTTTATGTAGCACTTACTCGGGCAGAGAAAAAAGCCTTCCTTACCTATGCACACTCTAGGTTTAGATGGGGGAAGTTAATAGACTGCGAGCCTAGTAGGTTTATAGATGAAATAGATGAGGAGCATTTGGATTTAAAGATTCCAGAGTTTAATCCTTTTGCAGATGAGCCCTTTTTGCCAAACTCAGGTTCGGGTTTTGGAAGAGTATCTAATAATCGCTTTCAAAATAAGTTTAATAAGTCTGAACCTCTTTCCAAGCCCATTAGCAAACCAACAATTCCTCCCGCAAAAGGAATGAGACCCTTATCTTCGTCCCCTTCTTCTTCCTTCCAAGGCGGAGAAGGAATACAGTCAGTGGTAAAAGGGATGCGTGTTCAGCATGCACGATTTGGAATTGGAACCGTAACTTTTGTAGAAGGCGAGGGCCCGAATGCAAAGGCTACAATAAAGTTCGACCACGGCGAAGAAAAAAAGCTTCTAATGAAATTTGCGAAGCTCACTACCGTTTAATAAAGAGCATTTTTTAATGGACTACAACTCATCTAGACCTCATTTAATCATTCCAGAATACGGACGAAATGTTCAGCGAATGATAGAAGATTGCAAGGCAATTAAAGATCGCGAACAGCGCAATTTAGCTGCCCAAGCAATTATTGAAATTATAGGCAATCTCAATCCTCACTTAAGAGACACGCCAGACTATCGGCATAAATTATGGGACCATTTGTTCATCATGAGCAATTTTGATCTCGATGTAGACAGTCCTTTCCCCATTCCTGAAAGATCAACCTTCGAGAGTAGGCCCAAATTGGTGCCTTATCCAGTAAGGAGTTCTCGATTTAGGCATTACGGAAATATAATAAAGTCATTGGTTGAATATGCCAGCACTTTAGAAGACTCTGACCCAAAGAAAGAAGTGCTTATTCATCAGATTGCCAGTCAGATGAAGAAATCATATCTAGTCTGGAACAAAGACACAGTACAAGATGATGTGATATTAAGTGAGTTAAAGTTAATCTCGAAAGGGAAACTAAATATTAGTGAAGACATAAGTCTTCCCAGTGGGCAGGCCTTGGCCAATAGTTTACCCATTCCAGAGAAAACCAGGCCGAATTCGAAACGCCCTCGTCCGAAAACAAACAATAATAGCAAGAACAAGAAATTTCGCAGACCGTCTACCAACGGCTAAATAGTATGGAAACATTTAAAATTACAGGCGGCAGGAGATTAAAAGGAGAGATCACTCCACAAGGAGCAAAGAACGAAGCACTTCAGATCCTTTCGGCAGTTTTACTCACAGACGAAGAGGTGAATATCGATAACATACCTGATATTCATGATGTGAACCGCCTTATTGAAATTCTAGGGGATCTAGGGGTGAAGGTCAGGAAGAACGGAAAGGGATCGTATACATTTAAAGCAGATAGTATAAATCTAGACTATTTAGAGTCAGATGTTTTTCGAAAGAAAGGAAGCTCATTGCGAGGAAGTATTATGATAGTAGGTCCGCTTTTAGCTCGTTTTGGAAAAGGATTTATTCCAAAGCCAGGAGGGGATAAAATTGGCAGAAGAAGGCTGGATACGCATTTTATAGGATTTCAAAAATTAGGGGCCCGCTTTCGATTTAGAGCCGAAGAGGCCTTTTACGGGGTGGAGGCCGAGAAATTAGTTGGCGCCTATATTCTTTTAGACGAAGCCTCGGTTACAGGTACGGCCAACGTTCTTATGGCGGCTGTTTTGGCTGAAGGAACTACTACCATCTATAATGCTGCTTGCGAGCCCTATTTACAGCAATTGTGTAAAATGCTTGTGAGGATGGGAGCTATAATAGAGGGGATTGGATCTAACCTGCTAAAAATTCAGGGAGTATCCACTTTAAAAGGAACCTCTCATAGAATTCTTCCCGACATGATTGAGGTGGGTTCGTACATAGGAATGGCTGCCATGACACAGAGTGAATTAACTATAAAAGATTGTGGCTATGATCATCTCGGAGTTATTCCAGATGTGTTTTCAAAGTTAGGCATCCATTTAGAGCGGAGAGGAGATTCGATCTACATTCCTTCACAGAAGAGTTATGAAATCCAAAGCTTTATTGATGGCTCAATCCTCACGGTATCCGACGCACCATGGCCTGGTTTTACACCTGATTTATTGAGCATTGTTTTGGTAGTGGCCACCCAGGCAAAAGGCAGTCTACTGATTCATCAGAAAATGTTTGAAAGCAGATTGTTCTTTGTAGATAAGTTAATTGATATGGGAGCTCAAATTATTTTGTGCGATCCTCATCGCGCCACTGTAATTGGAACAGATCGCAAATTCCCACTAAGGGCAACAACTATGTCAAGTCCAGATATCCGAGCCGGAGTTTCTCTTCTGATTGCCGCCTTAAGTGCCGATGGAGTGAGTACCATTCATAATATTGAGCAAATAGATAGGGGATACGAGGCTATAGATGTGCGCTTAAATGCCTTAGGAGCAGAAATTATTCGCCTTTAAGTCATAATCACGACCTTTGCTTCGTTTTAGTTTCGGAACTTTGATATGTATTTTAAATAAAGTAGAATGAAGAAGAATTTAAAAACAGTAACAGCATTAGCTGTATTAGCCGTTGGCTTGTTTGGATTTAGAATGGTTGCATCTAGTTCGGATGAAACCTCCGTGGCCCCCCAAGGCCAAGTAGCCAACCTAAATGTGGGTGATAAAGCTCCCGAGTTGGCATTTCAAGATCCAGAAGGTAAAGTGAGAAAACTGTCGGATCTGAAAGGCAAAATCGTGTTGATCGATTTCTGGGCTAGTTGGTGTGGACCCTGCAGAAGAGAAAATCCAAATGTGGTTAAAGTATACGAAAAGTATAAGGATACTCAGTTTAAGAATGCAAAGGGCTTTGAAGTTTTTAGTGTTTCCCTAGATAAGGCAAAACCCTCTTGGACTACTGCAATTAAACAGGATGGACTCAGTTGGGAGAACCATGTTTCCGATCTAAAATATTGGAATAGTGAAGGGGCAAAAATCTACAATGTCAATTCTATTCCAGCCACTTTTTTAATTGATGCAGAAGGGGTAATTATTGCGAAGAATTTGCGCGGGAATGCCCTAGAATCAACCTTAGCGACGCTTTCGAAGTAAACTTTTTTAACATAGTTTAAGTGAAGGGCTGAAATTTATTTCAGCCCTTTTTGTTTTTACACTTTGATAGACAGGGGTTTGGACTGAAATGTTTTCTTGTAGAAAAATAATTTGCTATTCTTTTAATAACATATGTTTAACTCTCATGTATTTTCTTAACATTTGTTAACGTTTAACCAAAAACCTAAGATGCATGTTAAAATCTATTCGATTTAGCCTGCTGCTGATCTTGTTCTGCCAATTTGCCCATGCGCAAGTTCGACAAGTAAGCGGTACGGTAAAGGATGAGTCAACCGGCGAACTTCTGCCAGGTGTGGCCATTGTAGAGAAAGGGACTTCAAATGGAACCGTCACCGATACCAAGGGGGCCTTTACCTTGAATCTCCGAACCGACAAGCCTGTGCTAGTTATTAGTGGCATGGGAGTTAAAACCATGGAAGTAGCTGTTACTTCCGCCACCCTGAATATCTCAATGAAAGCAGAGAATTCTCAGCTTGATGAGGTAGTTGTTACAGCACTAGGTATTTCAAAAGAGAAAAAGACCCTTGGTTATGCTGTTACAAATCTTAGCGGAGATGAAATCCGCAATTCAGGTGAGCAGAACATTATTCAGTCACTAGCGGCTAAGGCTCCAGGTGTGCAAGTAATCGGATCAGGTGGAACACCCGGTGCTTCATCTAAGATTTTGATTAGAGGTAATTCAACCTTCACTGGTGAAAATCAGCCCTTAATCGTAATCGACGGTGTACCCATCGACAACCAAACAACCCAATCGTCTCCTAGAGATTATCCGTTTAACCCAAACTTACAAGGGGTGAACAACTCAAATAGAGCGATTGATATCAACCCACAAGACATAGAGTCTGTAACGGTTTTAAAAGGTCCAGCTGCTGCGGCTTTGTATGGAGCCCGCGCGGGTAATGGTGCCATAATCTATACCACCAAAAGAGGGGTAAGAGGAAAAGAACTGGGAGTTAAAGTTAGCTCAAATGTAGAATTCTCTCAAGTGAACAAGCTTCCAGAACGTCAGCGCAAGTATGGTGCTGGACTAGGAGGGAATTACATAGGCCCAGCCGATGCGGGACCAGATGGAATTTTTGGAACGGGCGATGATGTTGCGGGGGGTACTCAGCAAAGCTGGGGTCCAAGATTAGATACTACCAACATACAGTCATTCAACAATGAAGATAACTTCTTCCAAACAGGAGTATCCTTTAATAATAATGTGGAGGTATCTGGAGGTACAGGTAAAACAAGCGTTCGCCTTTCTATAGGAGATCACCGTCAAACAGGTGTGGTTCCTAATACCAACTTCAATCGTACTTCTGTTCGTTTAACAGGAGATGCCGAGTTAAGTCCAAAATTGAAAATTGGAGGAACAGCGACCTATGTATATAGCAACTCCACAATGGCTCAGAATGGTTCTAACCTAGCCGGTATTATGCTCGGACTATTACGTGCGCCAATAACCTATGATATCAGAGATTATCAGAATAGTCAAGGTTATCAGAATACCTATTTCTTTATCTACGACAATCCTCTCTATACGGCCAACGAAAATCCTTTTACTTCTAAGGTAAACCGTATTATGGGTAATGTTTTTGCGAATTACACCTTCAATGAGACATGGTCAACATCTTACCGAATTGGAGCAGATGCGTATGGAGATCAGCGTAAGCAAATCTTCGCCATTTCTTCTTGGGGAGACGATATTGGAACTGTTGGGCAAATCAACGAGAATAGAGTGAGCAACCGTCAACTCTACGGAGACTGGTTATTGAATTACAATACCAGCCTGAATGAGCAGTGGAAATTAAAAGCTACTCTAGGTCATAACTTCTTTATTACCGAGTTTGACGATGTATTTGCTAGAGGAAGGCAGCTAACCGTTCCGAATTTCTACAATTTATCCAATGCTACTGACCTTTACGCATCTTCGTATGCTGAGAATCAGAGAACTGCAGCATGGTTTGGTGAATTGTCTTTAGAGGCGTATAACCAATTGTATTTAACCTTCACTGGCAGAAATGAGTGGGCTTCTAGTTATGAAGTAACAGCAAAGAATAGCTTCTTGTATCCATCTGCGCAAGCCAGCTGGGTTTTCACAGAGTACTTAGGCGACAAAACACCTAAATGGCTGAACTTCGGTAAACTGAGATACAGCTATGCCGTTGCAGGGGTTCCTCCAGTACCTTACGGAACAAGAACTTATTTCAATACACCAACCTATACAGATGGATTTACCAACGGATTGACCTTCCCTTATGGTGGCCAGAATGGATCTGCTATTTCAGGTACTCTGGGTAACGACGAGTTGAAGCCTGAAAGAGTAATTGGAAACGAAGTAGGTTTAAATGTGGTTATTCTTGATGGTCTTTTAGATATCGATGTGACTTACTACAATCAGAAGTCAGTAGACATTTTGTTATTCCGTCCGATATCACCTTCATCTGGCTACTCTAATGCGTATGAGAACAGTGGAGAAATGGTGAATAAGGGATGGGAAGTTTATATCGACTTCAAGCCTATCAGAGAGGAGAAGTACAGTTGGACTATTGGTCTTAACTGGAGCAAAAATAGAAGCGAAATTTTAAAGCTTGCAGATGGTGTGGAGGAAGTAGATCTAGAAGCAGCCTTCGGATCCATTCAATCTTTTGCTATTGTAGGTCAGCCTTATGGTGCCTTCTACGGAAGTCGTTGGGCCAGAAATGCACAAGGAGAGCAGTTAATTGGTGGAAATGGAAGACCATTATTGGATGCTCAAACAGGCAATATTGGAAATCCACAGCCCGATTGGTTGGCTGGTTTGAGAAACAGCTTTACCTATGGTAACTGGGGCTTGACCTTCTTGCTTGACTTCCGTAAAGGAGGATCTATCTGGAATGGTACCTGGGCTCGTTTGAACCAATATGGTATTACAATAGAAACAGAAGATCGTGAGCGCGAATATGTTGTAGAAGGTGTTTATGCTGAGGGAACCATAATCAACGGTGTTGATGTTTCGGGTCAGGCTAATACAACTGGACTTGATGCGCGTACCTACTTCCGTACAGTAGCCGGTGATGCAGGAGGTGCTGTTGAAGATATGATTGAGGATGTGAATTGGGTTCGTCTTCGCGATTTAACCCTTAGCTACCACTTACCTATCAAGAGCGATAAGACTGCCATCGATTATATCGATTTCAGCTTTACTGGACGTAACCTTTGGTTAAGTACTAACTACCGTGGTGTAGATCCTGAAACCAGCTTAACAGGTGCTGGATCGAATGTAGGTGGATTTGATTATTTCAATAACCCAGGTACTCGTTCTTATATGTTCGGGGTAAGCTTTGGTCTCTAATTTAAAAACTCGAAAACGATGAAAAGATTTAAAATTGCATCAGCGTTTCTAGCAGGAGCCATGCTGTTCTCAGCGACATCTTGCGAGAAATTTTTTGAAGACGATGTAGTGTCGCCCAACGACCCAGAATCTTCAACCGCCAGCTTATTGATGGCGAATATAGAAGTGGCAACTTTCGCAACCTTTGGTGGTCAACTGGCTCGTCAGAGCGAGGTAATGGTTCAACGCTTAGCGGGAACCAGTGCAGGGTCTCAAACGGTTGAAATTGCCAATTACGTTATTACAGATCAGACCAATCAGAATGAATGGGATGTGATCTACACTGGCGTTATGGCGAATTCCAGAATTATGCTTAGAGACTATGGCGCGAGCAGTCCATGGTACGCTGGAATTACCAAGGTTCTAATGGCTATGAATATAGGTCTAGCTACTGATTTATGGGGTGATGTTCCGTTTGCTGAGGCTGGATTTGGAGACAATCTGGAGCCTGCATTCGAATCGCAACAATCTATTTATTCAGGTATTCAATCATTGTTAGATGAAGCTATTGCGGATCTTTCAAGTCCTGAAGCCAGTAATACATTTTTACCTACTACAGATGATTTTATCTATAATGGGGATGTGATGATGTGGATACAAACGGCTCGTGTGCTGAAAGCTAGATATGCCAACCATTTAAGCAAAAGAGATCCCGCAGGATCTGCGGCTGCAGCCCTTGCAGCTATTAGTGCAGGAGGAATGACTTCCAGTGGTGACAATTGCAATATGGTGTTTTTCAATAGTGGAAACTCATTGAATCAGTGGTTTGCCTACGAAGGACAAAGAGGTGGATATATCCGTGTAAGTGCCACCCTTTTGGATGCTATGGTTGCAAAGTCAGATCCAAGAGTAAGTGTACTTTTTGGACAAGATGCTTATGGTGGATACTCTGGGACTCCTTACGATCAAGTGGATTCAACAAATTCTTCTTATATAGGATCTTTGTATGCATCAGCAGCCTCTCCAGTTCCATTGGTAACTTATGTAGAGCAACTGTTTATTGAGGCAGAAGCTAGTTTGAGATCGGGTAATGCTGCAGCTGCGGCTACGGCTCATAACAATGCGGTAAAAGAGAGCATTCTCTTCTTAACAGGTAGTTCCGATGCCGCCTATGAAGCAGCGAATGCTAATGAAACAGCTGGTTCTATTAGTCTAGAAAAGATTATGACGGAGAAGAACGTTGCCATGTTCCTTCAAGCAGAAGGATATACAGATTGGAGACGTACTGGCTTCCCAACGCTGGCTGCAAATCCAAATGCTGCCTTATCTGGTATTCCTCGCAGATTGCCTACGCCTCAACAAGAGCGTCTGTATAATTCAAATGCAATTGTGGTATCTGATATATTATCTCCTGTTTGGTGGGATCAATAGAGAATATTAGTTGTTTGTTGTTAAAAGGGCGCCCTAGGCGCCCTTTTTTCTTTTATAGCATGTTATAATGGGCGATGCTAGATTAGAAAGAATTAGGAGTGAGCAGTATTCAATCGATCAAAAAAAGTTTCATTTAGATTAGAATTGAAGTGTCTTTGCAGGGATCAAATTATTGTAGAGTTTTGCAGAGAGTTTATGGAATATGGAATGGAGGGAGGAAAGGGCTGCTTTAGTAAAGCAGTATTTCAAGCCTTATCAATTAAGGTAGTGGGTTCTTTAATCCATTTAGAATCAATGCAGATAGCATCTAGGGTATGATTTACCTAAAGTGCTCTTTGAAATGGCCATAAAGCTGTATTTAATACCAGAAGGAATGATAGAAAATGTAATTGACAATATTCGTCAGACAAGAAAGAATATGCTCTCCTTAATGGAGTCGTTTTCATTCGAGGAACTTTGTTTCATTCCATCTGGAATGAACAATCACTTGCTTTGGAATTTTGGCCACAGCATTATTACGCAACATATTCTTACCTATGGACTTGCTGGCCTAGATCATCCCGTAGAGGAAGCCATGCTTTTGAGGTATAGGAAAGGAAGTAACCCCAAAGATCTGTATTATCCGGAATCAGATTTTCCCGCACTTTCTCGGCTATCTGTCGAGAGTTTGGATGGCTTAGTTAAAGATTGCCAGAATAAAGTTTTCACGAATTTCAAGCCTTATGAAACCAGTTATGGTGTAATTCTACATTCTATAGAAGGAGCGATTGTATTCAACGCCCAGCACGAGGCACTTCATTTAGGATATATGATGGCTCAAAGGCGCATCCTGTCACACTAATTGATGCTAAAGGCCTAGGCGCTGTCAAGCTGTCACTTCCACAAGCCTTGGCAGGTTATTTGACCCATGGTCTCGAAGGTAAAATCCAGTTTATGAGCGAGCAAAAAACATCTAAAGAAGAACAGAATTCCAAGGAGAAATCAAATTCTTCTGAGAAAGAAAATGGCAAGGATCCAAAGCATACTTCTGATTCCTCAAGTAGCGAGAGCACTGAGGAGACGGTGGTAAAGGAGATTGAGGTTAATGTTGACTTTAAGGATCGCTATTTGCGCATTTATGCCGACTTTGAAAATTATCGGAAACGCACGAGCAAAGAGAGGTTGGAATTGTTTTCAACTGCCAATCAAGAACTCATGACAGCTATGCTTCCTGTCCTTGACGATTTCGAAAGAGCAATAAAGCAGATTCCAGAGGGCGATGATTCGAATGCTTTTGTAGAAGGCATAAAGCTGATCCAAGACAAATACAGAAACACATTGGTGCAAAAGGGATTGAGATCTCTTGAAATAAAACCTACAGATGTTTTTGATGTAGAGTTAATGGAAGCAATAACAAAGATTCCAGCACCTATGCCAGAAATGAAAGGCGCGGTAGTGGATGTAATAGAACAAGGATATAAATTGGGTGAAAAGGTTATCCGTTTCGCTAAGGTTGTAGTAGGAGAATAATAGTAAGGAATGGCTAAAAGAGATTATTACGATGTATTAGGACTGAGCAAGAGTGCCTCAGCAGACGAGATTAAGAAGGCCTATCGAAAATTAGCCATACAATTCCATCCCGATAAGAATCCAGACGACCCGAGTGCGGAAGAGAAGTTCAAGGAGGCCGCCGAGGCCTATGAGGTTCTGAGCAATGCGGAGAAAAAGCAACGATACGATCAATTTGGTCATGCTGGGATGGGCGGCGGTGCGGGTGGCGGATTTGGTGGAGGAATGAGTATGGACGATATCTTCTCCAACTTTGGCGATATTTTTGGCGGCGCTTTTGGCGGCGGTGGATTTGGTGGATTTGGTGGCGGAGGGGGAAGAACTACACGCGGTTCGAATCTTCGCATAAAAGTAAAGCTGGGTTTGGAAGAGATTGCCCAAGGGGCAGAAAAGAAGCTAAAGCTTAAGAAGTGGGTGGCCGCAGAAGGTGTAAGCTTTAAGACTTGCAGTACTTGCAAAGGACAGGGTCAAGTCTACCGAGTTACCAATACCATGTTGGGACAAATGAGAACAGCTGCTGCTTGTCCTACTTGTCAAGGCTCAGGAAAAACCATCGATAAGAAACCGGCTGGTGTTAGAGAAGACGGATTAGTTCAGAAAGACGATATAGTATCTGTTAATATTCCAGCAGGTGTGCAAGATGGCATGCAACTAAAGGTTTCTGGACAAGGAAATATGGCTCCCTTTGGAGGTGTTGCAGGTGACTTAATTGTGTTGATAGAGGAAACGGAACATGCCGAACTGAAAAGAGAAGGCAATAATCTGCACTACGATTTGTATATATCTTTTCCAGATGCAGCCCTTGGAGCTAGCATAGAAGTTCCTGTAGTGGGAGGTAAAGCCAGAATTACTATAGAGCCTTCTACTCAAAGTGGCCAAATTTTGCGTTTGAAAAACAAGGGGATACCTTCTTTAGATGGCTATGGAAAAGGGGACTTATTAGTTCATGTAAATGTATGGACACCCAAAACCTTGTCTTCAGATCAAAAAAGAGTTTTAGAGGAGTGGCGTGAGCTCGCAGACTTCAAACCAGAGCCAGGTAAACGAGATAAGAGTTTCTTTGATAGAGTTAAGGAAATGTTCAGTTAGAAGTTCTATTTTCGGATCATAAGTTTTGAATCAATACTATGCAGATTAACATCAATTCCGTTACGAAGCGATATGGCGATTATGTTGCACTCGATGGTGTAAGTGCGGAGATTCCTTCTGGTAGCGTTTTTGGGCTATTAGGTCCCAATGGCGCTGGTAAGACCTCTCTGATTCGAATTATGAATCAAATTACTGGTCCAGATCAAGGCCAGATTCTTTTAGACGGTAAGCCTCTTAAACCTTCAGATGTTAATCGAATTGGTTACTTACCTGAAGAAAGGGGCTTGTATAAGAAGATGGAAGTAGGAGAGCAAAGTATGTATCTCGCTCGTCTAAAGGGCCTCGATTCGAAACAGGCAAAAGTGGCCCTTAAGGATTGGTTTGAACGTTTTGAAATTCAAGATTGGTGGAAGAAAAAGGTGGAAGAACTCTCCAAGGGAATGGCCCAGAAAGTTCAATTTATCACTACAGTTCTACACAATCCAGAACTTCTAATCTTTGATGAGCCGTTTTCAGGCTTCGACCCTATCAATGCAGAACTAATTAAGAATGAAATTCTTGAGTTAAACCGCAAGGGAACGACCGTCATTTTCTCCACCCATAGAATGGAAAGTGTAGAGCAAATGTGCGATTATATCGCTTTAATTAGTCGTTCGAAGTTTGTATTGAACGGTTCTTTAAATGAAATTAGAGAACGTTTCAGAGACAATACTTTTAAACTTGAAATTAGAGGCGATCATTCAGAAAGCCAATTTAATCTTCCAGAAGGAGCTATTTTGTTGGAAGAAAAGCAAGATGCAAACATCCTTACGAAGGTGGTTCGCTTGCAGGGTTCAGACACTACACCTCTTCTTAAAGCAGGGATGGAATTAGGTACAATTCAGTTGCTTAGCGAAGTAATTCCAAGCGTAAATGAGATTTTCATTCAGACTGTAAAACAGAGCCATGAATAAAATACTACTTATAATTCAAAGAGAATACTTAAGTCGAGTTAAAAAGCGTAGCTTTTTAATAATGACCATAGTAGGGCCCATTCTTCTATCTGCAATAGGAATTCTACCTGCTTATTTTGCTTCCATGCCTGAGCCTGATAGAACCCTTATGGTTCTGGATCAGGCAGATATTTTAGACATGGATAGAGGCACGGAAAGAATAACTCTAAAATACTTAGGGCCTCCGGCTAATTATACCATTGACGAGGCCAAAGAGCAGTTTATGCTCACAGAAGATTACGCACTAGTATATATCCCAACAGGAAGTGGTTGGGATCCAGATTTCATTTCGAAGAATATTGTTATTTACGGTAAAGAAGAGGTAAGTCTAGGTATAAAAAGTTTCGTAGAGGATCTAATTCGCTCCAAAATTGAAGATCTGAAGCTAAGAAATCAGGGAGTTGATCCTGAAGTAATTGCTCAGGTGCGCACCGTGGTTCGAGTTAAATCTATAAATATTGAAGAGTCGGGTGCAGAGGAAGAGTCTATTGTAGAGGGCAAGATGGTTATCGGATTCATCTTTGCTTTCTTTATGTACTTCTTCATCTTCATTTTTGGTTCTCAAGTCATGAATGGAGTTATGGAAGAAAAGAGCAATCGCGTAGTCGAGGTCATTGTTTCTTCCGTCCGTCCTTTCCAACTTATGATGGGTAAGATCTTAGGTTCGGGATTGGTGGGTCTTACTCAATTCCTCATTTGGATTGTATTGTCTTTTGTTATTTATACTGCTTTTACTGGAATTTTCTTGGCAGATAAGATGGAGGCTATTCAAACCATTGCAGAACAATCGGCGGGTACAGAAAATATAGAGCAATTACAGAACGACGGGCTCAGCTCGGCATTGAGTTTCTTAGATAGCCTGAATGTTCCTTTATTAATAGGCAGTTTTATCTTTTATTTCCTAGCGGGCTTTTTCTTGTATGCGTCCATGTTTGCAGCAATAGGATCTGCTGTTGAGAATCAGGCAGATGCACAGCAATTCTTGTTTCCGGTCACCATTCCAATTATCTTGTCTATCGTAATCGCAATGAAAGTAGCGGAAGATCCCAATGGACCACTGGGTTTTTGGTTTAGCATGATTCCATTTACCTCTCCCATTGTTATGGTAACGCGTATCTCCTTTGGTGTACCCTATTGGCAGTTAGGGCTTTCCATGGCCCTACTTATTCTAGGCTTTATTGGAACTACATGGGTTGCTAGTCGTATTTACCGAGTGGGTATTCTTATGTATGGGAAGAAAATTACCTGGGGAGAGCTTTGGAAATGGATGAAGTATGGAGGTTAAGGAACTACTGGCCTACAATTTTTTCAATCTCGGAAAATACCATCTCAATGCTTATGAAGTCATACTGCTGGTATTGCTCTTTCTTCTGGCCAGATTCTTTCTCTATGTAGTAAAAAAATACCTCCAAAGACTTCGGCTTAAAGAGCGATTAGACAAAGGAAGAGAATACGCTATTTATCAGATGATAGTGTATTTAACCTATGTAATTACCATCGCCATTGGATTAGAATCGGTTGGAGTAAGATTAACTGTTTTTTTAGCAGGATCTACAGCCCTTTTGGTCGGATTGGGTTTAGGTCTTCAAGACTTCTTTAAAGCCTTAGTGGCTGGTTTTATTATCTTAACAGAACGCACTGTTTCTGCAGGCGATGTGGTAGAAATTGCTGGAACCGTAGGCCAAGTTAAGGAGATTTCACTTCGAACTACAACCGTAATCACTAGAGATGATATAGTAATGATTATCCCCAATCAACAATTAATAAGTGATCGGGTTGTCAATTGGAGTCAGAATAGAAAATCTACACGTTTTGGAGTAAGCGTTGGGGTTGCTTATGGGAGTGATACAAGATTGGTTGAGAGATTGCTGCTTGAAGTAGCAATGAAAAATGACATGGTTCAAAAAGAACAATTACCTACTGTGCAGTTTAGAGACTTTGGCGCTAGCTCACTTGATTTCACCCTTTTCTTTTACAGTTTTGAATTGTTCAGAATTGAATATGTAAAAAGTCAATTGCGCTTTGCCATTGACGAGAAGTTCAGAGAACACAAAATTCAAATTCCTTTTCCACAAAGAGATTTGTGGCTTCGCAATCCCGAAGCTCTTGAAAATGGAAGGGCCCCTATTTAAATACCGACTCGTTTTGAAAGTAGCAATAATAGATTTAGGCACCAACACCTTTAACCTTCTGATTCGAGACTTAGAAACGGATGCTATTGTCCACAATAGTAAGCTGGCAGTTAAATTGGGTGAAGGTGGAATAACGCAGAATCGTATAGCAGAAAAGGCTTTTTTAAGAGGCGTTAATGCCATGGAAGAGCTTGTAGCACTTTGTAGAAAGTATGAGATTCAACACATTTTTGCTACCGCTACGTCTGCTATTCGCGACGCCAAAAACGGACCGCATTTTTGCGAAACAGTTTTCGATAAAACAGGAGTTCGAATCGAAGTAATCGATGGATTAAAAGAAGCTGAGCTCATTTTAATCGGGGTTCAAAATGCTATGAGCCTTCCAAACCATCCCTACTTAGTGATAGACATTGGGGGTGGAAGCACCGAATTTATTTTGGCAGAAGGCAAAGAGACTAGGTGGATGAAAAGTTATCCACTTGGGGTAAGTAGATTATTGGAGAAATTTCAACCTTCTGATCCTATCCAAAATGACGAAATTCAAGAACTGTCAGCTTATTTTGATGAGCAGTTGCTAGACCTAAAAGAGCAAATTGAAAAGTTCAAACCAACCATGCTCATAGGTTCATCTGGCTCCTTTGATACCTTGGCAGATATTTGTAGATTTCGAATGGGAGAAGATAGCACAGATCTCCTTGAGCCGAGTTACCTCTTCGATTTAGGCGTTTACAAATGGGTAGAAAAGTCAATCCTTGAGTCTAACTTTGAAGAGAGACTGGCCATGCCGGGAATGATTGCCATGCGAGCTGATATGATTGTGCTGTCTGCCTTATTGATTAGCCATACCCTGAAAGCGGCTGGAATTCAAAGTATGTGGCTTTCGAAATACGCGTTAAAAGAAGGGGTGTATTTTAATTTTAAAGCCAATCAGAATGCCTAAAATTTTAATCGTTGAAGACGAAGATTCGATAAGAAGAGTTCTTAGAAATATTCTAAGCGAAGAAAACTCCAGCTGGGAGATTGACGATGCTCAGGATGGGGTTGAAGCAATAGAAAAGCTTTCAAAAAATTACGATTTAGTGCTTTGTGACATAAAAATGCCCAAGGCCGATGGAATTGAAGTCTTGAACTTTGCCCGCGAGCATTTTCCAGATACGTCCATTGTAATGATTTCAGGTCATGCCGATTTAGATACGGCGGTGGAGTGTATGAGAAAAGGAGCCTATGATTTTATAAGTAAACCTCCTGATCTCAATAGGTTTATACAAACCGTTCGCAATGCGCTTGATCGAAATCAATTGGTAGCCCAAGTAAAGCAATTGAAGAAAAAGGTATCAAAGAAGTACGAAATGATTGGTTCTTCAAGGGCATTAGGTGAGATCCAATCTATTTTGGAAAAAATTGCAGTAACGGATACTCGTGTCCTTATTACGGGTCCAAATGGAACGGGCAAAGAATTGGTTGCACACGGAATTCACGAACAAAGTTCAAGAGCCAAGAATGCATTTATTGAGGTGAATTGTGCAGCAATTCCCTCTGAATTAATTGAAAGTGAGTTATTTGGACATGTGAAAGGCGCTTTTACATCTGCGGTAAAAGATCGAAAGGGAAAGTTTGAGAATGCCCATGGTGGTACTTTGTTTCTAGATGAAATTGGGGATATGCCCTTGAATGCGCAAGCCAAAGTTTTAAGGGTATTGCAAGAAGGTAGAATCACTCCTGTAGGGGGTGAAAAGAGCATCGCGGTTGATGTTCGGGTACTCGCCGCAACCAATAAAAACTTAGATATAGAAATTAGGGAAGGTCGATTCCGAGAGGATCTC
Source organism: Cryomorphaceae bacterium (assembly GCA_017858515.1). GTDB lineage: Bacteria > Bacteroidota > Bacteroidia > Flavobacteriales > Schleiferiaceae > RFXV01. The sequence continues at coordinate 81,363 of JAFMBM010000003.1, read as the reverse complement.
TTCCATCGACTAAGTGTTATAAATATTAAGGTTCCAAGCCTGAACGACCGAAAGGAAGATATTCCTGTATTGGTAGATCATTTCGTCAAGTTGCTTTCTGAACAAGAAGGAATAGTTCCTAGAAAGTTCGAGAAAGAGGCGGTTTTGGCATTACAAGCCTTGAATTATAGCGGAAATATTCGGCAATTGAGAAATTTGGTAGAGCGACTACTTATCTTGGGTGGAGAGGTAATCAGTGCCGAAGACGTCAAGCAATTCGCCTAATTATACCAATTCAGCAAAAGTCTAAATTTTGCTTACTTTCCGAAGTATATTTCAACTTTATTAAACATTATTATGTATAAATCTAAAATTGTAGGGGTTGGTCACTATGTACCCCCAAGAGTTGTAACCAACCACGAATTGTCTCAGCTCATGGATACTTCAGACGAGTGGATCACTGAAAGAACAGGAATTAAGGAACGTCGTTTTTCAGATTTGAAGGAAGACACCACTTCGGTAATGGGTACCAAGGCAGCAAGACTGGCCTTAGAAAGAGCAGGGGTTTCAGCAGATCAAGTAGACTTTATCATATTTGCCACACTAAGCCCCGACTTTTATTTTCCAGGTCCAGGGGTGTTGGTTCAAGAAGCTTTGGGAATTTCTACGGTGGGAGCTTTAGATATTCGCAACCAATGTTCAGGTTTTGTATACGCTTTATCGGTGGCAGACCAGTACATTAAGTCTGGGATGTATCAGAATATTCTAGTTATAGGTTCTGAATTACATAGTGGAGGATTGGATTTTACAAACCGAGGAAGAGGCGTTTCAGTTATTTTCGGTGATGGAGCTGGAGCAGTACTTCTCCAACGAGCTCCAGAAGGTAGCCTTGGAATTCTCTCAACCCATTTGCATTCAGAAGGACGCCACGCTCGTGAATTGGCTTTAATTGAACCCAATACTTCTCATTGGGTGCACGACATTATTAAGGAAGGAAAGGTTTTTGCAGAAGACGAACTTGTAGATTACCATCCATATATGAATGGCAACTTTGTATTTAAGCATGCCGTTACACGCTTTCAAGAGGTAATCCGCGAGGCTTTAGAAGCCAATAAGTTATCAGTTGAAGATATAGACCTTCTTATACCTCATCAAGCAAACTTGAGAATTAGTCAATACATCCAAGCTAAGATGAACCTACCGGAAGAAAAGGTGTTTAACAACATAATGAAGTACGGGAATACCACAGCAGCATCGATTCCTATTGCCCTTAGCGAGGCTTGGGAACAGGGAAGAGTGAGGGATGGAGATCTTATTTGTTTGGCGGCGTTCGGAAGTGGATTCACTTGGGCTTCTTCTTTGCTTTATTGGTGATTTAGTTAAATGATAGACTCCTTTTCTTGCCTTACTCTTTTTTATTTCGAAGGATTTGCAGACCGCTGGTGGGCCTTTAGTCAAATGAAGTTGGCCCATCCAAGGTTCGAGAAAATAGAAGGACTGAAATTTTATAAGCTTCTAGGTAGCGGCGGGGGTGATGGATTCAAACCTTGGCCTAATTGGGGTGTTTTTGCATTCCTTTCTCATTGGGATAATCGACAAGTTGCAGAGAAGGCATTTGCGGAAGAAGACTTGTTTTGCGAATTCAAGAAAAGAACATCCAAACAAAAGACATTTGTTTTAGAACCTATATCTGGGCATGGACATTGGGATGGAATTATGCCATTTAAGGATTTTTACCCAGAGAACAGAGATATGCCAATTGCCGTATTAACTCGGGCAAGAATTAAATGGAGTTGGATTTTGCTGTTTTGGATGAAAGTTCCGGCTGTCCGCAAATCGATGCGGGAATCTCCTAATCTAATTCAAGCCATTGGAGTGGGTGAATTGCCTTTGATAGAACAAGCTACCTTCTCGGTTTGGAAGGACCTAGAATCACTTAATCAATATGCCTACAGCAAAGGCAAACACAAAGAGGCGATTGTACAAACCCGAAAGGTGAAATGGTATTCAGAAGAAATGTTTATTCGATTTAATTTACTCGAAACGATTGAGGGTTTTCCCAGTTAAATTCGCAACGAGCACTGAAATATAATCAAGACCTAAGTTTCTGGTTTTCCATTCAAGGAGGGAATTATTCCGTTCAACTCCGAATTCCTTCCAAAGAAGAGATTCTCCCTTTGCATCCTTTTTAAGTACACATAGTTTTGGTCAAAATTAAATACTAAGGCCATGAAAACTGTACTTCTTTCCTTCTTGTTTCTAGTTTGCTTTCAGATGTTTGCAGAGGATACTATTCGATCTTCTCAGAATATCAACTCGGTTTGGACTATCGAGAATGATACACTTGTTGGACTTGAAATTCAATCTTCCCTTCCTCATAAGTATGTGGTCAAATTGCGAGGTGAGTCTGGTGCAATTGTGTGGAGAAAGCAATTTTCTACAGCTTCCTTTTCTCAAACTATGAGCCTTGGATTGCTAACAGAGCTTAACTATACCTTTGAAATTTATGCAGATGGAGCACTGATAGAGCAAAAGGAACTAGACTTAAAAAAGTCTGAAGTTCAAGAAGTGAATATCATTAAGTCCGAAATTATTTCACTTTTACCTAAATCGCTGGCAGAGATAGTTGAAGCGGATAAAGGATAGGTAATAATAGCATTTAAGAATCCCTTATTGCATAGAATGTGCATTGTGGTGAGAGGTAAGAGTGGCGCCGCAGTTTTCAAAACCTATGTTCGGAATAAAGAGAGCTATAAAGGTCTATTTTCTTTGAAGCACTTAACGGCTGGGGAATATACCGTTGAGTTGTTTGACGGTAGTGAAAAAATTGAAGAACTAATTGTTATTGTCGACTAGTTGTTTGCCTCACTTAACTTACCTTGGAGGTCTATGCGTTTAGATAGTGGGAAATTGGTTATTTCACTTGTGTGGACCTCCATAATCGTCTATGTCTTCAACGGAATTGTTGCAACGGCTGCCTATTGGCTAAACATTGCCGTAGTATTTAGCATTCATTATTCTCAGTTCTTGTTGGTTTTACTATTTATTCTCTTGTTGCCAATAAGCAAGAGACGAGTGAAAAAATCCAATTCCGAAGAGTATTTGCTCTCCTCGCGATTTTTTGGATCGTTTGGCATATTGGCCATTATTTCTCTCATTATTATACTCCTCTGGGAGTACGCAGCTCTACATTTAGATGATGAAGTTCCTTTCATTCTCTTGTCTGGCTTTCGACTCAAATGGGGAGTATCTCTCATTTTTATTGGAATTTATGTGGTTATAGACATGGGTACGGAGTTGTTGAAGAGATGGAGGGTTTCATTGGCGGAGGCGGAGAGATACCAAAAACAAGAAGTACAGTCTAAACTGGAAACCTTAAAAGCTCAAATTAATCCGCACTTCTTGTTTAACAGCCTGAATACTTTGTCTGGATTGATTTACGAAGATCAAGACAAGGCTTCTTTCTTTTTGAGAAGGGTAAGCGCTGTGTATAGACATATACTGGAGGCCCGTGACAAGAATGTCATTACTATTCAAGAAGAGTTAAAGATTGCTAAAGATTATATCGACTTAATCCATATTCGTTTTCCTGAAATGGTTAAAATTCAGTTGGATATTGACTCCTCTTATCTGCTCCATAAAATAGCTCCCTTGAGCTTGCAGATGCTAATGGAAAACGCAATAAAACACAATGAAGCCTCGGAGTCGAATTGTTTAAATATTACCATACAAACTCATCCAAACGCTACTATTTCGGTATTAAACAATCTTCAAGAAAGAAAGACCATGGAATCTAGCACCAAGGTAGGATTAGAAAACATAAAGGCCCGATATAAGTATTTAAGTAATCGCACAGTAATTGTCAATCATACCGATTCTCATTTTGAAGTAATTATACCTCTAATTCCCCCTCAATGATTCGAATAGCCATAGTAGAAGACGAACCCTATGCGAGGAAAGAGCTTAAAAGATTGCTAGCTTCTATGCCTTTTGAAACCAGTTTAATAGGTGAGGCAGAAAGTGTTTCTAAAGCAGTGGAAATGTTAAATGCAAATCCAAAACCCGACCTGCTTTTTTTAGATATTCAGCTATCAGACCGACTAAGCTTCGAGATTTTCAATCGAGTAGAATTATCTATTCCAATCATATTTACCACTGCATTTGATCAATTTACTTTAGAAGCCTTTAAGCATCTGAGTATCGATTATTTATTAAAGCCCATCGAACCAGAACTCTTGCAGAAGGCATTTGAAAAATACACTACTCTGCGCTCTTCCAATACCTTATCGTCTTTTGACTATAATGAATTGGCCAAGTATTTAAATTCAAACAAGACAGTAGAATATAAGCAACGTTTTGTTGGAAGGTTAGGAAATCGTTTGGTTAGGATGGAAACAACGGAGTTGGCTTATGCTTTCGCCGACTCAGAAGGAATTATTCTAAGGTCAAGTTCAGCTAAAGATTTAATGCTAGAGCAAAGTCTAGATCAACTCGAAAAGCAACTTGATCCCAGTCAATTCTTTCGAAAAAGCCGTCAGATGATCGTTCACATTGATTCTATTCAAAAGGTAGAAAAGTATTCCCTGTCTCAGTGGATGTTGGTGCTTTCTCCAGAACACAGTGAAAGAGTTTTGGTGAGCAGAGCGCGTACAAGTGGTTTCTTAAGTTGGATGGACTCATGATAAACCCAAGATTCCTGCTGATAGCTATCTGTGCCCTCTTCTTTTTGAGTTGCAATAAGGTAATTTTGATCGTCGATGAGATTCTACCTAACACACCGCCGAACGAACCAATTTTTTTATCTGGTAGTTTTAACAACTGGAAAGAAGCCGATTACAACTACGTAGTAAAGCAGTTGCAAGATGGAAGATACGGAGTTGTATTGCCCGCTTTACAGGGAAGAATCGAGTATAAATTCTCGAGAGGAAGTTGGCTAACAGTAGAAACAGATTCTTGTGGAAACTCAATTCCAAACAGAGAATTGGAAGTGAAAGAAGCGAATGAAATTGTAGTTTCTATTGAAAATTGGAAGGATAGAAGTGCTACCATTTGTAATTATGTTAGTGTTTATGTCCAGTCAGATTCTTCTAAAATTAAACCCGATGAAGACCTTTATTTAGTTGGAAATCATAACAATTGGAAGTTGTTTGATCCAATCTATAAAATGACTAAAATATCTTCTGGGCTCTATCAAGGACGTTTGCCAAAAGGACTAGACCTGCTTGAATTTAAAGTAACGAGAGGAGATTGGACCAAAGTAGAAGTAGACTTCGGAGGTAGTATTTCTGCACCGCATACGTTGGATAATAAGGCCGATAGTATGTTTATAAAAGTTCCTTTCTGGAACGATTATATTATGGATTCTCATCCCCGTTTAACTGTAGTTGTTCATCGGCTGCCTCCTTTTCCAGAGGGAGAAGGGCTTTACTTAGCTTCGAACATTAACAACTGGGATCCCTCTGCGGAAGGATATGTATTCGAGAAATTGGAAGATTCAAACCATTGGGTCCTAACCATTCCAAGAAAGGGTGATCGGATGTTTTTTAAGATAACTAGGGGAAGCTGGTCTACAGTAGAATGTACATCCAGCGGTTCTGAAATAGAAAACCGAGAATGGGTCTTCGGAAAAAAGGATACAGTTTTCGTGCGAGTGGAGGGCTGGCGGAAAAAATTAATTCAGGTAGAGATCATCCTTCACAGCTAACTCTTGATCAACACAAAAATCGTAGGATTTTTTTTTCGAGACTAAAAACGCTTCTATAGTTGTAGAATCCTTGAATTTCAAAAGTCGAAGCTTGTCATCGAGGCTCAAGTTAATTTCAGATGCAATCTGAAACGGGCTACTTCCTTTTAATGTGCCTTCACTATAGTGTTTAGTGAACAGAGAGCTATCAAATGCTCTTATTTCTCCCCCAGGCCAGCTGCCTTTGAAATGACGATAATAAAATTTAGTTAACTCAAACAACTGGGTACAATAGACTTGTATAGATATTTGGTCAGTTCCAAGAATTGGACTGACTTTTTCAAGTCGTACTAGACTACCAATATTTACGGTGTTCAGGAGATTATTACATGGGATTCCAAAATTTTCTCGATGAACTAGAAGAGAATCAATTAAATCTCTATATCGCTCCTCGTCGATATTTAGTATTTCCCTTTCGTTTGGAAGTAAACAAACAGGTAATGGAATAAGAGAAATGTAATTGACTACTCCCATGATGAGTATAATAGAAAAGGGGTTCAAATTGTTCATTGAACCTCAAAAAAGAAAATAAAATTCAGATTATCGGACGAGAACGACTATACCTTTTTCTCGAATATCAATCCTCTTAGTTCCATCTGGATTAATATAAGCAGCATCTAGCTGCCATAGATAGGTACCGCTACGTAGTTCTGTGCCTTCAAAGGTTCCATCCCACCAATATTCAGAAGAAGGACTTTTGGCATGATACATTAATCTACCCCAGCGATCGAAAACTCTAAGATTAAATGTTTCTGGAGTACATTCTGGATTTACCTGAGCCCCCCAATAATCATTTTTAGTATCCCCATTAGGAGTAAAAGCAGTAGGAACAAAAGCTGGACAATCATTAAATATCTCACCCACCTGTGTTGTTTCCTGACCATGTAAAAACAGACCAGAGAACAAAAAGATTGAAAGAAGAATGAATTTGTGTATTGCTTTCACTGCTTGGTTATACTATATCAATTGCAAATGTAAACATAGCCAAAATATATCAGTACTCTGCTGTTGCCATAGACCATTTTAATTAGTCTATGCCAAACTTGAATAATCAATCGAAATCGAGTGTGAGCTTAAACCGAAGAACTCTACCATTACCAGCATCACAAACGTATAAAATCTGATTCCAATAAGCCAATCCTCTGGGCTCATTGAATTGCATTGGGCCCACTCCGCTTCCACCAAAACTAACTTTTTGATATTTGGTTTCGCCGCTCGCTGGTGGAGGAAGAACACCCTCTAATCCATTGACGGTGAACTGATAAACGGAGTCTTTTTCAGAATCACTCACAAATACGTAATTGGTTCCATCTCCTGTAATGGTAATATGCTTTGGAGATCTGAATTTATTGGGTTCATTTAATCCACCTGAGGCCAAACTAGTATCAAGAGGGAAGATAGTCGGGCGGTATTCTGCCCCAAATTCTGCTTCTATAAACTCTATGTACTGCACCTTAAGAAGGTTGTTTGGTGCAATTGAAGTAAACAGAAAATCAGCACCAGTAGGAGCAGAAATCTGTGGAGGTTGAGTACGGGTAACTAAGCCGAAAGGCTGGTCAAAATAATCATTGAATTGCCCGCTAGAAGTAGTAACCAGAACAGAGCTTTGAAATTGATCATCGCTACTGAATAACAAAACGGCGTCATCTGGGCCTAAACCCGCGTTGTTCTGACTTGGTCCTTGACGGCTCACATAAAAGCTATTGTTGATAGAGGAATTTCTATTGTCTCCAATGATTCCTATTTTGTTGAATTGAACAATCGCATCGCCACTTGAAAAAGTGCTCTTAAAGTAAAAAGGATGAACGATGGTGTTCTTTATTTGGGCTTGGTTTAAGCCATAGCCATTATCGCTGAGTAACTCAAGTCTGTAGATGCAGGTTAAATCGTATTCAACTCCACCCACTGTATCGGTTTTAGTTCCAATTACCAAGAGATTAAAGCGTCTATCTTGAACCACAGCACGAGCCCCTTGCACAAATTTTCTACCAATTTCATTTCCCGCCTCGTCAAGGCAAATCACCTCTTCTGTTGCTTCGTCTACCACATAGAGCAATTCATCAAAACCGATACAAATATCAATTGGACGCACAAATTGGTTAAGAGCAGGCTGTATGGGCACGTACGCAACATCTCTATCCGTGAATTCAGGAACTTGTATAAAGCTGAGATCCGTTTTATCTCCTAAATAGTTCTCGCAGGAAAACAATCCAAGAGTTAAAGCGAATAGAATTAGTTTTCTTTTCATTCCCTTGTATGTTTTAGAATATTCAATCGAAGTCCAATATTATGCTGGAACCCTAATAAATCAGTTGGATTTATAGCGTAGTCTACAAAAAGAGATTGTCCTAAGGCTCGAGTGCGAAGTCCAAATCCAAAAGTTGGATAAGGTTGGCCTGCAACGTTCAATCGAATTCCCGTTCTAAGTGCTAAAAGCTCCTTGAATCCATATTCAAATCCCAATCGATAGTTTTCTGCATTGTCGTTGGGGTGGTTTAGTTGGAAGGAAGTACGCAAAGAATGATCGCCTTCTCTCCATGGAACCGCTGATATACCCATGCAAAAAACAGTTGGGACAGTATTGGCTTCTAGGGCGGAGCCGCTGTTGCGATTAAAAGCAACGGCAAGGTTATCGCCACTTAAAGAACTACTTCCGCCAAAATTCTGAATCATTACCGCGAATTGTAACTCTTTGTATTCCGTGTTGTACAAGAAGCTTACATCTGTACTTGCAGTATGATTGGAATAATCGGCTATGCCTTCGTAAATGTATTTCACATTTACTCCAAGGCTAAACTGTTTGCTCAATTGGCGAGCGTATCCAATACCTGCTGCCATATTGGTAACGAAAATACTTCTACCCGTTCCATTGGGTTGAAATTCAGTACGCTCTATAATTTCTCCTGAGTTGAGAGCATTCAATTGAAAGCCAAGGGACGAAACTCCATCTTTTAGAGGGAAAATACCAGAAAAGAAACTTTGATTCACGCCGGCACCTAAGAAGTAATTGCTCATAGCCCAAGCATTTTCTTTTACTTGGGTGGCCGATGCAGGATTGGTCATAAAGGCATAGGCATCTCCATTATTAGCCACACTTGCCCCAGACATAGCGCTAGAGCGCGGACTCATATCGTTTTTAAGGAAAACCAACGAAGACAATCCAGCGCGTTCACCGCCATAGATTGGAAGGAGTTGAGCGTGAGAGGTGATTCCACTAAGAATCAAGAATAGAGCAAACGGGTAGTGTATTCTTTTCATCATTAAAAGCGAAAGGCTATTCCGTAGAGTATTTGACGAGGAGCTAAATATCGGGCAGGATCTCTTGGATCTACACCGCGTTCTTGAGGGCCGTTAAACTGAGGTCTAGGGTCTCTCCAAGTATTGGGAACATCATCTCCATATTCGTAGGCTCTGCCAGTAATAGGATTGATAATCTGAGCATTTTTATTATCGAGCAAATTCCGCACTTCCACGGTAAATACTACACCTCCTTTTTCTTTAATAAACTTCCAATCATAACTCAATTTAAGATCAAAATTTACCCATGGACTGGCGTTTTCTTGAAGATAACGGTCATTCTGAATTTCAAATTCAGGTCTACCAAGATCGTTTTCTCCTATCTTTTCTTGGGGAGTATAACGGAAACCAGATGTGTAGTTGAAGGAAAGAAAGGCTCGGAAACCAGTGGGGTCAAATCCTAGCCATGCCGCATTTTCTTTTTGAGGACTATAAGCAACGCCTGCATTAATAGTCCAAGGTCTATCGAAGGCAAGGTATTGCTCTTGAGTTAAGGCAACTTCGCCGTTTTGCTCAATTTGTAAAGCCGACTCTCTGGCGCTGTTGGATTTACCTCTAGCAACTTGGTAAGCAACGTTGGCGAAAATATTTAAATCGTCTTTTAATCTGTAAAATCCACCTACTTCCACCCCAATAATCTTAGCATAATCTTGATTGATATACATATTCTTGGTAACAGGCCTTCCGGTTTGATCTTCTACAATTACTCTTCTCGATACGATATAATCGAATCGGTTATTGTTGTAGGCCGAGAACGTTAGTCCGAAATCACGGGTGATAAGTGATTTCACTCCAATTTCATAAGATACATTGACTTCAGGATTTAAATCTGGATTTCCGAGGCTTGAAAGAAAACTGCGATCCTGATAAACAGGATCTAAACCGGCATAAACAAATCGTGGATGTGCAATACGCATGCTGTGACCGTAGTTAAAGTAGAGCACATTGTTTTCCGTAACAGGGAAGCTGACATTTATTTTTGGAAGCAGACGTACCTTCCACCTCAGACCCATTAAGCCAATGGTATTGTTTTCGTAATCTGTGCGAATTTGGTCGATTACTGGAGCGTTCGGATCAGCCACTGCATCGTCTGCAAATTTGCCAGGAGCCCAATAATTCAGACGCATTCCTAGTGTGGCGATGATGCCCTTGTAGGTTATGCGGTCTTGGAAGAAAACACCTCCTTCTTGGGGACTAACCTTCCAAATATCATTTGAACTACCTATGCTTATGGAAGGGGTAGACGTACTGTCGTTTATAGCAATGGGAGCTCCCACCCATGGACGGGTTACATCCACCCATTGGTACTCTAAAAATTGATGCTCGAATCCAAAGCTTATTTCATTGGTTTTATTCGGAAACCAATTCGCTTTTGCCTTAACCGTGTATTCCTGAGCGTAGTGATCATGCCAAAGGGTAGAGATTCCATCATTGTTGTAAAGGCCATTTCCGGGAAGAACATAGTAGATTCCGGTTGGGTCTCCTGGATTAAAAACTCCTACAGGATTGGTAATGATATTCTCAGGGTCGAAGATTCTATCAACAGTATCATAACGGAAGGGTCTGCCATTGGCGTCTGCTCGGAGATTGGTAAAAAGCCTTCCCACCGAAAAGCTCAATCCCCATCGATCATTGACAAGATGCTTTAGATTTAGGGCTGTGAGATTGGAATGATGCGTATATGTAGTTGCATTATCTAAGTCATTCGAAAAAATATACTGAAAACCCGGTTGAAGAATCGCATCGAAACCCACAATCTGAAGGGTTCGTGTATTTTGGTTTATGCTCAGTCCGTGCTGATTGGTTAAAGTTAGTTTGGTTCCCTTTTTAATTTCCCAAGCTAATTTGACTGTATTAGAGAAAGAGTTTGTATACCTCGGAGCCCATGTTTCAGATGAACTGGGAAGTAAAGAGGTGCTCAGTTGATTGGCAGTGGCTCCAAAATATTCGTCGGTTACATTCGCACTAAAATTAGTGAACAGACTCACATTTTTCTTTTTATTCAAAGGAGTAGCAATGGTAAGCTCTGCAATATCCGTATTGAATGAACTAGCCAAATTAGACCCAAAAAGATGATCTGTTTGCCAAGAACCAAATACTTCCAATTTATCTCCACCTTCTCGAATTTGGGTATTAATAACTCCAGAAGATCCGCCACCATACTCAGCGCCCACGCCACCTGTAATTATATCAAGATTTTGTACAGAACTGGAAGATACTTGTACTCCAAAACCAGTACCCGCTAAGGGGTCTTGGGCGGAAATTCCATCTACAATATATTCTGTTTCGTATACTCGGGCACCTCTAATTTGCAGACCATCTGTTGTACGAACTACTCCTGCTTGCATTGAAACCACCTCTTGAACATCGCGCGAATTCATGCCCGCAATTTGATCTCTTCCGATTGAAACTTGAGTAGAGGCTAGCTCTAGGTTAACCTGACTCTGCCTTCCAACTACCGTGACCTCCTGAAGAGCCTCAGCGGCAGACGTCATGGCTACATCGAGTTTTTTGGTTTTCCCTTCCTCTATTCGAATTCCATTAAATTGCATGGTTCCATATCCAATCAGCTGGATTTTGATGTTGTAGTCGCCTGGCTTTATGCCTGTTATTATATAACGGCCATCGAGGTCACTAGCAGCTCCTTTATACGTTCCTACCACCGTAATTCCAGCACCAATTAGAAGCTCACCCGTCTTGGAATCAGTAATGGTACCAGAAAGTCCACCTGTGGTTTCTTGAGCGGAAAGCTTACTCATTGCTACTAAGCATAGCAAAAAGAAAATCAAGTGTTTACCAGTCGAAATCATCGTTAAATACTTGATCGATTAAATCGGTTAATGCTTGGGGAGTTCGAATATACTTGTGCAATTCTACACTAAAGAAAACTTGATTTACATTCCCATTTCTGAATCTTCTTGATGCGATTAAATTATCACCATTCCAATTGCTGAGTTTAGTCAATTTGCCTCTATAAAAATCTTCTGAATCGGCTGATTTTATAATCGGATCAACTCCAATGTCAATGGCATTTGGGAATAAATTCGGATACATACTTCCTTGTATAGAATACAACCCGCTATCCGGAACAATACGCGCCTGACCAGCGGAAAGAACCAATCCATCTATTGGAAAAGATCCAATCAATGGGGTAATATCTGCTGAAGGCGTAAAAGAGGTGGTTGTAAATGACTTTCCGCCCTTATCTGTAAATTGTTGTAGCGCCGAAGAGACAAATACCAGAAAGCTCAATTCTTCTCCAGTTACTTCATTTGGAGGCAGAGTGGTAGGATCGCTGTAAAGAAAGAGTTTATCGTACAGTTGGATTAAGAGGTAGAAGCTAGGCTGCCAGAATTTTGGTGCGTTGGCAGAAGTATTTACAAAATAATCTTCTAAATCAAAATCAACTCCTGCTTGAGTTAGGGCATTGGAATAGATAGTACGCACCGAGACAGGTTGAGCACCTACTAATAGAACGTCGCTTTTTTTCTGACGCAAGAAGAAGGTATTCGAAGTATCAATCATGCTTTCAGCCCCCCCTAGATCCTCCACTTTTAGATAAAGAGTATTGTCGCCGTCTGCTATCAAACCCGAAAGGCTTAAGGAAGATTGCGATTGAGTTCCGTAATACAAATCTCCTGTAGCTGTGCCGCTGGGAACGGATGGATCTAAAACAATAGAAACGAGCTGTTGATTCCGATCAATTTCTTGCCAAGGTCCTGAATTCAATTTCAAATAGGCTTTTGTTACACTTTGATTGCCATCTCTATCTGAGAAGCTCCAACGAAATGTAACCACTGATCGAACACTATCTCCTGGTAAAGATTTCTCCTCAAACTGCACATTGGGCGGAGTGTTTTTAAGAGGGATGCGCAAATAGGCAGGATTTAAGTCCGCTTGACCTAGGTTGTCAATGGCCCGTATCCACAATTCAATATCTACGGTATCCGCGCCAGGAGGCAAAGAGAATTGAAACAAACTATCTTGCGACTGAGTGAAGCTCCACGCAATATTGTCCAGAGAAAGTTCGAAGCCTTCAATCCATCCATCTTTATCCGTTCCAAACCAAGAGAGTTGTACTCTGCTGTTCAGTCGATTATCTCCAACCAGAGAGATGGAATCTATGGAAATAAAAGTATCGGGTGCCTCATTGGGAAGAAGCTCCCCTGTTTTTGTACAGCTGAAAACTATCGCAAACAAAAGCGAAGCAAAAAGGGCAATATGCGCACCCGATCTTTTCATTTTTACTTGCGGATAATTACTTTCTCAACAGCAGTAAAACCTCTTTGGCTGTCTTTTAGCTGTAAAAAGTACAAACCGCTTGCAAGACCTTGTGTTCTAATGGTATTAGAGTAAGAATCTAGGCTGCCCGAAATTAAAGTTCTTCCTTGAAAATCAACTAGCTGATATTCTAGCACTTGGTTTTCAGAATTTAGTCGCACATGAAATAATCCGTTATTTGGATTAGGATAAACAGAAACATTCAGAAGTTCTTTTTCATTTTCCAATCCGATGAAGGGAGAAGTGGGAAGATTGGTTGTATCCAAAGGCACGTTAAGTCCAACGAAATCGTCGTTGTTTCTAGGCTGTATGCGATAGGCACTGAAACCATAGGATAGTATACCAATTAAAGCATCCATATTCATGGTATCGGAAGTGGCAATGGCGGGTACTTCCATGAAACCGTTTATTGAACGAAGTGCCGTATCCGAAACGATAGAAACATAAAGAGACGAGAATGAAGTACTACTTTGTCTTCCCGCAAGAACGCGCATAGAACGTCTCAATGGTGCGGTAGCAGATTCAGAAATAGAGTAATCACCAAAACCTAAATTCGTGTTGTTAATCCATACTTTTTGACCTGGAATTTCTGCTTTTACAAGCATTCCCTCGTATTTTTCAATAGAACCATTTGCATAGGATGCGCTGTCGGATGGGTCAATGCTTACTGGAGTAACTTCCATTACATTTCCGGTGCGTGTAATCGAGCTAACGTTGATTTGAGTAAATCCAAAAGATTCAACTACGTCGCCCGTTACGGTTACCTCTTCACCACGATATACATCACTTAACTGATTGGTTCCTACTAAAGCAATTCCGCTCCACTCATTATAGTTTGGGTCTTGAATGTATACATAACCTAAATCATAAGGTTTTGAAGAAGAAGTGGCGTAACCAGTAACAGTAACGGTTTCTCCAACATAAGGAGAGTTTCCGTTTGAAGCCAAGGTAAATTGAATGTCTGGAATAATTAATCCGTTGTTTCTGACTGTATAGTAAACATAGTTTGGCTCAACTTGATTGATTGGCTTACTTGGATAATAAGATCCATTGCCATCATTGTCTTCGGCATAGATATAATAGCGAACCAAAGTACCATCGGGATAATTTGAAAGATTCGCCACATACTCATCTGTAGTACCCGCTGAAAGGGCAATGCTTCCAGAAGTAAAAGCGCTAGGAGCTGCGTTTGGATCCGTACTGAAGAAAAATGAAACACTATCTACTGTGCCATCAAAATCAGTGATATTCATGGTTACATCTGGACTCTGGTTGGATGTTGGAAGAAGTGGATCGCGACTCACATTGGCAATGTAGGGAGGGGCAAAGCCTAAATCATAATGCGTGTCAAGAAACGGATTGATTTCATATCCACGACCTGCATCTCCAGTACAGCCATTGGCATCATGTCGGATAGCGCCTGAAATACTGTTATAGAAAGTACCAGGAACAGGAGGAACAAAGGTTCCAGTGCCTGTACCTCCAGCAGCCGTTGAATTAGGTGAGTTGGCGTTCAATATCTGATGGCTTGGTAATTTCTGAGCTCCAAAACGATCAGAAACATTCATCCTGTTTCCATTTCCATCTACAATATTGAAACTTACACGAGTTCCACCGTTGAAATAAATTACTTCCGAAACAGTTACGTTCTCAATCTTGCCATAGCTGCCCTCGTATTGTTCACCTGTTGTAAGTTGGTTTATGCCGTTGGCATCGTTTAGATCGCTCAAGTTCACAATTGCTGGAACGGGAGCATTAGTAGTGGAAAGAACATTGAAAGAATTTACATCTACCAATGAAAGTTGATTACTCCCGTTGAATTCACCCACTACACCGATGATCTCAACGATATCACCCGGAGCAACATAAATGAAGTTGGGATGAGGAATAAGATTGCCTTGAGCATCTTGAACAACCCCCATCACTTCTATTCCACTAAAATTGCCTGAGGCTCCTCCATTGGCAGTATCAGCCACAAAAATGAAAGGACGTAAACCACCTTGAACACTTCCAGAAGCTACTTCTGATAAGCCTCCATCCGTTACAACTACACCAACAGTTCTAACCGTTTGACCCAGGTATGCGCTGGTGTCATTGCAATTTTGTAAATCGGTAGATGACACAAAATTAATGTCTGTGATAGACACGAAGTTTTGAGCGTGAATTGCAGTAAAGAGACCAATGCTCATCAATAGAGTAAGGACTTTTTTCATATCTGACTATTTGATTATTACGAATTTAGAACTGAATTGTTCTCCGGAATCTAGGTCTCTTACAGTAAAGAGATAGAGCCCTCGAGAAATGATTTGAGTGTCTCTTGAAAGAAGATCCCATGCGTGTTCGCCCCCTGAAAAGACGTTTTCCTCTGCATTTTCACTACCAAAAGTTTGAAACCAACGAATGTCGCCGCCATTGTAATCCGAATTGTGCTGAATAACATCAATTAAATCACCAGCAGGATTGAAAATGGTAATCTCACATCTCTTTGGAAGATTGGCGAAATAGAGCTTTCTACTTTCTTCCTGAAAATTGCTCTTCCCTTCCCAAGAAGAACCATAGTAATACGGATTGGGATAAGCAAAAGGCTCATTTTCAGACATACTATTATTCGCCAATTTACCTGCAAATACACGATAGTCATTCGCAAGAAAACTCGATTCCAACGACTCCAATTTGGACGCTTCATTTCCTCTATCAAAGGCAGTTACAGCTACAGCCTGTTGCCAGCCATTTTGAATGTTTTCGATAGTGTATTTGTATACATAGGGCGTAGAATCACCCTCAAAATACTGAGGTTGAGAGAGACGGATGCGATCTAATCCATTATCATAAAACAGTCCATTGCCCGCTAAGTCATAGCTAGCCGCTAGATTAAAATCATTAGCTAGGTTGCTCACTCCTGTTACATCGAAACCGAGTTTTGAAAGATAAATGCGGTACCCCTCAAAGTCTAGTTCTCTTGTAATAGGATCAATTGTGAATTCAGAATTGTTCGCCCAATAGATATCTATTTTTCCGTCGCCAGCTACTACTCTGGTCTTAGGAATTTCTGGCGGACTAGGAAGAATAAAACGAGTAATTTCTCCATTTCCATCATTGTCTTCTCCGGCATCTAAACGACCATTGAAGTTTATATCTTCTCCGTTAAAGGCCGTTTGTGCCCAATTGCCGTTCGCAACAAGCTGAGTCTTTTGTACTGGAGTATTAGCTGTGTTGGGAAGGCCATCTTGCGTCTTAGGTGCAACGATGTAGGCAAAAGCAATTTGTATTTCATCCCCTGGTTCAAATCGACCGAATGGTCCGGCAGAAATGAGGTCAGAGCGATTGCCCGCTGCATTTAAATCGGCTTGTATATTTTGACCTGCACAATTGGGTAAGGAAGGGTTAGACCAACAAGGACTGAAATTCAATCCTTGACTCATTTTGCCGTAGCGTTGGTTGTCATTGGAAGGGAATGCGTATTGAGCACTACTGTTGTTGAATTGCCATGCATTGTAATGCACTTTTAGCATAGTGTCTAGCACTAAGCTGTTATTTAGAGTATTAAAAGAAGAATCTATATCTGGATGGTGAAATCCGTATTTATCCTCACTCCCCAAGAATTTCTGGCCAATATAACTGTCTGTAAATCCTGGGTCACCCGTTGCATCAAAACAATAGGCCATATAAAGGCTGTCTAGATAACCATTTCCACCCTGGCTATAAAAAGCAGCTCCTCCAGCCCCAGCGGGAGTAACATTTAAATTGCGTACTACCGCATTGTTCCAAAGCCCAATCCGAAAATCATCATAAAAATTCTGTCCTTCGTTTTTGATGGTCAGATTAACAATCACCATGAAATCAGAAAATGTGTAGTTCCAGTTATAAGTTTCCATCCGAATAGTCACATTCATAGGATTCGTATGCTGACTAATGGGTATGGAAGTACCTGGTATAAGTACATTTTTATCTGAAAATAGAGCCACAAAGTCTTCGTGGGAAACAGCGTCTAAGGAAAAATTTTTGTTGTCTAGTAAGGTGGATCGTTGTTGAAGCACTGAACCGATTTCGGCAGTGAACTCAAACCCAGCTCTTCCGGGAGAATAGCCTTGAGCTTGGTCATACGCCGTTGTAGAAACACGCACATTTCCACCATTTTCTAATCCACCAATCCAAATTCCCCCCTCAAACAAATGTTCAATTCCAGATCCTGCTGGATATTCACAACTAGGGTCGCCAGAACCGTCTCGGTATCCGCGCCAAGCATTGCCAAAGGTTCCAAGATTTGTAATGTTCAGACGCATATTACTCGCAGAAGTATTCTGCTCATCAAAACTAGTCTGAGCCACAGCAAGAAAAGGAAAAATCAAGAAAATGAAGAGGCCAGTTTTCATTTTTTCAAACATCTTTTTGTGCTGCGATAGCCATTCTGAATTATGCTAATGAGGTAAACGCCTGACTTGTATTGGAAGTCGTGACGAAAGCGATAAGTAGAATTTGCATCAGTCTGAAAAGAAGAACTATGCAATACCTGTCCTTGCATATTCTGAATCTCAATTTGACATTCTTCTGAGGGTCCATTCGACTGAATGAAAATTTCAAGTTTAGATTCTATAGGATTTTCGAAGGCGAATTGAGGAAAGAATTGCGCATCCTCCAACCCTAGACCGAGCTTTGCAACCTTGAATTCCGCAGAAACTGGAAGGTGGTCGCTCATATTATATAGAGCATCAACAATAGAACTTGGAGTAGAAATGTTGGCTGGAAGATCTTTTAAACCCTTGTTGAAATGAAGACCATCGTTTCCTACCGCTTCATAAGAATTGTTTACATATTGAATTTTATAGCTAGGATCGTTAACTATTTTGTTGCTCATTAATATAAAATCGAAGCGATCATCGCAACCACCGCTTGAGAAGCAACCACTATTTGTGTTGCCCGATCGGGTGCTCTGTGTATGAATGGAAGCGAATAATGGGCTGTTGTTCCATCCACCTAAAGAATTTATTGGATCATAAAATCGTTCAGAAATGGTTGGATATGAAACGAGGTTTTGGAAGGCAGCTTCATTAGAACTGTATACGTTCAAGTCGCCACAAAAGAAAACAGCTTCATCGTTTACACTATTCTTCAAATAGTCCATAACGGCCAGGGTTGCGCGAGCTCGCTCTTGTTCATCAGAAGAGGTAGAGCCCGCCTTCAGGTGGGCCACACCTACGACAAAAAAAGTAGTGTCTCCTCCGAGTTTTAGTGCTGGATCTTTATAATACAATCTGTAGAAATCGATGACACGAACCAAGCTATTGTTTTGAAGGTCTCTATCCAGATTGAATTGACTACGAAGACCAACCAATGTGCTGTCGTAAAAAAGCATGTTAACTAGGTTGGAACCATTGTTCGAATACTCTGCCTTATTCCATGTATTTATCCCAGCATAGTTGAGGGCGTTGGTTAGAATTCGATCTGAATTAACGGTTTGAGAACCAATTTCGTTGCAAACCAGTATGTCTGGATCTACATACTGCACTATATCTTTTAGATAAGTGTCTTTGTTGGTTGGATTGTTATTATTGCTTGTACATTGACCATTGGTGGTTCTGTAGGACAATAAGTTATACGTCATTATGCGTATTTCTTGATAACTTGTTTGTGCATTCAAAAGACTGCAGAAAACGATAGCAAGCAACAAAAAGATTCGAGACCTTATTTTCATGGGCCGCAAAGGTACATTTCGAATCGGGGAATTTAGATTATCCGAAAGTTATGTTTGAGATTGTTTCGAACTATAATGTCGCTTTAACCACATGCTCAAGCCTTGAAGGCCAGGAAATAATACTCTTTCCGTGATGTTGGCTTGATCAAGTTTATCTCTTATTTCCCATTTTAGTTTTGCAGGAATATGAATTCTAAAGCAAAGATCTTCATGCTCGCTGAGCCAATCTCCTAGATTTAACTTGGCATCAGACATGAGAGAAAAGAGTGCGAATTGATTAATAATTCGGTAGTCTAGGGAAGGGGGTTCAAGAAAGAGAAGAAACGGATCTGCCACTCCAGCGTTCAGATGTTCTAAGTTTTTACTTACTTCATTAAGCATATCAGCGGTAAAAACATTGCTTTCTTCTCTTTCTATAATAGCTTTAAAATGAGGAGGTAGATATCGATTTAGCCCTACGTAGTTCATAGCCCAAATCATTCCATCTTCTTCAAACATTTCAAGTTCGTTGGTAGCAAAATGCAGAGCGATATATGGAGAATAGGTCCAATCCAACAGACGAGTAGGCAGACCATGATGCTGAGCTAAGGCCAGCCAATTCCAAGTAGATTGATCTTCAGTTTTATCCAAATGAGCATACTTCCGAAAATTTCTCAAAAGGTGCTTCTCCAATTTTTCATAGGGCCCACCTAGCCGCTGTAGACTGGTGGTGAGATCATAATCTTTGATATTATTGCCACGGTAGATAAAAGGTGAGCGATAACGCTGAATGCTGGGATCCCAGCTGTCTCTGAATAGATGTTCTTGTAAATCTTTCCAAGAGCTAATTTCTATGTCCATTGGGTAAGTAATAAAAGCCAACCAATCACAATGGGTGGGCCGATTAAACCAATCCAGAAACCGAGGGGCCTAAAATCTTTTTGTTCAAGAAAACCATAGCTAAAAGCAATGGCATTGGGCGGGGTGGAGACAGGAAGTAATAAGGCAAAACTTGCGGAAAGTCCAACTGAAGTGGCCACAAGAAGCGCTTGTTCTGGAAGAAGCTCTAACGCAATGGGAAGTAAAACGGTAGCTGCCGAGGTGTTGCTCATAACATTGCTTAGCAACACAGTTAAGTAACAGACCACAGTAATTATGATTAATTCAGACTGTTTAAAGGCTTTTAGACTATCAGCGATAATAACCACTAAGCCTGATTCTGTCATGGCAACACCTAGTGCCAAGCCTCCAGCAATTAGAATGAGAGTGTCCCAAGGCATGCCATTAAAATCGTTGGAGTCTATTACACCTGAGACGGTGAGTAATACAATGGGCACAAAAGCTGTGGCCGTAATAGGAATAGAGTGGAGGGGCGCGGTAAACCATAATGCTAGAGTTCCGAGAAGGGTAAAAAGCACGAACTTCTTTAAACCAGATCCCATAGTACTACTTTCAGATCGATTAGGTAATAGGATGACCAAATGATCAATCTTGGGAGGATAAATTTTTAGAAGAATGAACCAAGTGATAAATAGCAGGGCGATGGAGGGCAAGATCCCATACATTACCCACTCAGGAAAACTTATAGAGTAACCGGCTTGCTGTGCGAAACCAACTGCCACAGCATTGGGAGGACTCCCGATAATAGTTGTTAATCCACCAAGAGCTGCTGCAGTTGGTATCCCAAGAAAAATAGCTTTTGCAATTGGTGCATTCTTCTCAAGTTGACGCAAGAAAGGCAGAACAGACGCGAGCATCATAGCAGTAGAAGCGGTATTAGACAAGATGGAGGAGGCAACCCAAGTGGTCAACATCATACCTAGTAAAACGTACGAAGGTTTTGTGCCAAATAACTTGATCGTAAAGGAAAAAATATAGGCGTCATATCCCGCTTTTTGCATGCTTTGGGCAAGAAAGAAGCCTCCAAGTATGAGCCAAATAACTGAACTCGATAGGGTTTGGGTAAACTGAGTATACGCAATCGGATTCGCATTTAGAACGGGAGAGGAAAGTGCAAGGACACAAACCCCTATAATTAGAAGCGCCACAGCAAAAGGGGGAATTGCTTCGGTTAGCCAAAGCCCAACAGCGGTGAACAAAAGAATTAAAGCGTAGGTACTTTGGTCTGTCCAATCTCCGCCTCTTATCCAGAAGCCTCCTAAAAAGCTCAGAAGTACCACTAGAAGAAAAAGAGAAGCCTTCATTCCAAAAGGCCAATGGCTTTTGACGAAATGACGGGAAGCCGCGAATCTAGAGTCTGTCATAGATTCAGTAAAGGTCTAAAACAAAAAGGTCAAATAAGGGGAAATGAAAAGAAAAAGCTAGATGGCAGCTTTCCGTTGTTCCACTCTGTTCAAAATTAGTTCTACTTCAGACAGCATGTCTTGTGAACTGTAGGGCTTAGGAATGAAGCCATTTGCACCAATTTCAAAGGCCTTACTAACAGCGTTCTCTGATTTCAGGCTGCTGCACAGAATAATTGCTATATCATTTTTTGCTTTCCGCATGGAATTCAGCAACTCAAGACCACTTACAAATGGCATAATAATATCTGAGATAACTAAATCAAATTTCTCCTGCTGTAAAAGAAGGAGGGCCTGACGACCATCCTCTACTGCAGTCACATCATAACCCTGTCTCACCAATTGAAGCTCCATTAGCTTTCTCATGGTCGGGTCATCCTCAGCAATCAATATTTTCTTGCGAACTTTTCGTCCGAAGGTCTTAATCATACCAAACATGATTGCAATTTAAGTTCCATTTCTTAAAATCGGCTTTTAAAGTGTATAAGTGCATGCATATCAGTGGTTAATAATAACAATATTTCATCTGGTCATTTGCTTTTTTTTCCCAAAAATGGAATTATATTACCAAATTGATATGAAATTGTAATGAAGTTTGATCGAGAATCAAGAATAGCGGCATTAGGAGTTGCGATTTTTAGTAGGGAATTAAAGTGTTGAAATACAGTATTATATTCAGACGGCCACTTCTTGTTTTTGTTTAAGCTCCAGCTCACCGTCACTTTTATTATTCAATATGCCCTCGTTAGTATGTTTTATTCTTAGGTTTTTAGAAATCGCATATGATTATAGTCTTGTAAAGGAGCGTTGTTAACAACTTTTCAATTTGAAACCAGAATTTCGGGATTAGCATTTTTTTCCTCTGCGAATCATTCTCTTCATTTCTTTAGTCGAACCCTAAGAATTGCTATGGTTTTTAGTATCTGCTTTATTTCATTCGTAAATAATTCTAAGGGGAATAGGATAATTGCGCATAGCTCGAAGTAAAGAATATCGCTTTAGTAGTGTAAGGCAGCAAAATAGCATCGATGAAATTCCTATATTTGCAGCCTGAAAACAAGCGGAGGGGACCAAGAGTCCCCTCTTTCTTTGGATTATGAATCAAACAGCATTGCATTCGGTAGTAGAGGCGGCCGCAGAAAAGGCCGGTCTTTTTTTGGTTGAAATTAAAAGTTCAGCGGATAACCGTTTCTCTGTATTTATTGATGGTGATGATCATCCAACCTTAAAACAGTTGACAGGTATTCACCGTGAAATTGAAGAAGCTTTTGATCGGGAGGTGGAAGATTATGGGTTAGAAGTCAGTTCTCCTGGAATGGGGACTGCATTTAAAGTGAAGAGGCAGTATCACAAACACATGGGTCGTGATATTAAAGTGCTTGCACTCGATGGTAAAGAGTTTTCAGGTATTTTAGATGAGGTGAATGAGGAGGATATTGTGTTGAGTTGGGAGGAAAGAGTTCCCAAAGAGATTGGTAAAGGAAAAGTGACAATTAAAAAAACGGAGAGAATTCGTTTTGAGGATATTAAGGAAACTAAAAGGATATACAATTTTAAGTAGTTATGGAGAATCTGGCCATTATAGAGTCGTTTTCCGATTTTAAGGATGAAAAGAATATTGATCGCGTTACCCTCATGGCAATTATTGAGGAAGCGTTTCGCAATCAGTTGAAGAAAAAGTACGGTGATGACGAGAATTTCGACATTATTGTAAACCCAGACAAGGGTGACCTTGAAATTTGGAGAAACAGAATTATTGTTGCGGATGACGAAGTGGAAGATCCAAATCAGGAGATAGCACTTACTGAGGCCTTGCGCATCGAGCCTGACTTTGAGGTTGGTGAAGAAGTATCGGAAGAAGTGAAGCTCGTTGATTTGGGTAGGAGATTTGTGCTTTCATTCAAACAAAATCTTCTTACTAAAATTCAAGAACACGACAATTCCACTCTTTATAAGAGATACAAGGATTTGGAGGGTGAATTGGTTTCAGGAGAGGTTCATCACATACGACATAGAGAGATTATCATCTATGATGATGAACAGAATGAGCTGATTTTGCCAAAAGATAGCATGATTCCACAAGATTTCTTCCATAAAGGAGATACGGTAAGGGCTGTCGTTAGAGAAGTTCAATTGAGAGGGAATAAGCCAGTGGTTATTCTTTCCAGAACGGCACCTCTTTTCTTAGAGAAGCTTTTTGAACAAGAAATTCCTGAGGTATTTGATGGAGTTATAACCATTAGAAAAGCTGTAAGGGTACCTGGAGAAAAAGCAAAAGTGGCGGTAGAGTCATACGATGATCGCATTGATCCTGTTGGAGCATGTGTGGGAATGAAAGGGTCTAGAATTCACGGGATTGTTCGCGAGTTGAGAAACGAGAATATCGATGTAATTAACTTCACCAACAATACCCAGTTGTTCATTCAACGGGCGCTTAATCCTGCTAAAGTTACCAGTATTAACATTGATGAAGAAGGCAAGAGAGCAGAGGTTTTCTTAAAACCAGATCAGGTTTCTTTAGCTATTGGAAAAGGAGGAAACAATATTCGATTGGCGGGCTTATTAACCGGCTATGAGATTGATGTTTATAGAGATGTGGATGAGGATGAGGATGTTGAATTGACCGAGTTCAGCGATGAAATTGAACCATGGATAATTGCTGAGTTAAAAACCATTGGGTGTGACACGGCAAGAAGTGTATTGGAACTTTCTGTAGAGGAATTAGTGAGTCGCACTGATCTAGAGGAAGAGACAATAAAGGAAATTGTAAGGATTTTGAAGGCGGAGCTAGAGGATTAAAATCCAGCCCAAGCCAATTGAGAGTATACGACAAACTAGAGAAGGAAAGTAAAGTAGATGAGTGCACCGCTTAGATTAAATAAGGTTCTTAACGAACTCAATATTTCGATGAATAGAGCTGTAGAATTTCTAGAGTCTAAAGGCATTGAAATTGAGGCACGTCCTACTACCAAAATTGATACGGACGTATACGATATATTGGTAGGTGAGTTCCAAACCGACATGACCAAAAAGCTGAAGTCTGAGGAAGTCAGCTTAAAGAAGCGGGAAGAAAAGGAGGCCATGAGGGCCGAATTAGAGGCGAAGCATTATAAGCCACTGGTAGACACTCGCCCAAAGAGGGAAGAGGTTGTAAAGGCAAAAGCGGTTTTGCAAGGCGTGATAACATTGGGCAAGATTGACCTTAATCCACCCCCTAAAATTGTTGAGCCAGTTGAATCGAAAGAGGAAGAAGTTGTTGAACAAGCTCCTGTTGTTTCTGAAATTGAAACGGTAGATCTTGATCAGAAGATGGAAGCTGTTTCTGAATCACCTTTAGAGCTGCCTTCTACAGAAACATCAATGGATTCAGAGGAGGAGAAGCATGAGTCTACTCCTAAAATTGAAAACGAAGAGCAACCCGATTCAATCGAATCTCATTCGAAGGAAGGAGCAATTGTAGAAAGTGTTCCAGAAGATTTAAATATTGAAGGGGCGATAATATCACCTCCAGATGATTCTAAAGTTGAGGAGGTAAAGCTAGAAGAGAAAGAGGTTGAACTTGTATCTGAACCCACTAATGAAAAGGATAATTCTTCCATTTCAGAAGGTGAAAAGGAGAAGGATAAAGTGGAGGTGACTGAAGCATCGACAGAGAAACAGTCTACTTCTGAGACTATTCCATTAGTTGAGGGTGCTGCGGAAGCAAAACCAGAAGTTGAATCAGGAGACAAGAATGTTCTTCAAACGAAGTACGCGAAGCTAACGGGTCCAACTTTTACTGGTGCCAAAATTGATCTTTCAAAATTCGAAAGACCAAAAAAGAAAGTGGCTTCGTCTGCTGGAGAACCTAAGGACAAGAAACCAGGCACTCCTGGAGATAATAAACCCAAACGCAAGCGGATTAATAATGCTCCTCCAGGTCAGGGGTCAAACAACCGTCCGAATACACCGGGTCAAGGGCAAGCTGGCAGAAAGAAACCAGCCAATGCGCCCAAAGTTGAGCTTACGGATGAGCAAATTCAGAAGCAGGTTAAGGAGACTTTAGAGAAGCTGAAAGATGGAGGAAGAAAGTCAAAAGGTTCTAAGCTCAGAAAGCTAAAGAGAGAGGAAAGAAAAGAACAAGTTGCAAAGGATGAAATGCAACGTGAAGAGGCGGGTAAAACTTTAGAGGTTACAGAATTTGTAACAGTAAATGAGCTTGCAACCATGATGAATGTTCCTTCGATACAAGTTATTTCTGCCTGTATGTCTTTGGGAATCATGGTTACCATGAACCAGCGATTAGATGCTGAAACGCTCTCTATTGTTGCTGAGGAATTTGGATTTGACACGCACTTCGTAGATGCGGATGTTCAAGAAGCTTTTGAAGCTATTGTAGACAGAGAAGAAGACCTTAAACCAAGAGCGCCTATTGTTACGGTAATGGGTCACGTAGACCATGGTAAAACTTCCTTATTAGATTATATCCGCAAAGCGAATGTTATTGCCGGTGAATCAGGTGGAATAACACAACATATTGGTGCATATTCAGTAGAGATGGCCAACGGAAGTCATATTACCTTCCTTGACACTCCAGGTCACGAGGCTTTTACAGCTATGCGTGCCAGAGGAGCACAGGTTACCGATGTAGTAATTATTGTGGTTGCCGCAGATGATGATGTGATGCCACAAACAAAGGAAGCTATATCCCACGCTCAAGCTGCGGGCGTTCCTTTTGTTGTTGCCATTAATAAAATTGATAGACCTACGGCCAATGCGGAGAAAATCCGCGAGAAACTAAGCATGATAAATGTCTTGGTGGAAGACTGGGGAGGAAAAATTCAGTGTCAAGAGATTTCAGCCAAAACAGGATTGAATATCGATTTGCTCCTAGAAAAAGTTCTTTTAGAAGCCGAGGTTTTAGATTTGAAGGCAAATCCAAACAGAAACTCTACGGGTACAATTATAGAAGCAGCCTTGGATAAAGGAAGAGGGTACATTAGTACCATCCTTGTTCAGAATGGAACACTGAAAATTGGTGATTATGTATTAGCCGGACAGTATTCGGGTAAAGTAAGGGCGTTGTTAGATGAGCGTGGCCATAGAGTGGATATCGCTGGTCCAGGTGTCCCAGTTAGTTTACTTGGGCTTGATGGTGCACCTCAAGCAGGAGATAAGTTCATGGTTATGGACGATGAGAGGGAGGCTAAGACCATTGCCGCTCGGAGAAATCAGCTTCAAAGAGAGCAGAGCGTTCGAACAACCAAGAATCTTACGTTAGAAGAGATTGGAAGAAGACTCGCTTTGGGAGACTTCCAAGAGTTAAATATCGTACTTAAAGGAGACGTGGATGGCTCGATAGAAGCCTTGTCGGATGCTTTGGAGAAATTGAGCACTGAACAAATTCAAGTGCGTATTATTCATAAAGCTGTTGGACAAATATCTGAATCTGATGTTCTTCTTTCTGCTGCTTCGAATGCTATCATTGTTGGATTCCAAGTTCGTCCTAGCGCGAATGCAAGGAAATTAGCTGAGAAAGAACAAGTAGATATTCGACTTTACAGTATAATTTACGACGCAATAAATCAGGTAAAAGATGCTATGGAAGGCATGCTTGCACCTGAAATCAAAGAAGAAATTATATGTAGTATTGAGGTGCGTGAGACATTTAAAATATCTAAGGTGGGAACCATTGCAGGTTGTATGGTTCTCGATGGCACGATCAATAGAAATTCTAGAGTGAGATTGATTCGCAATGGCGTTGTAGTCTATACAGGTGAGTTAGGCTCTCTGAAACGCTTTAAGGATGATGTGAAAGAAGTGGCAAAAGGCTTCGAATGTGGACTTAATATTCAGAATTTCAACGACATTAAAGTCGGTGATATCGTAGAAGGATTTAAAGAAGTAGAGGTTAAGAAGACTCTTTAGGTTTATCGTAGACCTTGCCCTATTTGGGTGATAACTATAAAGGAGCCGGGAAACCATTCTCTTATTTCAGAGAGTGTTTTCTCGGCTTCATATTTTGTCTTGTAGTCGCCTATCTGAATTCGGTATTCAGGGTATTCATAAATTACGTGCGCAACCATGGTTGGGTATTTTTGCAAAAACTCAGTTTTTTTCTTGTTCGCATTCTGTTTCGAACCATTGAAAATCTGAATTCGAAATCCTTTTGAGGTCGGATTTAACAAATTGTATTCTGTAAATAGACCTATGGCAGTAGAAATTCCTTCTTCTTCTTCCCAATAAGTACTGTCGGAAGATGCAGTCTGTCCAAAAAGTGGATTAAAAAGAAGCGGAAGTATTATGAAGATCGCTGATTTCCAATGCTTATTTCTCATGTTGTAAAAGTACTAAGTGTTCTAGCTGTAAATATCAAATTCTACACTTATTTAGATTCATTATAAATTATATTTCGTTCAAACACTAACAAGCGCTCCTACTGTTTATACGTTAAATTTGCTGCCACATGAACCACGAGAAACAAGGGGAAAACCTGATGAGAACATCCTTTATTGCCCGATCTCGCTCTTTATTATTCATCGTTCTTCTAGCTTTGACACCCTTGGTGTCGATGGCCTTTGAAGTTCAGGGTGATGCAGCGAACGGTAAAGCCATTTTTAATGCCAACTGTGCGAGTTGTCATAAACTCGACAAAAAGTTGGTGGGTCCAGCTTTAGGTGACGTTACTGAACGTCGTGAGCTTGACTGGCTCGTTGCGTGGATTAAAGATAATGCGGCCCTACGCGCGAGCGGAGACGCAGATGCGAAAGCAATCTTTAATGAATATAACGGTCTTGTGATGGCTGCTTTCCCGCAGTTGTCTGATCAGGATATAAATGACATTCTAGCCTATACTGTTGAGGGCAATAAGCCAAAAGTGGTGGTAAATGGTGGCGGCAATAACAGTCCTGATCCAAATACAGCAGCAAGTGGAGATTCTAACCTAGTTGTTCTTATTTCATTGTCTGTTTTCTTGATATTGTTAATCTTCTTATTGGTTAAGGTTAAGAATACTTTGAAGGCGGTGAAAGGAGATCCAACATCTACTCTTCTTGAAGATTCTAATTTTTGGACAAGAACCATTTTAAGGAGCAAGTCATTTATCATCCTCGCATCAATATTTGTGTCTGTCTTTTTATTGAGAGAAGCATATTATGGAATGATGGGCGTTGGACTAAATGCACATTACCAGCCGGTTCAACCGATTGCTTTTTCACATAAAATTCATGCTGGAGATAATAAAGTAGATTGTAATTATTGTCATTCAAGCGCTCGTTTCAGTAAGCATTCTGGAATTCCAAGTACCAATGTTTGTATGAACTGTCATATGTATATCGATGGTAGCGAAATTCAAACAGAAACAGGCGAACTAAAGTATAATGGAGAGAAATCGCCTGAAATTGCGAAGATCTACAATGCAATCGGATGGGATCCTGAGAATAGGTCTTATATCCCTGATTATGAAGAGAAGCCAGTAAAATGGGTTCGAATACATAACCTTCCGGATTTGGCCTATTTTAATCATGCTCAACACGTAAGTGCTGGTCAAGTAGAATGTCAAACTTGTCACGGTCCTATTCAGGAGATGGAAGAAGTTTACCAATACTCACCTCTAACCATGGGATGGTGTATTAATTGTCATCGCGAGACTGAAGTGCAAGTGGAGTCAAACGGTTATTATGCTGAGCTTCATGCAAAGCTGAAAGAAAAGTATGGTGATGAGCCAATTACGGTTGAAAAAATCGGAGGCTTAGAGTGTGGTAAATGTCATTATTGATCCAATAAAAAAGAGTTCAGCCCTATGGCGGAAGTAAAGAAATACTGGAAAGGACTTGAGGAGCTTAAGGAGAACAGTCCTATCATGGACAACCTTAGGCAGAATGAGTTCGCATCAGAAATGCCAGTCGAAGATTTCTTGGGCAATGGCGAAATGCTTGCTGGAGCGCAAACTTCTCGTAGAGATTTCCTAAAATATTTAGGATTCTCAACGGCAGCAGCAGCCCTTGCAGCGTGTGAGGCTCCTATTGTAGAATCCATTCCTTACGTTGTCAAGCCAGACAGCGTATTGCCTGGTGTTCCCAATTATTATGCGACTACTTATTATGATGGACATGATTTTGCTTCTATTCTTGTGAAGACTAGAGAAGGTCGTCCGATTAAGGTGGATGCAAACAGAGAGGCTCCTTTTAACGGTTCAGCAAATGCTAGAGTTCAAGCAGCAGCTTTGTCACTCTATGATAACTCAAGATTAAAAGCACCATTGAAAGACGGTGCGGAAGTAATCTGGTCAGATATACTTTTAGAAGTAAAGAATAAGGTAGCTAATTCAAAATCGACGGTTCTACTTTCGAATACAATAGTTAGTCCTACTATGTCCTCGGCTGTCCAACAGTTTGCCTCGGAACATCCGAATTTCAGGCACGTGAGTTACGATGCCTTCAGCCTTTCAGGAAAATTGGATGCCTGGCAGACCTTAACGGGAAGAAGAGCTTTGCCGCTTTATGATATTTCGAAAGTTGGATTGATTGTTTCAATTGGAGCTGACTTTTTGAGTGACTATAACGGTCAGTCAATGACATCGGATTACAGTAAAGCGAGAGAATTGTCGAAAGATATGGCTCGCCATATTCAGTTCGAATCGGTAATGTCGCTTTCTGGATCGAATGCAGATAAGAGAGTGCGCGTTAAACCTAGCGAGCAGTCGCAGGTTCTATTAGCAATCTATAATGAAATAGCTAAGGCAAAAGGAGAGGCTACATTGTCTTCACCTAATCTGGATGCTAAATTGATGAAAGATGCTACAGAAACAGCGAAGGAGCTACTTAGTGCAAAATCATCAGTGGTTTTTATAGGAGGAAATAGAAAGGATGACGAGGTTATCTGCTTTGGCATCAATAAATTACTTGGTAACATAGATAGCACTGTTCTAGCGAATAGAAGATCTAGGTTGAGATCTGGCGACGATAGTGCTTTGAGTCAGCTGATAGCTGATATGAATTCAGGTAAAATAGAAGTTATTTTACTTGATTCAGTTAATCCAGTTTATAATGTTCCTGGTTTTGCTGATGCCTTGGCCAAAGTAGAATACAAGGTGTCTATCGCAGAGAGATTGGATGAAACTTCTAGTTTATCTCAGATTGTATTACCAATGAACCATGGCTTTGAGTCTTGGACTGATGCACTTCCAGCAGATGGAGTGCTCACCATCGGTCAGCCGCTTATTAGGCCTTTGTTCAATACCATGCAGAGAGAAGAAATTCTACTGGCCGTAATGGGCGTTTCTGCGAAATACTACGACTACCTGAAAAATTTCTGGACTGGCAGTATTTTAACGGCTGGAATGGGATGGAATCAGGCAGTGCATGATGGTTATTACAAGGCTGAATTGACTGAAACCGAGTCTGGTGAACAATCATATGAATTAGCTGAAGATATTTCTACCCAGCTTTCGGCTAGTGCGAAAGGAATTTCTTCACTTAAGTCTGGAGGTACTGAAATAGCTTTTTATCAAAAGGCATCAATGGGAGTTGGAGTTCTTTCAAATAACCCATGGCTACAAGAAATGCCAGACCCTCTTACAAGGGCTTCTTGGGATAATTACCTAACTATTAGTGCTTCACAGGCGAAAGAGTTGGGCTTAGAGAACTATAATACTTCGAACGGTTCATTGAATGGCTCGAAGGTAGATTTGACTGTAAATGGTGTAAGCCTACAGGGAGTGCCTGTTTATATCCAACCAGGCCAGACTTATGGTTCTGTTGGACTTGCGATAGGTTATGGAAGAACTCTGGCAGGAAAAGCAGGGAATAATGTGGGTGTTAATGCCTTCATGCTAATTAAGGATGGAATGCATTCTGCAGCGGATGTGAGGATTGAGAAATCAGCAGCCGAGGACCACGAATTTGCATGTGTACAGCTGCACCACACCATGATGGGTAGAGATATTGTACGAGAAATTAGTTTAGATACCTTCCTAAACAAACCTGCCAAAGCTAACGGAGAGGGTTGGAATGAAAGAACAACTTTTGAGACTTATGAAGGGGCTCTGACTTCTTCTGAGGCGAATCTTTGGAAAGATTTTGATCACAAGACAGGTCATTTTTGGAACTTGTCTATAGACCTCACAAAGTGTATTGGATGTGGAGCTTGCGTGATAGCTTGTCATGCTGAGAATAACGTACCTGTAGTGGGTAAGGATGAAGTTCGCAGGAGTAGAGATATGCATTGGTTGAGAATCGACCGTTATTTCTCTTCGGATATGAATGAGGAAGTGGCACATGAAAGTAATATTGGTGCTATTGATATGTTCAATGCAATGGAAGAGCCTTCAGAATCTCCTGAAGTAGTTTTCCAACCTGTAATGTGTCAACATTGCAACCATGCTCCTTGTGAAACAGTTTGTCCAGTGGCTGCAACAACCCATTCGGCTGAAGGATTAAATCACATGGCATATAACCGCTGTATCGGGACTCGCTATTGCGCTAATAACTGTCCATATAAAGTACGTCGTTTCAACTGGTTCTTGTATCATGACAATCAAGATCAGTTCGATGTGAATTACGCTATGAATGATGATTTGGGTAAAATGGTATTAAATCCAGACGTTACCGTTCGTTCAAGAGGTGTAATGGAGAAATGCTCTATGTGTATCCAACGAATCCAATACGGAAAATTGGAAGCAAAGAAAGAAGGAAGACCTGTAGAGGATGGAGAAATTCAAACGGCTTGTGCTCAGGCCTGCGATACAGGTGCTATTCGTTTTGGTGATGCAAATGATACCAAGAGTGAAATAGCAAAGCTTAAGAAAGATGATAGAATGTACCATTTATTAGATGAAGTAGGTACACAACCATCTGTGTTTTATCAAACAAAAGTCCGTAACAAAGCCTAACGTAGAAAGGAATAGTCGATGCACTACGAATCACACATCCGCGAACCACTCATTCTCGGCGACAAGAATTATCACGATGTCACCGTAGAGGTAGCACGTCCGATTGAAACGGCGCCACCTCGCTCTTGGTGGATAGCCTTCAGCATTTCATTACTTCTCTTCTTGTGGGGGGTAGGTAATATTTTGTATACGATAGGCACAGGTATTGGTACCTGGGGTCTAAATAAGACTGTAGGCTGGGCTTGGGATATCACCAATTTCGTTTGGTGGGTTGGAATTGGCCACGCGGGCACTTTGATCTCAGCAGTACTCTTATTGTTTAGACAGAAATGGAGAATGTCTATCAACCGTTCGGCTGAAGCAATGACCATTTTTTCTGTAATTCAAGCCGCTCTTTTTCCAGGTATACACATGGGAAGAATTTGGTTAGCATATTTCGTATTTCCAATTCCAAATCAGTTTGGTTCGTTATGGGTGAATTTTAATTCACCGCTTCTGTGGGATGTGTTCGCTATATCAACGTACTTCTCAGTATCGGTTGTGTTTTGGTACGTTGGCTTGATACCTGACTTTGCCATGCTTAGAGACAGAGCAATAAAACCAGTTCAAAAACATGTCTATTCTATTTTGAGCTTTGGATGGGGAGGAAAGGCTAAACATTGGCAGCGTTTCGAAGAAGTTTCTCTTGTTCTTGCGGGCTTGGCTACTCCACTGGTTCTCTCGGTACACACTATTGTATCTATGGACTTCGCCACGTCGGTTATACCAGGTTGGCATACAACTATATTCCCGCCTTATTTTGTTGCGGGTGCCATATTCTCTGGGTTTGCGATGGTACAAACACTTCTCATAATTATGAGGAAAATGTTCCGAATGGAGCACTATATTACAATTCAGCATATTGAAATGATGAATATTGTTATCATGCTTACGGGATCAATAGTAGGTGTCGCATATATCACAGAGTTGTTTATCGCATGGTATTCTGGAGTAGAATATGAACAATATGCTTTCTTAAATCGTGCAACAGGCCCCTATGCTTGGGCATATTGGTCTATGATGACCTGCAATGTTTTTTCTCCTCAGTTGATGTGGGTTAAAAAATGGAGAACGAATATTATGTTCACGTTTATCATCTCTATTGTTGTAAATATTGGAATGTGGTTTGAACGTTTTGTAATTATTGTGACATCATTACACCGTGATTATCTTCCTTCAAGTTGGACAATGTTCTCTCCAACCTTTGTAGATATAGGGATCTATTTGGGTACAATTGGTTTCTTCTTTGTTCTTTTCTTGTTGTATGCTAGAACCTTCCCAGTAATTGCACAGGCAGAATTGAAAACCATTTTGAAATCATCAGGAGAAAGTCAAAAGAAACACCATACAGAGGATGGACACCACTGAGAAGATTATAGCACACGGAAGCGCTGATACCTCCGGTCATCATGGAGGTTCAGAAAAAGTCATTGTGAGCGCAATGTTCAATGATGATGATATCTTAATGAGCAGTGTGAAGGCATTAAGAGCGAAAGGATATAAAATACATGAAGTATTTACACCTTTTCCAGTTCATGGTCTTGATAAGGCCATGGGATTAAAAGAGACTAGAATAGCTATTACTGCTTTTATGTATGGTCTTTTGGGGTTAAGTACCGCTATAGCGATGACATACTATATGATGGTAGTCGATTGGCCACAGAATATTGGTGGAAAACCAAGTTTCACCTGGATTCAAAATATGCCAGCTTTTGTGCCCATAATGTTCGAATTAACTGTCTTCTTTGCCGCTCATTTAATGGTATGGACTTTCTTTGTTAGAAATGGTTTATTTCCAGGTAGAAAGGCAATGAATCCTGATCCTAGAACAACGGATGATATGTTCTTAATGGAAGTGGAGTTAAAAGGCGACCGCGATCAGTTGATAGCTATTTTAAAGGATACAGGTGCAGTTGAATTGCATTAATAAGAAGAGATGAAGAAGACTTTCCTCATTTTAGGGACAGTGTTAGCCCTTGCCCTAGTTTTTGGGACTTCGTGCAGAAGAGATAAAACTCAAACTGCATTGGAGTATATGCCTAATATGTATAGAGGACCAGCGTTTGAGGCCTATACAAGCAATCCTAATTTTGAAGATGGGCTGAGTGCTCGTAAACCCGTAAATGGCACTATAGCTAGAGGTTATATTCCATATGATTATAGCAATTCTCAGCAAGGTTATGATTCGGCCTTAGCTTATCTTAAAACTCCTTGGGATCTTAGATCTTTTACCTCTGAAGAAAAAGAATTGTTGATGCAGGATGCAAAGGAGTTATATACCATTTTTTGTAGTCATTGCCACGGAGAAAAGGGGGATGGAAATGGAATTCTAGTAGAAAGAGAAAAGATACTTGGGGTACCATCGTACTCAAGTGAAAAGCTTCCTAATATTACAGAAGGAAGTATCTACCATGTAATTATGTATGGCAAGAATATAATGGGCTCACATGCTTCACAGTTGAGTCATGATGAACGCTGGAAAATAGTGCAGTATGTTTTACAGTTGAGAAATGATCCTTCTCCAAATCCAGTTACTGCAAGTGTAGAAGAGCAAACCAATCCTGAAGTCTGATAACATGTTTGTATTCAGCGCAAAAGCAAAACGTTTCAGCCTTATTTTAATGGCTGTAGGAGTAATCTCTTTGATATTGAATTTTACAATGTCAGAGGGAGTAAGTCACGAAGATGTTACTCATATTACTAGTCATGAGGAACATTCACAAGCTGTAGTTGGAGAGCATGCCACAGGGCATAGCGAGGATCAACATGCTTCGAATGATCATCATGAGACTAGTAGCCATGATGTTGGGCATGACAATCATCATCAGTTGGTGAATAAGCCATGGTCTAGGTTATTTGTGAATATTTTCTTTTTTATGGCCATTTCTTTAGGAGCACTGTTCTTCTTGTCGATTCAATATGCGGCTCAAGTGGGATGGTCTGTGGTAGTGTTGAGGATCATGGAAGCCATGTCTCAGTTTTTGATAATACCTGTTTTGTTGATAATTGGTTTAAGCATTTTAGGGGTTTTCCATGTGCATCATCTTTGGCATTGGATGGCAGAAGGAATCATGGACCCAGAAAGCCCGGCGTATGATTCAATAATTGCAGGTAAGCAAGGGTATCTTAATCCTGGGTTTTTTATTACTCGCTCAGTAGTTTATCTATTGATTTGGGTGTTGGGAGCAAAATTATTTAGGAAGTATTCTCTTCAAGCAGATACAGGTTCTAAAGAGGAAGGGGCAGCATTATGGTCGAAAAAGCGCACCTTATCTGCTGTTTTCTTGGTTCTTTTTGCTGTGTCCAGTTCAATGATGGCTTGGGATTGGATTATGAGTATAGATACTCATTGGTTTAGCACCTTATTTGGTTGGTACACTTTCGCTGGATTATTTGTGTCAGCCTTAACCGTAATTACGTTAATCGCAATATATCTAAAAATGAATGGCTATCTGCCAGAATTGAATCATAGCCACTTGCAGGACCTTGGTAAATTTATGTTTGCCTTTAGTGTTTTCTGGACCTACCTCTGGTTCTCACAATATATGCTTATCTGGTATTCAAACATTCCTGAAGAAGTTACATATTATCTAATACGTTTCAAAGAATACAAGGGTCCATTTATGACTGCCTTAGCTTTGAACTTCTTGTTTCCTATTCTGGTTATGATGAGCAGGGATAGCAAAAGGAATATGTACTTTGTGATCACAGCGGGTATAGCCATATTGGCTGGTCATTGGTTAGATCATTTCGTTATGATTATGCCTGGAACGGTTGGGGTAGAGTGGTCAATTGGTTTGATCGACCTTGGCATTTTCTGCGGATTTATGGGGCTCTTTATCTGGGTAGTTTTTTCTTCCCTAGCTAAGGCGGCATTGGTTCCAAAGAATCATCCTATGTTAACTGAGAGTAAATTACATCACATCTAAGATCCTCTATAGATGAGCGCACTTTTAATTATTATAGTTCTAGTCCTTGCAGGTGTTGCAATAGGTCAGGCTGTTCGAATTTTCGAAATCTCAAACGCCCTAAAGGGAAAGGATGAGAATGAGATAACCGATGACGACAACAAACGTCAAGGTTGGTACATGCTGATATTCATGTTTGGCATGTTCATAACGTTTATTTGGATGTCAGCGTCGTATTGGGAAGTGATGTTGCCAAAGTCTGCTTCGGTTCACGGAAAGGAGGTGGATAACTTAATGGCGATTTCTATGATTGTAATAACGGCAATGTTCGTCGTTACACAGCCATTGCTGTTTTACTTTGCTTTCAAATACAAGGGTAAAAAAGCGAATAGGGCTACGTTTGTATCGCACAATGATAAGTTGGAATTAATTTGGACATTTATTCCCGCTATAGTTTTAGCTGGATTGATTCTATATGGTTTATCCACGTGGAATTCTACCATGTTTAGGCCTGAAGATGAAGAACCAATGATTGTGGAGATTTACGCAAAACAGTTTGGTTGGAATGCTAGATACTCAGGTGCAGATAACCAGTTGGGTTATGCAAACGTCCGCAATATTGCAGGAGTGAATGTTTTAGGGGTAGATGATACTGATGGGGCTTCATTAGACGATATCGTTACAACGGAACTTCATTTACCAGTTGGTAAACCGGTCCTCTTTAGATTTAGAGCACAGGATGTGATCCACTCGGCTTTTATGCCTCATTTTCGTGTACAGATGAATTGTGTACCGGGTGCTGTAACACAGTTTGCAGTAACACCAGATGTAACTACTGTAGAGATGCGTAAGGAGCAAGATGTAATCGCTAAGACGGCTACAATTAATGCTATACGTAAGGCAAAAGGAGAAGAACTTTATGAGTTTGATTACGTTTTATTATGTAATAAAATTTGTGGTTCAGCTCACTACAATATGCAAATGAAAATAGTTGTCGAAAGTCAAGAGGAGTTTGATAACTGGATGAGCTCTCAGAAAACTTTCGCAGAAACGCTTTAATACTGGATTGATATGTCAGATATCCAATCAGCAGAAACAATGCACACAGATACGCACGATCACTCTCATGATGATCACCATCACGAGGCAAATTTTTGGAATACCTACGTATTCAGCCAAGATCATAAAATGATTGCTAAGCAGTTCCTCTTAACAGGTATTGTTATGGGAACCATTGGTATGATGATGTCGGTATTATTCCGCCTTCAACTAGCATGGCCAGAACAAGGATTTCCTATATTAGAAAAACTGCTGGGCAAGTGGGCGCCTGATGGTGTTATGGATTCTAGTATTTATTTGGCTCTCGTTACTATTCATGGTACCATCATGGTGTTCTTCGTTCTTACGGCTGGTTTGAGCGGAACATTTTCAAATCTTTTGATTCCACTTCAAATTGGTGCAAGAGACATGGCCAGTGGATTTATGAATATGCTATCCTATTGGTTTTTCTTTGTTTCTAGTGTTATAATGGTGATTAGCTTGTTCGTGACTAGCGGGCCTGCAAGTGCTGGTTGGACGGTATATCCGCCTCTAAGCGCTTTACCTCAAGCTATACCTGGTTCTGGAGCGGGAATGACTCTTTGGTTGGTTAGTATGACCTTGTTTATTGTTAGTTCGCTTCTAGGGGCATTGAATTATATTGTTACAGTGTTGAACTTGAGAACAAAGGGGATGAGTATGACTCGACTACCTCTTACCATTTGGGCGTTCTTTGTTACAGCTATTCTTGGTGTACTTTCTTTCCCTGTTCTCTTATCTGCTGCGTTGTTGTTGGTTTTTGACCGTAGCATGGGTACAAGTTTTTATCTGAGTGATATTTTCATAGGCGGAGAAGTTTTGGATCATGCTGGCGGAAGTCCAGTACTATTTCAACATTTGTTTTGGTTCCTCGGACACCCGGAGGTATATATTATTTTGTTGCCAGCATTGGGTATTACCTCTGAAGTAATTGCAACCAATTCTAGAAAACCTATTTTTGGTTATAGGGCAATGGTTGGATCTATTTTGGCAATTGCATTCTTAAGCTTTATAGTTTGGGGGCATCATATGTTTGTAACAGGAATGAATCCATTCTTAGGATCTGTATTTACGTTTACAACTTTATTGATTGCAATTCCATCTGCAGTTAAGGCATTCAACTATATAACTACTCTTTGGAAGGGAAATATCAGGTTTACCCCTGCGATGTTGTTTTCTATTGCGCTGGTAAGTACTTTTATAACTGGAGGTTTAACTGGGATTATCTTGGGTGATTCTGCTCTAGATATTAATGTTCATGATACATACTTTGTCGTAGCCCATTTCCATATTGTGATGGGTCTTTCAGCCATATTTGGAATGTTCGCTGGTATTTACCATTGGTTCCCAAGAATGTGGGGACGTAGAATGAATAAGACTATGGGATATTTTCACTTCTGGCTCACTTTCATTAGTGCTTATGGAGTGTTCTTTCCAATGCACTTTCTAGGAATGGCAGGTTTACCAAGACGTTATTACACCAAC
Source organism: Cryomorphaceae bacterium (assembly GCA_017858515.1). Lineage (GTDB taxonomy): Bacteria > Bacteroidota > Bacteroidia > Flavobacteriales > Schleiferiaceae > RFXV01. The sequence goes on along the minus strand of JAFMBM010000003.1, from coordinate 42,710 downwards.
ACGGCGTTTCCAATGTTTGATGACCTTGCAGATATTAACATATTAATTAGCAATTTCGCTATCTTGGGTGCAATTGCACAAGGTATTTTCTTTTTCAATTTCTTCTACAGTATGTTCAGAGGAAAAAGATCAGCGCAAAATCCATGGAAATCAAATACTTTAGAGTGGACTGCTCCTGTGGAGCATATACATGGTAATTGGCCAGGAGAGTTGCCTACCGTACACCGTTGGGCTTATGATTACAGTAAACCAGGAATGGATGAGGACTTTGTGCCCCAAACAATTCCACTCGGTCCTGGCGAAGAAGAGACACATTAAGCAAAAAAATTCCCCTCAATACGAGGGGAATTTTTTTGCTCTTTACGTGATAAGTATATGTTGGCCTATTTCGGAATTGGAAGGTCAACTGAGAACATAAAAATAGACATGGGAGGTTTGTATGAAGCTTATGGAGTAAGGCTATTTGTCATCCGAGCGATGCCTTCTGATCCGCTTTAATTGTTGACTACCTTAGTTACTAGTGTGCTTAATGACAGCTAGAGACCGCGTTCTTTTTTAATTTCTTCATAAGCTAACTGAATTTGTAGGAACTTCTCTTGAGCACCTTTTCGGACTTCTTCTCCCAAACCTTCGACCTTGTCGGGGTGGAATTTTAATACCATGCGTCTGTAAGCTCTTTTAACTTCATCATCGTTCACTTCAGGATTGATTTCTAAGACCTCGTAATGATGGGCGCTCTTAACATAATACATAGAACGAATGGACAAAAAGTCTTTGTCGTTGATATACAAGTAGTTCGCAATTTTCTGAATAATATTAACTTCATCGTTGCTAACGATACCATCAGACTTAGCCAAGCCGAATAGAAAATAAATCAATTGTAATCTACCTGCATGAGACATATGACCTCTTATCTGAGAGCATACGCTGTGAATAGAGATTGGCTGATTAATGATTTCTTTGAATAGAGCAAAACTCTCATTAGCTCTTCTAGCTCCGTACATTTTGGCGAAATACCTTCTAACGTAATCGAGCTCCTCTGTTTTTGAAATACCATCAGCCTTAATTACAACGGCAGAAAGTATTAATAGACTAATTTCAAAATCTCCTGGTTGGGAGTATTCTTTTAGTTTTCTTTTGGGAGAATCAGACTCATTCTCTTTGTTTGAATTAGAATATGTTTCAATAATGTTGCCTAGAGCAATACCCAATATCAGACCAACTGGACCTGCAAAAGCCCAACCTAGACCACCAGCAATCATCCATTTTAGATACTGATTCACCTTGCTATCCTAATTCTTGTCCTGAGGATAGTAGATGCTTTAGAATCTAAAGGACACAGCTCTCTCAAGTGGCTAAAATTACGGCTAATGCCACGATACCAGCAATCAGGGCTACCACACCACCAATCTGTATTGTTGCTTTTGTTTTGTTTGTCATTTCCATTTAACTTCTCATCTTCTTGCGTGATGAAAGTAGGAAAATTTATTAAGGTCTGCAAATCATTTAGTTAAATGGTTTTTCGCTTGATAATATTGTAAGAAAAATCACTTGAAATTAGCTCATTGGATTTAAAACAACGCTGAAAATAATAAGGCTATTAGGATCCCTTCCAAATTGAAGCTTTTCGATAGCTTCGGGTATATCTTTCGCGCGGAAATAAGAAGTTTGAAGTTCATTTTCCATTTTAGAACTCCATTGTATAGTGTAGCTACTTCTTTTTTCCTTGTAGGTCTTGACGTACTCCAACATTTCTTTAAGACATTCTACTTCGCTATGCCCTTCAACCAAATGAAATAAGAAGGATTGATTGTGTCTGGGGTTAACCGTAATTAAATTCAAGCGCACTGAAGTTGAGGATTCATCAAATTCAAAGATTACTTCAGTGGAACCTAAGGTTAGATAAGATGCAATTTCTTTTTGCAATCGACTGATCTCGACATTGTTTTTCTGAATAGCCATTTATGTTGCCTTTGTTGTAAAATTATTAAAACGGATCGTTGTCGGGGAGAACGAAAAAGACATGCAAATCTCCCATATCCAATGCAAGGTACTCATTGCTTAAGAAGAGAACCTTCCAACGATCTATAATCTCATTTTGATCTTTTTTGAATAGCTGAATTTCAGATCCAAATAGGGTATACTTCCCGTTTACCGTTTGTGGTTTTCCACCTTGTGTTTGTAGAAAGATTTTAAAGTTTCCTCGGTCAAATCGATAAACATCCGGAACGGCCTCAAATAAATTGGTCACAATGGCTTCAGTTCCAGGGTCCCAATAGGCAATGGCTTCCCAGCTATGGCTTTCCAAAATGGAAATAGCTTTTTCAGGCATAGCACTAGAAGGAGAAGAAAGAACTTTTAAAACCTTATCAATCGGTTGCTCTTCTTGTGCATTTAATTTAAAAGAGCCAAAAAGAAACAAGAACACCAATCCACATGCGATCTTTGCATTAATGAAATTATTTCTTGTACCAACTCCAATTGGAAATTTGGAGGATGCTTCACCGCGTAGTTTGCGCATACTAGAAGAGATGGATATAATCTTAGCGGAAGATACGCGGAACACTGGGATTTTACTCAAACGTTTTGGCATTTCTAAACCCTTGAAGAGTTTCCATTTAAACAACGAACACAAGGTACTAGACCAATACATCGGTTTAATTAAGAACGGTCAGAAGGTCGGATTAGTTTCAGATGCAGGTACCCCTGCAATTTCTGATCCAGGTTATCTATTAGTAAGGGCATGCATAGAGCAGGGAATAGAAATAGAATGCCTTCCTGGTCCAGTGGCTTTTATTCCAGCTTTGGTTGCCTCTGGCCTTCCATGTGATCGCTTTATTTTTGAGGGATTCCTTCCAGCCAAGAAAGGAAAATCATCAAAACTAGAGTTGCTCTCCATGGAACAGCGAACGATAGTCTTTTATGAAGCTCCGCATAGGCTTCTCAGAACTTTAAAAGAGATGGTGCCTTTTTTCGGCTTGGATAGAAAGGTTGCCGTTAGTAGAGAACTTACTAAGTTGTTTGAAGAGCATAAAAGAGGAAGTTTACAAGACCTAATCGTTCATTTCGAATCGGTCGCTCCTAAAGGGGAGATTGTGGTGGTCGTGGGAGGTTTGCCGAAAAAATCCGCTGAATTGAGAACGGAATAGGCAATTGAATGTTAAGAATATATGGTACTTAAAAAGGAGTCTTTCTTCAGGTCAAATGGTAATAGTCCAATGCTCATTGCAGGGCCTTGCAGCGCTGAAAGCTATGAACAAGTTTTAGAAACGAGCAGGGAATTAGCCGCTATTCCTGGACTTTTTGGTTTGAGAGCCGGAATATGGAAGCCGAGAACTAGACCAGGCAGCTTTGAGGGGATTGGCGAACAGTCTCTTCCCTGGCTAATTGAAGCCGGAAATGAACTTGGACTTCCTGTTGCAGCAGAGGTAGCCAAAACGGAGCATGTAGAGGCCTGTTTAAAGGCAGGGGTGTCTATACTTTGGATTGGGGCTAGAACAACAGTGAACCCTATTTATGTGCAAGAATTGGCAGAAGCAATGCGTGGGGCGGATGTCAATGTACTGGTGAAGAATCCAATTCATCCAGAAATAAATTTATGGATAGGTGCACTGGAGCGCTTTGAGCAGGTTGGTATTCAGTCAATCGGAGCGGTTCATAGAGGTTATTTCAGTTTGGCGGCTTCACCTTATAGAAATGAGGCGGGTTGGGAACTGGCTGTAGAATTAAGGGAAAGAGTTCCAGAAGTTCCTATTCTTTGCGATCCGAGCCATATCGCTGGAAAAAGAGCATTGGTGCCAGAAGTTTGTCAAATTGCACTTGATCTCGGTCTAGACGGATTAATGGTTGAGGCACATAATAATCCTGAAAGAGCACTGAGTGATGCAGATCAACAACTAACACCAAAGCGATTAAAAGAGGTGATAGCCAGTTTGACTATTCGTGATCAGATCAATGGTAATATTTTGGTGTCGAATGAGTTACAAAAATTGAGGGCTCAAATAGATGAAGTAGACCATGAATTAATTCAAATTGTAGCCAAGCGATTAGAGATTATAAGGGAAATTGCGAATGAAAAGGATAAACACAACCTAGCTATCTTTCAATTAAAAAGATGGATGGAAATTGTTGAAACACGAAAACAAGCCGCAAATGAGAGTAAGCTTTCGTCCAGTATGATTCACGAGTTATTTCGAGTGATTCATAAAAATGCTCTCGAAGAACAGGTTCGAATATTGAATAAACGCAACTCCGATTAAGACAGAGATTCTTTACTCGCTATGGCTAAGTTGCACAGCTTAAAAAGTAAACGTGCACCTACTGAAGCATCCCATTCATTATCGGTTGCAGGAGTGACTTCATTCAAATCAAATCCAACAATTCTTTTCTTACTCAAAACCAACTCCTCTAGAAGATAAATCGCTTCCTCCCACCGTAAACCACCTGGGACTGGGGTGCCAGTATTCGGACATAAGGAGGGCTCGAGTCCATCGATGTCAAAGCTTATATAAACGTTTTCAGGAAGGCTTGAAATAATAGTATCCACTATTTCACTCCAACTAGAACCCATGAGTTGCTTTTTCTTAGCGGCTGAATCTAAAAAGTAGACAACTCTATTTGAATGAGCATACTCCACTTCTTCTATGCAATAATCTCTAATTCCTACCTGAACGAGTTTACTGATAGCTGGAATTTCTTCTAATGCATTATACATGATGGAGGCATGGGAATATTTGAAGTCTTCAAATGCCTTTCTCAAATCCATATGAGCGTCTATCTGAAGGATTCCAAATGAAGGATATTTTTTCGCTATGCTTTTCATTAGTCCTAGCGGAGTACTGTGATCTCCTCCAACCAAGCCAACTATTTTGCCCTGTTCTAACCAAGTAGTGGCTTTATTTTTAATGAGATCAATCATGTTTATACAAGACTGATTTACAAAGTCTACCGCCTCAGAATTCGATTCGCCATTACTTAAGGCATCGAGTTGTATTTCTGCTTGTTCCCTAGCTTTAAAACTAAGCTCGGATAATCCCAAATCTTCGGGTAAGAATGCAAATCCTCGTTTCCAACCATCTGACAAGAAAGAATCATAAAGATCTACTTGCGCAGAGGCATCGAGAATAGCTTTTGGACCACCCGCAGTGCCGGTTCGATAAGATACTGTTGCTTCCCAAGGAGCTTGGATTAGTACAATTTCACATTCTTCTGGAGTAAAGGGCAGGCCATAGAGTTGTCCGCTTAAAGCAAGTCCATTGGCATCAAAGTCTTGCAGTTTTTCTTCTTTGCTTGTCATGGTCGAAAAGTACAAACGATTGTTTAGTCGCAAATAGAAAATGCATGTACTTCTTTTCGTTTTGTGCCATTCTCGAAATACAAGTTTGCTACCAGGAAATAGATACCTGGTAAAATGACTTCTCCATTGCTTCTAAGGCCATTCCAAGAAATATTTGTAGATCCAGAGATCCAATGTCTCTCGGTAATTTTGCAGATTTCATTTCCATTCAAAGCAAAAAGCCTCAAGTCCAAAAGTGCTGATTCTAAAGGCTTTGAAATTTCTAATTGTAGATTCTCGTTGCTCCTCCTCTTCCAGCATTCCTCATTGAACTGTATTACATAATTTTCTGCTTCTTCAATTTGTGCCGATGGAATCCCAGGAGAAGGCTCGGCGCTCCTCCAATCTAGTGCTTGATGGGCTTCGTTATTAAAAGAAATTCTTTGAAGACTGTAACCCTTTGTATCTCTCAAAAGTAGGCTGTGAAATTGGACGCTATACGTTGCCTTATCGATATTCTCTAGTGATATACTTGTTATTCCTATGGAACTCTCGGTTGACAATAAATTAGGAAAGTCTTGAATTTCAACAAAATAGTGTTTCGATGAATAGAAGAGATCATCGAAATCACGGGGTGCTTGCTTTGTTAAGCAAACCCGCTCTCCTGCTTGAACTATTCTACTTTCAACTAATGGAGCGCTGCTATTCATTTGGGAAGAGAATGTATCCGATGCGATCCAGAATCGCAGACCTTTGATATCGAAAGTCTTAAGCCCTCTATTGACGATTTCTACATATTCTACTTGCTTCTCATTTGGATTAAACAGAACCTCTTCAATTTGCAAACCCTTTGAGAGAAGTGGTTCAGGAAAAGAAAGCTCGATGGTCTCGTAGTGCGAAGGATTTCCAATGCAGTCTTTTAAATAAGACCCAAGTTCGAGTTTAAATGAATTTGAGGCGGGAATTTTGGCTTGGAATTGAAGATAGAGCCGTGATTCTATTAACGGATTTACCCAAAAGCTGTCTAGAATTGCGAAGTCTTCATTCACTATTGGTATTCCGGTTAAGTGAATGTCTTCGCTCCAAACTAGTTGAAGTGTACTGTCGTTTACTTTTCCGAAATACTCCAAATAAGGTGGATTTTCATCCACATAAGTTTCCGAGATACTATTTTCACTACCAGGGGTACCACCAGAAGAATGAATGGATTCAGACCAAAGATTCGGAGAACCGCAAGGACTAATAAGAGCGCTGCGTTCTAAGGTCCATCCGCCTAATTTTTTGGGCTCACTATTGAACATTTCTTTTGAATAATGGAATTGATCAATAATAAAGGATGATGAGTCTGAGAGGGAAACCTTCCCTTCTTCGGTTAATAGAAAATTAGACGCTAATGGAGCGGGCAAAATATCTTGCTCGGGAACAATGGAAGACCATGGTTCAGGATTATTTGCTATCCACGCAAACGAATGTCCTTTGATTGAAAAGGAGTCTATTCTAAAGTTAAGATTACCGTTAGAAAGAATCCAGTCGCTCAAAACAATGGGAAACGATCTTCTATTATAGATTTCTATTCCCTCTTCTTCAGGTAGTTGAACGGGAGGTTCGGCATCGAACAACACCTCTGAAAAGAGAATATCACCTTTTTTTGGCTTGTAGAAACTCAAATTATTGAGGATTGTGTCAAGCAGATTTCCAGATTCATCAGGAATAGAAGTAATCTCTAAGGCATATTGCAAACTGTCAGTTAAACTTTCATCAAAGGAGAGAGTAAGCTCTCTGTAAGATGCTCGGTATCGGAGGTTATATGTCTTGTGATTTCCAGGGAATAACCTAAAATGGTCAGGGTCTTTTAACTCTGCAGTATCCGAGTCTAAACTGAAATTAAGGAGTATCTCTTTACGAGAATTGGTGCGCAATCTAAGAATCCTTGGTCCTTCTTTATCTTCCATCTCACTGCCAGCTACTAAAATTTTATCGAAGGTGAATTTATCTGAACGCGTAGAGGTGTAAATGCACTCGAGAGAAAAATAATTTGAAGGAGAGGAAGAGAAAAAAAAGCCATTCCCTAAATATATCATAGAGTCTATTCCTTTCTGTACCCATAGGTGATAATTCCCTAGGCTATCCAATTCTAGCTTTATTTTTAATTCCAAATTGACTTCATTTAGAAAGTCGGCAGTAGACTCAACCAAGAGTTGATTTTGACCTTGGTTTAAGCCATAAAGTGAAATTCGATCTTCCGTAGTTCCTCCAATAGCTATAAAAACGCCATTATTAGCTGAGGAAGGGTTTGCAACATCCGACCAGACGAATACTTTTGCATAGTTGGATGAAGACGGATTGAACCCAAGAGAAAGCTCAAATTCGTAGCTTGCTTGATGGTTTATTGCTGAAGGAAAAGCGAGAAAAGAGGAGTGTGTTTGAGGAATTGCTTGAAGCTTTAGCTGGTTGGTAGAATCGACTTGGAAATCCAAAGTGTCTCCTATTATACCGTGATTAGAGAAGGAAAATGGACTATTAAAGTCTTGATTCCATTGAGTTTGGGCAGTAACAGAAACAAAAGTAAAGAGAAGAATGAGGGCTTTCATTCTGTAAATCTATTTATCAAAGAAATGATTGTAGCAATAGTAGGCGCAACTGGTATGGTCGGTCAAGAGATGAGACGGGTTCTGTATAATCGTTCCTTTCCAGCCAAAGAATTTCTTATGGTTGGCTCTGAAAAGAGTGTAGGAAAAAAAATAGTTTTTGGAGATCAAGAACTGGAAGTGATTTCTATGGAACAAGCTTTGGATCGCAAGCCAGACTTAGCTCTTTTCTCTGCAGGTGGAGATGTATCCTTGGAATGGGCTCCTAAATTTGCTGCAATTGGAACTAGAGTTATCGATAATTCTTCCGCTTGGCGAATGGATCCCTCTGTTAAACTAGTAGTTCCAGAGGTAAATGGTTATCTCCTTTCAAAGGAGGATAGAATTATTGCTAATCCGAATTGTTCTACCATTCAATTGGTTATGGTTTTATCGCCCTTGCACAAAAGATATGGCATACATCGTGTCATTGTATCTACATATCAGAGCATTACCGGTACGGGTTACAAGGCTGTTGAGCAAATGGAAGCCGAAAGAAAGGGCGAGAAGGCCAATATGGTTTATCCCTATAAAATTGATTTGAATCTAATTCCTCATTGCGACCTATTCTTAGAGAACGACTACACCAAAGAAGAAATGAAGTTGACCCACGAAACAGTAAAAATCATGGGTGATGCTTCCGTTAAAGTGAGCGCTACGGCAGTCCGTGTACCCGTTACAGGAGGGCATTCAGAAAGTGTAAACATAGAGTTTGCTGAAATACCTAATGTATCTGAAATCAGAGAGATTTTGGCTACGTCTTTTGGAGTGGAAGTGAAGGACAATCCGTCTGAGAAAATCTATCCCATGCCTTTCTATTCGAAGGATAAAGATGAAGTTTTTGTTGGAAGAATTCGATTAGACCATTCAAATCCGAAGGCTATCAATCTTTTTATTGTGGCTGATAATTTGAGAAAAGGGGCGGCTACAAATGCAGTTCAAATAGCCGAACTCTTAGTAAAGTGGATGTAATAAGTCATTTCAGCGACCTTTATTGAAGTTTTGTTGTTCTTACTTTGGAAAACAAATTTCAACACTTATGAAAATATTTCTTTTCTGTTTGACCGCATTGGGTTTTTTTACTTCTTGTGCTCAACAACCTAAATCTGAATTGACGAATATGAATAATGGAATAACAAAAAGGGCAGTATTTGCTTCAGGATGTTTCTGGGGAACGGAATATTATATGAAGCGTATTGATGGAGTAATTTCCACTACAGTTGGGTACACGGGCGGAAGTGTCGAGAATCCAACTTACAAGGAAGTCTGCACGGGTCGTACCGGGCATTATGAAGCCATTGAAATTCAGTATGATCCATCTAAAGTGGACTATGAAACTTTGGCGCGTACTTTTTTTGAAACACATGATCCAACGCAGGCCAATGGCCAGGGCCCAGATATCGGCTCTCAGTATCGCTCGGCTATTTTCTATTCATCTAATGATGAAAAGGCCATTGCAGAAATGTTAATTGCACTTCTTGAGGCAAAAGGAATTTCTGTGGCAACAGCGGTTTTAGAGTCGGCCAAATTTTGGCCAGCTGAGAATTATCATCAGGATTATTACGATATAAAAGGAGGGACTCCGTACTGTCACAAGTACACCAAGCGATTCTAAATTTTCTTGATTCTGTAAAAATCAGGTTAAACCTTGGAATTAATAGAATGAATTGCTCCTCATTCTCTTCTTTTGAGTTATTATTGCGCCTTTCTAAAACTATCTTATGAAGAAAATGATACGCTTAGTTGCGGTTCTGTTAATGAGCTTGCAACTTTCGGCACATGAAGGCATGTGGCTACCGCATTTCTTGGCCAATTTGAATTACTCAGATATGAAAGCTCTCGGCCTTAAGCTGAGTGCCGAGGAAGTGTACAGTGTAAACAAGTCTTCTTTAAAGGATGCAATTGTTTCCTTAGGCGGATTCTGTACCGCTGAAGTGATCTCTAGAGAAGGGCTGCTTTTAACAAACCATCACTGTGGTTATGATGCCATCCAAACTCATAGTTCAGTAGAGAACGATTATCTAAAAGATGGTTTTTGGGCCATGAATAGATCGGAAGAGCTTCCAAATCAGGGCTTAACGGCAACCTTTTTAGTTCGAATTGAGGATGTAACAGAAAAAATCAATGCTGAGTTAACAGATGAAATGTCTGAAGAAGATCGCGCAAATAAGGCGGCGGAGATAGGTAAAACATTGGTGGCTTCTGCCACAGAAGGAACGCATTACAACGGTTTTGTTCGTTCCTTTTTCCATGAGAATGAATATTATTTATTCGTAATGGAGACTTATAAAGATGTTCGTCTTGTAGGAGCTCCTCCAAGTTCTGTTGGAAAATATGGTGGAGATACAGACAATTGGATGTGGCCAAGGCATACAGGAGATTTCTCTATTTTCCGAATTTATTCGGGTCCAGATGGAAAACCAGCAGACTATAGTGCAGAGAATATTCCGTTAAATCCAAGACATTTTTTACCAGTTAACTTGGATGGAGTAGAAGAAGGTGACTTTTCAATGGTTTTTGGATTCCCTGGCTCAACAGATCGTTATTTGAGCTCTGCTGGGGTTAAACAGGCGATCGATAAATACAATCCCGCTGTAGTTCGTGTGCGCGACTTAAAACTGGCCATTATGCGCAAGTATATGGAGGCCGAGCCAAAGGTTCGAATTCAATACGCTTCCAACTATGCAAGTACTGCGAATTATTGGAAGTACTATATCGGACAAACTGAGCAGTTGAAGAACAACAAAGTCTTTGATAAAAAGAAGAAGCTTGAAGATCAGTTCGATACTTGGTTAAAAGCGGATGCTACTCGTACTAAAAAGTATGGAGAGGTACTCAATATGTTTAGTCAAGGCTATGCAACAACAGATCCATTTGTTGTTTCTGAAGTTTACAACAGAGAGGCCATTTTACTTGGTCCAAGTATGGTTTTATTTGGATTGAGAATGGGTAGATCTTTTGAGGCTTGGAAGGCTAGTGCTGATGAACTAAAGGAGGCAAAAAAGACAAAGGATGCTGAAAAGATTAAAGCAGCGGAAGCGAAATACCAACAAATGGGTGAGCGCCTACGACCAGCTTTGAAAGGAATGGCAGAGGAGTTTTATAAAGACTATCATGAGCCCTTAGAAAAAGACTTGATGACTCAATTATTTCAATTGTATGCAGACGATATAAACGAGGCACATCAACCTGGGTTCATAAAGAAGTACAATGGTAAAATGCAGAAGCTAACAGATAAAATCTGGAAAAAATCCGTTTTGGCATCGAAAGACAAATTGATGGCGGCTATTGAAAATCCAGATTTTGATAAATTGGAAGAGGATATCATGTTCGGTATTTCTGATGAAGCCTATGAGCTTTATAGAAATGGAGGAGAAGGTACAGAAGGTGCTCAGGATATGTTAGATAAGGGATACCGCCTATTCACTGCGGGTATTCGCGAAATGTTGCCAAACAAGAAATTCTCTCCAGATGCAAATAGTACTATCAGAGTAACTTATGGAGTGGTGGGTAGTTATGCTCCAAAGGATGGCATGAAATACGAGAACATAACCACTATTGAGGGAATAATGCAAAAAGAAGATCCTTCGGATGATGAGTTTATTGTTCCCGCTAAATTAAAGGAGCTATACGAGGCAAAAGATTATGGTCCATACGCCGATGAAAATGGCGATTTAGTTGTGAACTTTATTTCCAATAACGACATAACGGGAGGAAATAGTGGAAGCCCTGTAATTAATGCTTACGGTGAACTCATTGGAACCGCTTTCGATGGTAACTGGGAAGCCATGAGTGGAGATATCTTTTTTGAAGAAAATTTGCAGCGCACAATAAGTGTTGATATCCGCTACACCCTTTTTATTATTGATAAATATGCCGGAGCAAAACACCTAATCGATGAAATGACATTGGTTAGAAGAAAAATGTAATTGGCTTTGATTTCTTTTTTATCTAAAAGGAATCTTTAGCTTTTTTAAGACAAAGTTCATTTTGAGGGCCTTCCAAGATTAATTGGAAGGCCCTTTTTTTTGTTTGAACATTTTGGTTACCATTGTGTCGTATAATAAATGAATTGCTATGAAAAAGTATGTTTCCATTTTAGTTTTCGCGGTCTTTGTTCTTTTATCTGCGTTTAGGCTTCCATTAGATGGATTAAATATTGGAGATAAAGCTCCTATGGCCGATATTAAAATGAAGGATGTTTCCGGTGGAGATTACAGCCTTTTTGATCTCAAGGAAGAGAATGGGCTCTTGGTTATTTTTAGTTGCAATACTTGTCCATTCGTTGTTGGCTGGGAAGATCAATACCCTCTTTTAGGGCAAATAACTGAGCGAAATTCAATTGGAATGGCGTTGATAAACAGCAATCAGGCAAAGAGACAGGGGGGAGATTCTTTTGAAGAAATGGTTACTCATGCTCAAGTTATGGGTTATAATTCTCCTTATTTGGTGGATGAAGGAAGTCTATTAGCGAATGCCTTTGGAGCGAAAACCACACCTCATGTTTATCTATTTGATAAGGATCTAAATTTGATCTACAAGGGAAGTATCAACGATAAATACGAGAATAAGAATAAGGAAGCTGAAAAATTTTATTTGCAAGATGCTATTGTAAATATGATGGCTGGTAAAAACCCAAATCCTGCTGAAACCAAACAAATGGGTTGTAGCATTAAACGCATTTAGTATTTACTCAACTCTCTCAAATGCCCCTAAATCGGGTATCCCGTTGAAGCTCCTAAACTGTCCTTTTATATCAAGGGGTACTTGCGCCCCATCTATTAGGTTAGCTCTGTCCATAGCTTGAGAGAGCGTATCTAAGTCGTAATCATTGCGGAAGGCATTGGCGAAATTAGGATCTTGATTAATGAAAATATTTTCAAATCGACTCAAATCAGTTAGATCGTAACTGCCGTCTTCTGGTTCGGGCTCAATGCGTAATAAAGCCGAATTGAATTTGTAATTCATTAGACCAGTCGTTTCTTCTCCAATAGCTAGCTCACTGGTTTGACTGCCATAGACAATGCAATTGCCAAAATAACAGTCGATTACATCTCTCGTTCTTCGGCTTCCATTCCCGTCTTCAAAAAAGTTGAAAAGGCCAATCGAAGGAGTATTTCGAGTTCCATAAGGCCAATAATTTGCAAAAGTGCAATGGATGAATCGGTATCTTCCACCTAGAACATAGAGATTATATAAACCGCTATTGGCAACTACAGTGTTTTCCGCCTCTAAATGAGCAAATCCGCCGTAAAGGCCAACGCGAGAAGAGTTAAATATTCTGAGATTTTTAAGGCTTACATTGCTGCTGCCCGTATTATTACTATCTATTCGCAATCCTATGGTAGCATTTTTAATAATGGTGTTTTGAATGAGGTTGCTACTGCTTTCGCCTAGAAGCAAAATCCCGCCTAATAAACCACCCCATTGTCCAGGAACGTCTTCGTACCAAGGCTCCAAACGATCTCCTTGAAAAACCACAGGTCGATCATATTTAGATAGTCCGAAAGGATCTACTTCAAGACTGCCGGCTACAATAATTCCTGAACCCGAATGAAAATGAACTTGAGTTTCTTCAGGAATCGTCAGTTTTGCCCCAGAAGCAACGAGAATGTACCCATAAACGACATGCGGTTTACTGTTTGACCAAGTGGTGTCGTTTGCAATAACCTTGTACCGGAGAATCAAGTTTCCTAATGTATCGGTCTGGTTCGGAAGGTGAAAAAAGGCGTCTTTTGCTAAAGTTACAAGTTTTACGTCCTGACTTTTGCCTTCTAGATTAAAAACTAGGCTGTCTGTGTAGAGTAATTCTGGGGCCCCAAGTACATCTGCAGTAACCTCTAAAAGGATATACAAACTATCCTTTGCTAGGATTTCCGTGTTTAGTATTTCTTTTCCAGACTTACCATTAACATTCATTCTGAAATAGGATGAACTACCTTTTCCGAAGCGTATTGCAGGGATATTTACATCGTTATTGCTTCTATTAAAGACTTTTAGGATGCGAGTAGAAGATCCAATAGTAGAAAAGACAGTGTCTAAAAAGACGGTGTCTTGAGAGAATTCAAGATTGTTAGCATTCCTTATTTCAACGGGATCTTTTCGGCATGAAAAGGTAAGTAGAAGGCCAAGGATGCCTAAAGAAAATATGTTTCGCATGGCTTGCAAAGCTAGTGACTGTTTAAATGTCTTTTTGATATGTTTGCTTTAAGTTGAAATAGAACTATCTTTGCACCCCTTTTAGTATTGGACTTGGGCAAAATCCTAAGCTTACACACAAAAATGAAAAAAGACATACACCCTAGCAATTATCGCCTCTGCGTTTTCAAAGATATGGGAACGGGAGACCAGTTTATTACTCGTTCTTGCGCAGATACGCGAGATACTGAAGTAGTTGATGGAGTTGAATATCCACTTATTAAGATGGAAATTTCTGGCTTTAGCCATCCATTTTACACAGGAAAACAGAAATTGATCGATACGGCAGGTCGTGTTGACAAATTCAGAAATCGTTACTCGAAATTCTCAAAGTAAATTTCGACATTTGATAATACAAGAAGCCTCCTTTTTAAGGAGGCTTTTTCTATTTTACGCACTTTCAATTTTCAAAATATGAACTTAATCCTCTTCGACGGAAAAGAACGAGATCAATTGCTCCCACTGACATTTACTAGGCCCATGGGCCTTTTGCGCTGGGGCATACTTACCATTTCAGAAAAATGGGAGAAGGATATGGGGCTTCCCCCATCTTTTCGTACTGTAGAATATCTGCAGAGAAAATACCCTCATCAACCTACTGGACTAAACCTATACGTTAATGGAGGACTATGTCCTAGTCCGGAATTAATTGATTCTCTTGTAGAGTTAGAAGATGGACAAGCTTTGGTAGCAGAGAATGCTCTTCTTGGATTTATGTCAACTCAGTCTTGGGAGGATGTTGATTTGCCTTCAGGTGTTGAAGAGATTCCATTTCTCGGTGATTTTAGGCTATGTCGTTTTCCATGGCAACTGTTTGCAGAAAATGGAGCAGAGCTTGAACATGACTTTGATCGACTGACAAAAGGTCGGGAAAGTGCTGAGATATCTAAGAGTAATACTGTTTTAGGAGGAAGGATATTTTTAGAACCTTCCGCCTCCGTTGAAGCCAGTATTTTAAATGCGAATACAGGGTCCATCTATGTTGGCGATGAAGCTTCTATTTTGGAAGGGTGTATGATTCGAGGAGGACTTGCCTTGGCAGAACATAGTCAATTAAAGATGGGTGCCAAAATATATGGAGCAACAACCTTAGGGCCATATTGCAAGGCAGGTGGAGAGATTAATAACTCTATACTTTTCGGATATTCCAATAAAGGCCATGATGGTTTTTTGGGCAATGCGGTATTGGGTGAATGGTGTAATCTAGGCGCCGATACAAATAACTCAAACCTTAAAAATAACTACGACGAAGTAAAGATTTGGAGTTATGTCGAGAAGAAATTCATCTCAACTGGGCAACAATTCTGCGGATTGATAATGGGAGATCACTCCAAGAGTGGTATTAACACAATGTTTAATACAGGCACTATCGTGGGTGTTTCTAGTAATATCTTCGGTTCTGGTTTTCCAAGGAATTACATTCCTTCTTTTAGCTGGGGTGGAGCTTCGGGTTTAATTCCCTATCGTTTCGAAAAGGCAATGGAAACGGCAGATAGAATGATGGCCCGTAGGGGAATTGAATTAGATAGTATAGAAATAGAAATATTAAAGGAAGTTTACTCGTTGAATGGAGAAGGTCAGTCAAACTGACGGGTTTCTATTTTCGGCACATAGCTTGTTTTATTAGCATCTACCCAAGATTTATTGGGTTTACTGACACATTGACTCAATGAATTTACCTGAAGATATTTTGAATTTCCACAATTTCTTTATTTCTAAATCGGATAGCGATCCTGATTTTATACCTCTCATGTCGGCTGATGATGAGTCGGCTATGGAAAGCGATGATTTGCCTGAGGAGGTTCCAATTCTTCCTCTACGCAACACGGTTTTGTTCCCTGGTGTAGTTATTCCAATTACGGCTGGAAGAGATAAGTCAATTAAGCTTTTACAAGAAGCTCAAAAGACAAAAGGGGTCATTGGTATTATTGCGCAACGCGATATGAACGATGAAGATCCTACACCCAGCGGCTTGTTTGGAGTGGGAACACTGGCTAAAATTATTAAGCTTTTCAAAATGCCAGATGGAAATACTACGGTTATCATCCAAGGCAAAAGAAGGTTTGTGTTAGATGAAATTACGGAAACTGAGCCTTATTTAAGAGGAAGGATTCATCCGCTTAATGAAAAGAGACCCAAGAAAGAGACCCAGGCCTTCAAGGCCCTAATAGATTCGGTTAAGGATATGGCCCTTACCATCATTAGAGAGTCACCCAATATTCCTTCGGAAGCCTCTATTGCCGTCCGGAGTATAGAAAGCAATGCATTTTTGGTAAACTTCATTGCTTCAAACATGAACTTAGAGGTGGAAGGAAAGCAAGCGCTTTTAGAAGAAATAGATCTTTCCAAGCGGGCCAATTCTGTTTTGCGTCATTTGACTACCGAGCTTCAAATGCTCGAAATGAAAAATGAAATACAATCGAAAGTTAAGACAGAATTCGACCAACAACAAAGGGAGTATTTTCTACATCAACAAATGAAAACTATCCAAGAAGAGTTAGGCGGAAACTCTTACGAGATTGAGGTAGAAGAATTAAGGCAGAAATCTTCAAAAAAGAAATGGCCAGAAGAGGTGGCAAAAACGTTTGACAAAGAGCTTTCTAAGCTTCAGAGAACCAATCCTCAAATGCCTGAGTATTCGGTTCAGCGAAACTATCTAGAATTGCTTCTTGAGTTGCCGTGGAATCATGTTTCTAAAGATGATTTTGATTTAGTAAAGGCGAGAAAGATTTTGGATAAAGATCATTTTGGTCTTGAAAAAGTGAAAGAACGAATTCTAGAGTATCTAGCCGTTTTAAAGTTAAAAGGAGATATGAAATCTCCCATATTGTGTTTATACGGGCCTCCGGGTGTAGGAAAGACTTCTTTAGGGAAATCGATTGCAAAAGCATTGAATAGAAAATACATCCGAGTGGCATTGGGCGGTCTTAGAGATGAAGCCGAAATAAGAGGGCATAGAAAAACCTATATAGGCGCAATGCCGGGAAGAATTATTCAATCCGTAAAAAAGGCAGGTACTTCAAACCCAGTTTTCGTACTCGATGAAATTGATAAGATTTCCTACGGTGGACAAGGAGATCCATCTAGTGCAATGCTTGAGGTTTTAGATCCAGAACAGAATAATAACTTCACGGATAATTTTGTTGAATTGGGATATGACCTTTCTAAGGTTTTATTTATTGCAACAGCCAATAATTTGGGCTCCATCCAGCCTGCTCTCCGCGATAGAATGGAAATCATTGAGATTACCGGCTATACAATGGAAGAAAAGATTGAGATTGCCTTGAAATATCTTCTTCCAAAACAATTGGAAGAACATGGTTTAAAAAGGGGTGATTTAAAATTGTCTAAGAAGGTTTTGGACCTTATTGTAGAAGGATATACGCGGGAATCAGGCGTAAGAGGCTTAGAAAAAACAATTGCTAAGATTGTGCGAAACTTGGCTATGAAGGTTGCAACAGGTGAGGAATACCATCCTTCACCGTCTCTTGAAGAGATCTCGAAAATACTAGGTCCTGAGAGACTAAATAGGGATAAGTATCAAGGAAATGATGTCGCAGGTGTGGTAACAGGATTGGCATGGACGCCAGTAGGTGGAGATATACTTTTTATAGAATCTGCATTGAGTAGGGGAACAGGTAAAATGACTGTTACTGGAAATTTGGGTGATGTTATGAAAGAATCGGCCTCTATTGCCATGGCTTATTTAAAATCTCATGCCGACGATTTTGGTATTGTATCGGATACATTCAAGAATTGGGATGTTTATATTCATGTTCCAGAAGGTGCAACTCCTAAAGATGGACCTTCAGCGGGAGTAACTATGTTAACGGCTTTGGCTTCTCTCTTTACCCAGCAAAAGGTTAGAGGTAAAATTGCCATGACTGGAGAGATTACATTAAGAGGAAAGGTGCTTCCTGTTGGGGGTATTAAAGAGAAGATTTTAGCAGCAAAAAGAGCTGGAATTACTGAGATAATTTTGTGTGAAGACAACCGCAAGGATGTAGAGGAAATGGGTGAGGTTTATACAAAGGGTCTTGTGTTTTCTTACGTAAAATGGATGAATGAAGTGACGGATAGAGCGTTGCTAAAGTTAAAAGTTGATAAGCCAATCTCCCTTTCATAACAATCTTGAGAATAACTACGCGTTTCTGCCTTGTGATGTCTAATTTGCAGACCATGAGGATTCTCCTTTCTTTTGCTTTTATATTGCTGTTTATCAGATCTGAAGCCCAGATTGGAGGGCGTGGTGTTTACAATTTTCTCGATGTAGTTTCTTCTCCTCGCTTGGCGGGTTTGGGTTCGAAAGCGGTTGCATTTGATGAGAACGACTTAAATTTTGCTTTGGCGAATCCGTCAATGTTACGTCCGTCTATGCACAATCAGATTGCAATAAGCAATCTAAATTTTCCCGTTGGTATTAGCAGTGCTGAAGCGAGCTATGTTTATCATAAAAAAGGATGGGCCACTTTTCAAGCGGGTATGAAATACTTGAACTATGGCCAATTCGATGCTGCAAATTTTCAAGGCATTATCACAGGTTCATTTACAGCTGCTGATTATGCGTTTCTTCTATCTGCTTCAAGACAAATTGATACCAACTGGAATATTGGAATTCAATTCAAAATAATAAATTCAGTTTTAGAATCGTACACGTCCTGGGGGCTGGCTGCCGATGTGGCCGCAAGCTATCGAATTCCAGAAAAAAATATTACATTCTCACTGTTATTAAGGAATATGGGCACCCAATTGACTACCTATTCTGGGGTTAAGGAGCCTCTTCCCTTCGAGATACAGTTTGGGGTGTCTAATAAATTTGAACACATGCCATTTCGATGGCATGTAACCTTAGAACATTTGCAGAGGTGGGATTTGAGTTATTTCAATCCAAATCTCAGTCAAGTTGATCCTCTAACAGGAGAATTCTTAGATCAGAAAGTTTCTTTTGGTCAAATGTTTATGAGGCATGTTTTAATTGGAGCAGAGTTTCAGATGGTTCCAGGTTTTCATTTTCATACAGCCTATAGTTTTCGCAGAAGAGCGGAAATGAGTATGCTTACAAGAAGGTCGTCTGCTGGATTGTCTTTTGGATTTGGAATTCGAATTTTTAAAACATTTTTTAATTATTCTAGATCAATACATCATGTAGCGGGGGCCACCAATCAGGTAGGTTTAACAATAGATATAGACAAGTATAAAAAGAAGTAGATGAAAGGGTTCACCATTGCCGTTGACGGCTTTTCAAGTACGGGGAAGAGTACCTTAGCCAAAGCAATTGCTCGGGAACTTGGGTATAAGTATGTCGATAGCGGTGCAATGTACAGGGCAGTAGCGCTGTATGGAATAGAAAATGGTCTAATACGTTCAGATTCTGAGGTGGATGTACAAGGAATAGTTGATGCTTTGGAATTCATTAAAATTGAATTTCAGTACAATGTGAACTCTGGAGAATCTGAAATATATTTGAATGGCAAGGAGGTTGAAAAAGATTTGCGTTCGATGGAGGTTAATTCCGTGGTAAGTATAGTGAGTTCTATATCGCAAGTTCGCAAAGCCATGGTAAAGGATCAGCAAAGAATGGGTTCAGAAGGCTCAGTTGTAATGGATGGTAGAGATATTGGAACTGTTGTATTCCCCAATGCTGAGTTAAAGTTATATATGACGGCAGATCCGGATATAAGAACCGAAAGAAGGTATGCTGAGTTAAGGTCTAAGGGAACAGTTGTAGACCGAGAAGAGGTTAAAGAAAATTTATTAAAAAGAGATAAACAAGATCAAGAGAGATTGGATAGTCCTTTATTGAAAGCTGATGATGCCATTGAACTTGACAATTCAAATTTGAATGAAAAAGAGCAGCTAATTTGGGTTTTAGAGATTATTGCAAAACGCAAAGAAAAGGCCCTAGGTTAAAGTCTGCCTTCTTCCTTAGAAATTTGAATTAACATTTTTATGTGCTTGATATAGAGCTTTTTTGCCTCTATCTGATCCATACCAGCAAGCCTTTTCCAAGAATCGTGTTTAAAAGTGCGGATAACATCCGAATGGGTGGGTCGTTCATGTGTATTGTCACCCTCACTAGCTTGCTTGAAATAAGCATAGGCTATGAGCATATTGTCGGCCGTTTGTGGGGGCATTGAATTGCCAAGGCGAACATGCTCTTCAAAGACAGAGTCTAAATCTTTTATTTCTTCTTGATTCATCAATGATAAAGACCGTATTACTTTTTAGGAATGCGTGCAACAATGGTTTCTCCGCCTTTCATAATATCTCCAATATTAACTAAGATTTCAGATTCCAATGGTAAAAGTAAATCAACTCTAGATCCAAATCGTATAAATCCAGAATCTGAGCCTTTTTTAGCTATCATACCTTCTTTAGCATAGTTTATAATCCTTCTAGCCAAAGCTCCAGCAATTTGACGATAGAGGATGGCTTCATGCTCTTTTGGTTCTACAACTACAGTGGTTCTTTCGTTCAACAAAGAAGATTTGGGATTCCATGCTACTAAAAACTTGCCCTTGTGATATTTAGAGTATCGCACTATTCCGTTAAGTGGAAATCGGTTAACATGCACGTTAATCGGAGACATGAAAATGGAAACCTGCATTCTTTCGTCTTCGAAATACTCTGTTTCTAGAACTTTCTCAATAATTACAACTTTGCCATCGGCTGGAGCAATTAGCTCATTTTCTGCTGTGTTGCTATATCTCTTAGGGTTGCGAAAGAACTGTAGAAAAAATCCAATTAGAAAAATGAAGATTAGCAAGAAAACAGTAGTTACTAGTCTGTTTACAGGCCAAATATTTTCCAAGAAAAGGTAGATTCCTCCAAAAACCAGCAACAAAAGCAAGATAGGCATGCGCCCTTCCTTATGAATCATATTAGGGTAGGATAAAGTAAATGAATGCGCTGGCGGCAGGCATGATCAATAAATAACTATCGAGGCGATCTAAAATTCCTCCATGTCCTGGTATAAGATTTCCTGAGTCTTTAACATCTGCGCGTCGCTTCATCTTAGATTCGTATAGATCCCCAATATTTCCAAATACCACGGTTATGGCGGCCATACCTGAGAGGGCTAGAGGAGAGAGGCGATCAGAGAAGTAGGGAATGATAAATATTGCAACAATAAAGGTCATAATTACCCCTCCTGCCAATCCTTCAAAAGTTTTCTTGGGAGATAGTCTTGGAATTAAGAGTGTTTTACCCAGCATTTTTCCAAAGAGAAAGGCGAAGGTATCATTCACCCAAATAAGAACGAATGTAAGAGTCATAAAATGCATATACCACGGATCATTCATGTCGAAGACAAGCATCGGTACCGTAAAAGGAAATAGAGTATAGAGAGTGGCGTGAATCCAATCTACTTTGACTAAACGGACACGAGGACTCTTTATGAAAGTTAATACTGCTAGCGCTGCAACATGTGCGATCGCTAGAATGAACAGCAGCGGCAATAGCCAACGTTCGCCAAGGACAATATTTCCGTAAAATACTTGTGCAGAGATAATAAAAGCAAGTAAACCTACAAGAATAGCTAAGCTTCTTGGGAGGACACGGTTGAGGTTTAACAGTGTTAAAGTCTCAATTGCACACATCAACTGTAGTATGTACAACATAAGGACAAAGCCTTGAGGTTTCCACCATATTCCACTTAAAAGAATAAGGACGTAAAGAATGCCAGATAGCGTGCGTTTGGTGAAATTGTTCATGCGATGGATTCTTCAAGAAGAAGCAAGAATAGTTCTTTTCTTGATGTTGTAGACGCCTCATTACCGAGTTCTATCCTGTGTAAGGGAGCGTGTAAAGTGGTGATTTGATTTGGGATTCTACCCGAGTGCTTTTCGCGAATCATAGTAAGCCCGGCATTAAGCTTATCTACAAATTGAGAGGTGTTCGCGACAACGATATATTTTCCAGGAAGTTGATCCAGTTTTTTTCCCATCATTTGTTTAGATGAGATCATAACGGCCCCAATAAAAGCAACCAAGCATTCGCAATCCGTTATAAAAACAGTCGCAGACTCTGAATCTGTAAAAGACAAATCACACTCTTTAAATTGCTCTCGAATGGCTGGATTAGGGCAATAAAAAGATTTTGCTTCTAGTTCTGAAGCAATCATTCTCAGGCTACGCTGAACTTCCTCCATATTCTGACAATAGACGAATTTACCGCCCTCATGATTGAACCGCTTAGCAAAGCGAACATCTATAGGATCGTTTTCGTCTATTTTCAAAAGTTGCTCTTCCTGACTCTCATTAGAATCAGGTTCGCCACTTAGCATTTTTAGGAAGCGTTTAATCACGCCGATTTCACTCTTTTTATTCTTTCCCATTCGGCAACTAAGGTAACAGTTGCAATCGAAATGCAAATCACCTCTTCGCCTATGGGGCCGAAGTTACTTCAGGATTTTTATATTGTTGGCTAAGTGCATCTGAAAGTTCATCGGCACCAACTTGAATCCATTGCCTTTTCCCAAAGATTTCCTCTAAATTTTCCTTGAAAATAACTTCTTTCTCTAGCAGGAGTTTTGCTAATAAATCTAGTTTATCCCTGTTATCGCTGAGTAATTCCTTTGCTCTTTCGTACTGTTTTTTAATAATTTTTTGAATTTCTTCATCAATTATTTGTGCAGTTTTCTCGCTGTACGGCTTCCCAAAGCCGTATTCATTCTGTCCAGATGAATCGTAATAAGTAATATTACCTAATTTCTCATTTAGACCATAGATCGTAACCATTGAGTTCGCTTGCTTGGTTACCTTTTCAAGGTCAGAAAGTGCACCCGTAGAAATTTTGTTAAACACAACTTCCTCCGCAGCTCTTCCGCCTAAAGCAGCGCACATTTCGTCAAGCATTTGATCGGTATTCGATAAATGTCGCTCTTCTGGCATATACCAAGCGGCTCCGAGTGATCTCCCACGAGGAACAATAGTTACCTTTACTAAAGGGGCCGCGTGCTCTAACATCCAACTTACCGTGGCATGTCCAGCCTCGTGGTAAGCGATTACATTTTTCTCGTTTTGAGTAATAATTTTAGCTTTCTTTTCTAAACCACCTACAATTCTGTCTACGGCGTCGAGGAAATCTTGTTTTTCAACTTGGGTTTTCTCTTTTCGAGCGGCAATTAAAGCTGCTTCATTACAAACGTTAGCAATGTCTGCACCTGAAAATCCAGGAGTTTGTCTTGAGAGAAAATCAATGTCTATATCTGTTCCGAGCTTTAAAGGTTTTAAATGAACCTGGAAAATTTCTTTTCTCTCTCTTAAATCTGGAAGGTCTATGTACACAAGACGGTCAAATCGTCCTGCGCGCATCAAGGCTCTATCCAGTATGTCTGCCCTATTTGTTGCACCTAGGACAATAACATGGTCTTTAGTATTGAAGCCATCCATCTCAGTAAGTAGCTGATTAAGAGTGTTCTCTCTTTCGTCGTTTCCGCCTGTGAAGGCGTTTTTCCCACGCGCTCTACCAATGGCATCGATTTCATCTATAAAGATGATAGCAGGTGATTTCTCTTTCGCCTGTTTGAATAAGTCTCGAACTCTAGAAGCTCCGACACCAACAAACATTTCAACAAAATCAGATCCAGACAATGAATAAAATGGCACTTTGGCTTCCCCAGCGACTGCTTTTGCTAGAAGGGTTTTTCCTGTACCAGGAGGACCTACCAAAAGGGCTCCTTTTGGAATTTTGCCGCCTAGATTGGTGTATTTATCTGGGTTCTTAAGAAATTGAACAATTTCCTCAACCTCTTCTTTTGCACCTTCTAAGCCCGCTACGTCGGAAAAGGTAGTTTTAACATTGGTGTCTTTATCGAATAAGGTGGCCTTTGATTTTCCAATATTAAAAATCTGACCGCCAGGACCCCCGCCTGCTCCAGAATTCATTCTGCGCATAATAAAGACCCATAGCCCGATCACTAATAATAATGGGAAAATCCAAGCCAATACCTCGCCCCAGTAATCATGACGTTCTTCGTAATCTATGCGTATGCGGTTGTCCGTTTCTCCATAGATCTCCTTTAGATTCGATTCAAATACTTCAAACGGATATTCGAAATTGTAATGAGGTCCTGGATTGATTCCTTCACCAATTGATTTTTCTTTTACATCCTTGTACTTAGGATTGTTCTTAAGAGCATCTTCTGTTATATAAATCTCAATGTTATTCTGATTTATAATCTTCACTCTACTCACTTCTCCGGCCTTAACCATAGTTTCAAACTCAGGGAAGTTGCTCATTTTCATTGCATTTCCAAAGCTTCCTATAATTTGGATTCCAATAAAAAGAACCAGTAAACCTGCATATATCCAATAAAAATTATTCCTTTTATTGCCGTTATTGCCTCCTTGAGGACTTTTGTTGCCTTTTGAAAATTGTTCTTTCAATTTATTAAGCTGATTCTTTTCTTCTTCTGTACTCATTCTAATCTTTGTTAAGCACCAATTACAGGTGCATCTCCCCATAAACTTTCTAGATCGTAAAAAGCACGTGCTTCAGTCCTGAAAATATGCACAACTACACTAACATAATCCATTAAAACCCATTCAAGGTTTTCAAGGCCTTCAACATGCCAAGGCTTCTCTTTACTCTTTTCGAACACCACTTTTTCTACTGAATTGCCTAGAGCCCGAACTTGTGTTCCTGACAGTGCATTGGCAATAACAAAAAAGTCACAAACAGAGTTCTCAATAGATCGAAGATCTAGTACTGTTATTCCTTCCCCTTTTATTTCTTCAAGACCCTCAACGATCTGCTCGACAAGTTCTTCTGAAATGTGTTTACTCATTTAGTTCAATATAGATTTGCAAAACTACTCTATTACCATTGTTCATGACTTATTCATTTGATGCTCTTGAGAAGAGACAAGGTTCATTTGTTTCTGGCATTCTTCGACTAGAAACGGTTGATTCCACTAATGAGTATCTCAAAAGACTCATTCGGAGCAAACAGATAAATCACGGAACGGTTATCTTGAGCAAGCACCAAAATTTAGGCCGTGGACAAATGGGGACAAGCTGGCAGGATGAACTGGGGAGTAGCATACTTATGAGTCTTGTTCTTCGTCGTCCACCTATTCGAATTGAGCGACAATTTCTATTAAACATGTCAATATGTCTGTCTGTTTTTGATGTGCTCTCCAATAGAATTGATGGGGTTGCGATTAAATGGCCCAATGATATAATGATTAAAGGCAAAAAGTGTTCAGGAATATTGATAGAAAATATACTTTCTACTTTTTGGGAACATAGTATCGTAGGAATTGGAATCAACGTAAATAATTCTAATTTCATAGGATTGGAAAAGGCCACATCACTTGCATTAGAATCGGGTGTTAATGCAAAATTGTCTGAGGTTGAAAGGGAGCTTTTCGATTCTCTTGACTCTCGTTTAGAGCAACTTTGGCAAATGAAATGGAATCAAATTTCAGCAGATTATCACGATAGATTAGTGGGAAAAGGAGTTCGGCGGAAATATAAGTTTAAAGGAGAACTAGTTGAAGGTTCTATACAGGGTGTTCGTGAAAGTGGTCAATTGATTTTTCTTTGTGCTGATGGTAGCTATCTTTATCCCAATATTAAAGAGCTAGTGTACTTAGAAAATATAGAATGAAGAAATTACTTCCCCTTTTTATCACACTCTCATTTCTCCAAATCCAAGCGCAAAGTTTAGGCGAAGTTCAGGCGAAAATGGATTCGTTTCAAGCTTGGGCATCGGAGAAATATGAAGTGAAGGAGATGAACATTGCGGAGCCTGTTTGGGGCGCATTGAACAACTCAGATCCAGATTATCATCTGTATTTTCAGTTTAAATCTCGTGAAAAAACGGAAGATAATTTAGGGAGGAAGGGCTACGCAAAAATGGATGTGGCCTTGTATTATTACAATGATGAAGAAGATGCTACTTATGCTTTAGACGCTTGGTTAAAAGAATTTATGGAAGGAAAAACCGTGCGAATTGGAAGACCAGTTAGAACATATGAATATGCCAAACCCACCATAGTTCTCATGGATGAAAAGTATATTGCGATACTGCAGATGAAATGCTCAGATTATTTTCAAGAAGATTTTGATGAATGGGTAAGATCTATGGAAAAGCAATTAGGAGATTTCTCTACCATGACTATTGAGCTCTTATGTGAAGGACCATTAAATTGGACTAAAAATGCGCCAGATCCAAAAGCCAAAAAGAAATAATTATTTTTCTAATAAATTACTCTGAAAGAAGCAGTCCGGCTTCTTCTAAGAGTTTGAGTTTTTGAATTTCAAAGGATTCTAGTTGCTCAATCCACTTCATTCCAGAGTTTAGCTGTGAACTTTCGCGAGAATTGATTAAGAATAGAGTACTCTCACCCATTTTAAATTTTCTAGTCTCCACTTCAAAGAGTTGGGTGTAATTGCTGAAGTTTTGTTCTGCCGTGAGGCTATTTCTACGGTATAACAAGAGTCCTTCATAATGTGCTCCAAGCTTGTTAATAAGCGTATTGCGCTTATCCATTAACTTCAGATTTTGTTCGGTTCGCTTTAGTTGATTCAGTTTTAAATAAGCTCTTTCTTTTCGAAGAAACAAAGGCACGCTAACTGAGAGTCCAAGAGTATAATTGTTTGTAGGACCGAATTCTTCCGAATTAAAAAATTGATCTCCAGGATTTAACCATCGGTAGGAGGCTTTTGCCTCTGGCAATAAGTTGTTTAAAGCCAGCTTCCTTCCTGCATCCAAACGAACCAAATCGGCGGAAATACTAAGTAGTTCAGGTTGGAATTGATCCAAATTTCGAATAATGGATTCTAAGGAGTCACGCACAAAAAAGCTCTGTTCCCAGCGTGTGATCTCAATAGGAAAGGCAGTGGGCGAAAGCCTTAGTGGCAAACTGTCTGCGCCCCATAAATAAGTACTCAATACCAAACGATTTTTAGTCAGCTCGTAATTCATTTTCTCCTTGTCCATTCGCCTATTCTGAACTAGAGTTAAGGCCTCAACGGTATCAATAGCTGCAACACTACCCGCGAAATAACTCGAACGAATCCCTTCGTATCTTTCCAATGCATTTTGGAGAGATCGATCTACTAATTTGAATTTACTGTAGGAAGCAGCCCAATTCCAATAAGAACTCATGGCTTCTGACACAAGTTTGTTCAAAGCCATTCTTCTTTCAGCGTCATTGGCAAGGGCGAAGGCCTTTGCTTCCTGAAGGGCTGCTCTGCGAGAATCAAACAATAATCCTCTCAAGAGATTTGCATCTGCACCCATTTCAATCATACCGCTTTCTGGCAAGGTTGCTTGAGGGTTTAGAAATTCTCCATCGCTGTTTTTATAGGCTGCCTTGAAGTCTATCCCTGGCCAAGTAGCTACAGAAAGACCAGCTTTTTGAAGTTGATAATAGTCTTTGCTATCAAACTCTTTCGCATTTTGATCAAACTCAAATTTTGGATCAAATAGACCTTTGGCCTGTAAGCGAATCATTTGACTTTCCATATTTAGTAAGTCTGCAATTCGAGCAACAGGATGATTTGGCAGAAGCGCAAAAACAAGTTCGGGCTTAAATAGGGAACTATCGTATTGAGCACTTCCGAAGAGGCTGAAAATCAATGTTAAAAAGAGAATAAACTGCCTCATTTCGAGTAGCCTACTTTGGGTTTCGACTTCTTTACCTCTTCTTTATTCGAATTTTGACCAGTGTAAAATTCGGGTGGGAAGCCATTAATTTGACGCCATATTTCATACCATACTGGAACATCCTTGAGAAGGAGCATCCCATTTGCTCCGGCCCCAAAGCGCAGAGGTTCTGGCCATTCAAGATCTATTTCATCTTTTCTGAGTAAAATTCGGTAGCGGCCTGATTCATCTAATACGTTGTCTACAGCGAAAACTTCCGCACCAAACGTTCCAAAAGAAGTATTAGGCCATCCGCTAAAAACAATAGCTGGCCAACCGTCGAATTCGATTCGCGCATGTTGTCCTTTTTGAATAAGGGGTAAGTCAACAGGACGGATGAATATCTCTACTGCCAATTGATAGTCTAAGGGCATAATTTCGATGATAGATTCTCCCTCTTTAATATTCTCACCAATTCCCGTTTTTAGAATTCGGGTAACTAGACCTTTTTGCGGTGCCCGCAATTCATAATAAGATTGACGAATAGTAACATTATTTAATTTCACTTGCAGTTTGGCCACAGAAGCCTCGGAATCAAGGGCAGAACTTTCTGCAGAGAATTGATCTGATTCTGCTTTCGATATTTTCTCTTGATACTCTGCCTTTAAAGCTTGAATATCGGTTAAAGTGTTCCGATACTTGTTTCTCGATTCAATATTTTTAGCTAAGACTTCTTGCATGTATTGCTTGCGCTTTTCCCATTCGAATTTGCTTATAACTCCTTCACTTAAAAGCGTATCGGCCCTTTGATACTGGATAGTGGCAAGCTGTTTTTGAATTTCAGAAGCAGCAAAAGCATTGCTGTCGGCCTGTATCTTTTGAGTGTTTTGAATCAGTTTAACTCTCAAATTTTCTCGTAAGTACTCAATTTGCCTATGAAGCGCTTCTGCCTTAGATCGATACGCCAAGACTGAATTCTGTTTGGCCTTGAGTTCCTCATTTAACCGTTGAATAATGTTAGGATCAAAGTATTCATCCTTTATCTCGGTCACTTTTAACATGATCTCTCCCTTCTCCACTGTATCTCCTTCATTGACCAGCCAATTTGAAATACGCCCTGGAATAGGACTTTGAATAGTTTGCGGTCTTTGATTTGGAAATAAAGCAGTTACCTTTCCTTTTCCACTTACTACCTGAGTCCATGGAAGAAACAAAACCACAATAAATAGCACAACAACTGTGTAAATCCAATAGGTAAAAATTCGGATTTGTTTGTTGGTTTTGGATTGATTTAGTGAGGGATAGTTTTTCTGATCAATACGATCCCCAATTCGATTTTCTGAAATATTCAGCATTTTCTTCTCAGGGATTATAGTTCATAAATTTTACGAACAGAAGGTATATCCTTCAGTTCATTAAAATGGCCTTCATGTGCTACGTGGCCTGCTTCTAAAAACACCACTTTGTCGCAGAGTTTTGCAACATCGGGATCATTGGATACAAGAACAAGGGTCCAATTTCGTTCCGCTGAAGTAACATAGCTAATGAGGTTGTTGTAATCAGGAAGCTCACTTAACTCAGAGAGCTCGTCTAATAGAAGCAAACTTGGTTTGTGCACGAAACTGCGTGCTAAGAAAACCCTTCTTTCTATGCTTTGAGGAAGATTTCGATTGGTCGGATCCATGATGGTTTTTAACCCAGAGGGCAGTTGCATTACAAATTCTGTAAGTCCAGAAATCTTAATTATTTGCTGCAGGTATTCACTCTCAATTCCCTCACGTCCGAGGGTAATATTCTCCTCCAAACTCGCTGTGAAGAGCGATTCTTGATTGAAATTATCTCCTATAGAATAGCGCAAACTTTCAATATCTATACTTCCCAAAGGCATTCCGTCAAAGGCAAGCACTCCTTCAAAATTGTTGTAAATACTGCCAAGAACGTGCAATAGTGCTGTTTTGCCAGTGCCACTTGCTCCAGAAATGCAAACGCTGCTTTGTTTCTCTATTTTCAAGTTTAAACCATCGAGAATTGGTTTGGTTTGAGGCGGAAGGATGAGTCTTAAATTGGAAACTTCAATTTCTACGCATGAGCAAGGATTGAGTTCAAAGGATTTGTTCTGATTGCCTTGTTCTAATTCTATATCCATCACCTGACCTAATTTCTCCAAACCGGTAAACAGGTCGTACATGGTCTCTAGAGATAGAATTACCTTTTCTACCGAGTTGATGATAAGAATGATAATAATTTCTCCAGCTACAAATTGGCCAATATTTATTTCGCGCTGCATAACCAATAATCCACCCAAAATAAGAAGGCCTCCCGTTATTATTGTTTTAAAACTTATAGTATGAATGTAATGCCATATTAGAACTCTAAAGTGCTTCTTACGTGCTTGCAGGTAATCTTGAGTTATTTCGTCGATTTTCCTCAATGGAAGGTTTGTTTTTCCAGCCATTTTAAAGGTTGTCATAGAACGAGCTAATTCTTCCAACCAATAGACGGCTCGGTACTTATGACTCGATTCCTTAATACTGGTCTTCATTCCTCTTGGAATGGTGAAGTAAAAGATCGCAAGCAGAATAATGAGCATTACAATGCCAAAGAAGACAAAAAATGGGTGGTAAAAACTTAAGAGTATCAGTCCGAAAAGAATATTTAAAACACTCGATGAGAAGTCTAATAAAATTTTGGGAAGTCCTTTTTGAACAGTGATAACGTCGAAAAAGCGATTGATCAATTCAGTAGGATCGAACTTTCGAATCTCTTCTTGTTTAAAGCGTGGTATACGATAGGCCATATCAAATGCAGCTCGGGCAAACATTCTTTGTTGCATTGATTCGAGCACGCTTAGTTGTAAAATTTGAAGAACACCTGTAAGCGCAATTCCCACCAAAACGATTCCCACTAAAACGCTCCAAGAAGTGCTTACTGAGCCAACTATAATGAGTCCAATGATGGCTTGAACACCCAAAGGCAACGAAAGATTTACTACTCCATTTAAGACAGCGAATACATATATATAAATGAGATCTTTTTTGTCCGGCTTGAGGAGCATTAGGAAACGCCTCAAGGGTGTTAGCTTGGAATTCTTTGTTTCTGCCATTTTATTTTAATAGTCGCTATAACGCAATTGTGCTCTCTTGGTTTAGGCTAAAGCTAAACAACTTATCGCTTTAACTTAACCTTAAGAGAATAAATTCCTCCAATCATTCCTGGTAAAGCTTTGTTAAATGTCCAGACTATGAGGGTGGTTGCTCCCACTTGGTACTCCGGAACCATAGTTTCAGAAAAGAAAAGAATACCCGCACCTACTTTAACAAGACCTTCAGCTAGGCCAAGACTAGGTAAAAAAGACAAGGCGAAATAGAATATCCAAGTAGCCATAAGAAATTGCACGAAAAGGATAAAGCTGGCATTTTCTGAAGGAAGTAAAAGAAGAGAGAAGGCTAGGGTATAAGACATAGCCTTCGCTAGACTTAACAGTGTGCTTTTGTAAATAGGAAACTTTCCCGAAAGTGTCGCAGGTAACCACCTCAGCAATCGATCATTCCATTTATCATTGAAACGCGAATGCCAATAATGTGGCTTCTTTATAAGGGATGCAATTATGAAAATTACTAGAAGAATAATTAGCGCAAAAATCAACCGGATCTCGAGTTTTAATCCAGAGTCAGTCCAAATAATGGCTGCGATAGCCGTAAGAAAAAGCCTGGCCAACCATTTTGAAATCTGAATGAGTAAAGTTATTTCGATGGATTTCTTCTTGTCTTTCTTTTCTTGAAATTGTCCAAGTCTAGCACTGAATTCACTTATTCCAGAAGGTGCGAACAGATGGAAATATTGAAAGAGTAATGTATTGGCTAGAGCCGATCTAAAACTCAGCTTTCCGATATTTTTTGCAGGAATGTACCAAAGAGCGCTCTCAATCAATAAACCTATAATTGATAGGAGAGAAAGGCTGATCCATTGCCAAGCCTTCCAGTTGGGAAGCCTTAAGGATTGACTGTTGAATTTATCATAAACGATAATTAAAGCAATAGCCACTAGAATCCACTTAGTGGACTCTAAAATTTTCCGAAGTAGGGGGTATTCAGATAGCCAGTTCTTCATTCGGAGAAATATGGAAATATCTACGGATCGCGTAAACCGCCAAATAAATAACGGGAGTATCAATGAGTGCGCAAATAACCTTAAAAAGCCAGCCATCGCGAATCATTTCTAAAATCGTTTCATTGGATAGTGAGCCGATAAAAAGAATGCCTACTACCAGTGTGGTGTCTAGCAATTGCGAGAGTATAGTACTGAAGTTGTTTCGAATCCAAAGATGCTTTCCTTTGGTTAAATTCTTCCAAAAGTGATAGAGTCGAATATCTACAAATTGAGCGCTGAGATAGGCTAGCATTGAAGCAAAAATGACTTTTTTTGAGTTTTGGAATACTGCGGTATATTGCTCATCCGAAACAGGGGAAAGGTCGATGGCGGAAAATTGATTGCCGAGCCACAATAGGAAAAGAACGAAAATAGAGGCGGCAAGACCTACAAATACTACCTGATCTGTTTTTTTCTTACCGTAGATCTCTGAAAGTAAATCAGTGATGAGAAAGGTTATCGGGTATGGAAGAATGCCTGCACTCACGATAAACGTTTTAAAGCCGAGATCAACGGTTACAAATTTGTTAGCTATTAGGTTACAAACCACTAAAGCTGTAACAAATAGAGAAGCTAAAAGCAGATAGAGTCCAAATGCTTTTGCCTGTTTGTCTGCATTTATTTCGGCACGAATCAAGGGATGGATAGTTCTTCTTCGATTCGCATCATGGGTTTACCGCTAAGGGACTGCCATTTTGTTATGTATTCTTGGGCTTTTAGAATTTCACTTCCTTCTAACCATATTGGTTTTACCAAAGACTTACTATACTGCTCTAAATTGGTTAGAATTTCTTCAAACGGATCTTTGGGTTCAGGGTAGGCCACATAGTTGTAAAGGGTACTTTCATCCTCTCCGATTAAATTTTTTGCTGCCATTTGAGCATCATAAAAAGTCCCTAATCCATCTACGAGACCTAATTCAACGGCTCTTTTCCCACTCCAAACCCTTCCTTGTCCGATGCTATCGACATAGAGACTGTCTAAATTTCTATTTTGTGCAACATGATTTAAAAACTGTCCGTAATATCGGTCTATACTGGTTTGCAGCCATTTCTTTTCAAAGGCATCAAGTGGTTTATCGGGTGAGCCTATGCTACTATGTGCCGCTGTCTGAACGTGTTCGGTATGAATGCCGATCTTGTTTTCCATAAGATCTTGATAATTTAAGAGCATTCCAAAAACACCGATGCTGCCTGTAACCGTATTGGGATGAGCCAGAACGGTATCGCCAATTGCGCTAATCATATATCCGGCAGAGGCAGCTACATCACCCATAGATACAACTACTGGCATTTTCTCTTTTACCTTTTCTAGCATCCGAACCATTTTATCCGCGATATATGCTTGTCCGCCAGGAGAGTTCACTCTTAAGATTAGGGCTTTCACTTTATCATCTTTTAAAATAGCTTCGAGGGCTTCTATCATATTTTCTTCTGAAACCGTGTAATTGTCATTTGCTGGAGTAAACTCACCTTGAGCATAAAGAACAGCAATGCGGTCATTTTTATAGGACGCATTTGAGCCAGAGCTGGATTTAATATACTTGCTGAAATGGATGCTTAAAGGCTTCCTTCCCTCTAAAACATTGGTTTTAACTCTTAAAAAGTCAGTCCATTCATCTTCGTGCATTAAAACGTCTACAAAATGGAGGCTGAGTGCTTTTTTTGCTTCATCAAGGGATAGACTATCGGCAATAGTTTGCAGGCCAGATACATCCATACTTCTGGCTTCGGCCACTTCTTCGAGCATAATGCCCCAAAGATCGCCAGCTAGGGTGCTGAGCTGAGTCCTATTGGCATCGCTCATATAGTTCTGAAGAAAAGGTTCCACCGCACTTTTAAATTGGTTATTGCTTCCGCGGATCACCTCAACCTCTACTCCAATGTTTTGGAGCAGGTCTTTGTAGTAAGACACACTTAAATTCATTCCAGTCCAATCGATTAAACCACTTGGATTTAAGCCAATGCTGTCTGAAACAGATGCTATGTAGTAGCTTTTTGAATTAGCAAAGGTTCCATAAGAATAGATGGGCTTATGAGAATTTTTCTTAAAGCGAAGCAGGGCATCTCTAATTTCTTTAGCGGAAGCACTTCCACCTGCGAAAAACCCCAAATCTAAAGTAATGCCTTCTATTCGATCGTCTGTCTCAGCTCTCTCAATCGCTTCAATGATTTCATTTACACCGGCCATAGAATTGCCGCCAAAGAGCAGCCCAAACCCAGCCATGGGATCGGAAACATTGCGGTCTACAATCTGTACGCCTGTTATGTTTAGATGAAGAAAGCTGCCATTCTTTACCTCCACGACTTCATTCGATGAACTGCCTAGGCTTGCTGCTAGACCAATGAGGAGGAAGAAAAGTAAAAAGATTAGAATTAGGCCACCAAGAATTGATGCTAAGACATTTGCAAAAAAACGCTTCATAATCCGAAATTTAATACAGCACAATGATACAACAGGCAGGTGTCATATTCTAACTTAGCCCGTTCAATGATAGAAGTCGTTTTAGGATTAGGGAGTAATCTTGGAGATCGAGAAAGTGAGCTTTGTCGGGCGCTTGACTATTTAGGGACTTTAACGGAAAGTCCCATTCGATCTAGTTCGTTATATGAATCTGAGCCCTTTGGTTTCCAGTCGTCTAACCAATTTTTAAATATGGTGTCTATGGTCTGTATAGATAATGTAACACCACATCAATTGCTACAAATGCTCAAGGGCTACGAAGCGAGTAGGGGAAGAAGGGCGAAAAAAAAGGGGGAGTATTTAGATCGTCCAATTGATTTGGATATTCTTTTTTTTGGGAAGGAAGTTTTGAATGGGCGTGAATTGGTAATTCCTCATGCAGAAATTGAACGAAGAGACTTTGTATTAAAACCATTGTTAGAGGTGGTGCCCCATTTTTTCCATCCCGTACTTTTGATGCCAATTGAAAAGTGTTTATTAGCGGAAGAGGCCACCAGTCTTCAACTTAAAGGCGAGTTAAAGTGCATATAGCGATTGAAGGAAATATTGGCGCTGGGAAAACTACTTTGGCGAGTCTATTGGCTAAAAGAATGAATGGGCTCTTATTGTTGGAAGACTTCGAATCCAATCCTTTTTTAGAACTCTTTTACCGCGATCCTGAGAAGCATGCATTTCCTTTGGAAGTCTCTTTTATGGCTCAGCGTTTTCTCCAGTGGAATTCGAGCTCACAGGGTGAACTTTTTCATTCTCATGTTATTTCTGATTATCACTATGTTAAAAGTTTGTTGTTCGCTAGTAAAAATTTAGATGAATCGGTCTATCCTGCCTTTGAAAAATTATTCAAATTGTTGAGTAAGGATCTTGTGCCTCCTGACCTTGTTATTTACTTAAACAGATCTCCTGAAACCTTGAGGGAGAATATTGTAAAAAGAGGTAGATCATATGAACAGAATATCGAAGATAGCTATCTATTTGACATACAGTGTTTTTATAATGAATGGTTAGAAGGTAATCCAAAAGATAGTTTTTGGACCATTGAAGCAGATCGTTATGATTTCTTAAAAAACGAATCTGACCTAGAGTCTCTTATTCATAGAATTACTCAATGGAAAAAAGAGTAGTATTTTTTAAGTCGAGTTGAAATTAAATTTATTTCGATTCTTGCACAATATTATCGCTTGTTTCGTACTTTTGCCGAAAGATTTAACCAGTAGATCCTCAATAGATCGAGGTAATACAAACATCATTGTAACCATGAAAAACAATTTAATTGGTTTATTCCTGTTGGCAGCAATGGGCTTATCCCTTAGCTCAGCGGCACAAACTTCAAAACTCAAAGATGAGTATCGTGTTTGGGGTCTAGGATTAGAACTAGGTCCAACGGTATCCTCGATGGATTTAGGAGTGAATTTCGATAGAGCTGATAAACTTACAGATGGAACAAGTGGAATCAATTTTGGTTTCGGTATTGCTTTAACAAGAGCTATCGACCATCTTTGGAGCATTCGTGGTGGATATCATTACTTGGGTACAGGCGGTAGCTTGAATCCAAATAGATCTTTCAGCGGAAGTATCAACTCATTCGAACTCGAAGGAGTTATGAATTTGTCGAATCTTGGTGTTAGTCCAAGAACAGCCGAGAGAAAATTCGCTCTACTTGCCACTGGTGGTGTTTCTGGTATGATTGTGAACGCAGAGCGTTACGCTGGTCCAGACGGGAAAATAGCCTCTGTGTCAGATAATAATCTTGGCGCTTCAATTGTTTTAGGTTTGATCGGTAAATATAAAGTGGGTCGTTTCGATGTAGATGCTGGGGTTCGTTATTGGATGATGGTGTATGATAAAGCAGACGCTTATATAGGCGGTCGAGGTAATGATGGTTTGGCTTACCCATTTGTTGGTATGACTTACAACTTTGGTAAGAACAAAGAAAAGAGTTCGGCTATGTACACTAACCCAATTGGTAAGTTGGCAAGAGATGTTGCTGAGACGAAAGCCAAAATGGATGGTCTTACTACAGACGACGATGGAGACGGTGTTGCAAACATCATGGATAAAGACAATGCTACTCCAGCTGGAGCGATTGTAGATGGTTCTGGTCGCCCAATGGATTCAGACGCAGATGGTATTCCTGATTTTATGGATGCTCAGCCTTTCAGTGCTAGAGGTGCGAAAGTAGATTCTCAAGGTAAAGAGGTTGACACAGATAAAGACGGAGTTCCAGATAGCAGAGATGCTGAACCAAATTCACCTGCAGGAGAATTGGTGAATTTCCAAGGTAAGAGAATTCCAAAAGGAAGCAGCGGTGCAGTTGGTATGGCTGGTGCGGGTTCAAGCACAGTTTATTTCCCGCTTAATAGCGCAGCAGTAGGTGATGCGGAACACCGTAGCCTTGCAGCTTTGGCTGGAATGTTAAATTCTAACGAAGACATGACTATTAAATTAGTAGGTTATACAGACAAGACTGGTCCTGAAGAGTATAATATGAAGTTAGGAACTCGTCGTGCGGAGGCTGTTAAGAGAGAATTGGTAAATACTTATGGTATTGATGCTTCTAGAATAAGCGTTGAATCAAAAGGAGCTTCTAGTTTCTTAACTGCTAAGCGTAATGATGTTAATCGTAGAGTTGAGGTTCTTCCTGGAGAATAATCTTTATAATATTCATTGAAAAAGGGCTGTCTGAAAAGACAGCCCTTTTTGTTGTTATATATGCCTAGTCAAGTAAGACCATCCAATTATGCCAGCACAAACGGATACATTCAATGAATGCTTGGTTCCAAACTGGGGGATCGAGACAATCTCGTCGCAAAGTTCAATTACCTCCGAGGATATTCCGGTAATTTCATTCCCCAAAACCGCAGCTATGGGTTTGGAAGTGTTGAAGAGATATGCATCTAAAGAAAGAGCGTTGGCAGTGATTTCTATACCGATGATGTGATGTGTTTGTTTGAGTAGGCTTAGACATTCTTTTGTCGACGGCCAGTGTTGCCATTCTACACTTTCCGTTGCTCCTAGGGCAGATTTGGCAATCTCAGGGCTGGGTGGTTGGGCTGTTAGTCCGCAGAGATGTATTTTCTCAAATAGAAAGGCGTCTGAGGTGCGGAAAATGGACCCAACATTTAGTGCACTCCGAATGTCATCTAAAACAAAGCTAAATCCGAATTTTTCAGCAACTTTGAAGTCGCTAAGGCTCTTGCGATCCATTTCGTGGGTTCGCAGCTTTCTATCTAACATTGTCTAATATTTTGATTTAATACTCTTGGTTGCAAAGAAAACAAAGGAAACGCCTCTGATGACTCAGTACAATGAGATCAAAGCAAGTCATCCAGGTGCCTTGTTACTCTTTCGAGTAGGTGATTTCTATGAAACCTTCGGCGAAGATGCAGTAACTACCTCTAAGATTCTAGGAATTGTTCTTACCAAAAGAGCCAATGGTTCTGCTTCTGAAATAGAATTGGCTGGCTTCCCCTTTCATTCCTTGGAAACCTATTTGCCTAGATTGGTGCAAGCAGGGCAGCGCGTAGCGATTTGCGAGCAGCTAGAAGATCCTAAGGCAACAAAGAGTATAGTGAAAAGGGGAGTTACCGAGTTGGTTACTCCGGGCGCGCATTTTAGGGATGGTATTCTTAAGGATGGCAAGAATAATTTCTTGGCCTCTTGGTATTTGGTGGGAAGTAAAGAAGGACTTGCCTTCATTGATATTTCAACAGGTGAGTTCTTAGTGGTGGAGGATGATGTGCCTGATTTAGATCGCCTGCTCACTTCCCTAGAACCAAAGGAGGTGGTTATTCCTCTGAGTCTGAAAAGTGATTTTGAAGAGCGGTATGGTAATGCTTTCTATCTCAGCACTCTTCCCGATTGGGCCTGTAAACCAGCTCAATCTATAACCACTATTACTTCACACTTTCAAACCTATGGTGTAAAAGGTTTTGGATTAGATTCAAATAGTACGGGTGTAGTAGCTGCCGGTATGGCTTTGCAGTATTTAGTTCAGAATGGCCATCAGAGAATGGCGCATATTTCAACCATCCAGCTGTTAACCGATGATTCATATATGTGGCTCGATCGCTTCACTCTGAGAAATCTAGAAGTGCTGCAATCCAATAGTGCAGATGGCGTCTCTCTTATTGATGTAGTGGATAAGTCTGTTACACCCATGGGCAAAAGGGTGGTGCGGAGATGGCTTTCGGCTCCGCTTCGGCGTAAGGACGAAATAGATGAACGCTTAGATACGGTGCAGTTTTTTGTGGAAGACGATTTCCTCTGTGCAAAATTGCGATCTGTACTTGAGCGCATTCCAGATTTAGAACGAAGTGTCTCTCGATTGGCGGCGCAACGTATTGGCCCAAGAGAGTTATTTTATTTGGCTCGATCCCTCAAACTTTTTCATGAACACCTGCAGAAAGAGTTATCTCATTCATTTTTAAATGGCTGGAGGGATGTTCAGATTGGTTTGAAGTCTGTTCTTTTCACCTTGTCCGACGATCCTCCTGTTTTAATTCAAAAGGGAGGTGCTATCCGAACTGGCATAAATGAGGAATTGGATTCTTTGCGCGATCTATTGCTCAATGGTAAGCAACACCTTAAGAATTTGCTCGATAGAGAGATTAAGAAAACGGGAATCAATAGTCTTAAGATTAGCTTTAATAATGTTTTTGGTTATTTCTTGGAGGTGCGAAATATCTATAAAGATCAAGTTCCTGCAGACTGGACTCGAAAGCAAACCCTGGTTTCGGCTGAGCGTTACATTACAGAGGAGCTGAAGGAATACGAAGAGCGCATCTTAAATGCAGAGGAAAAGATTGGAACCATTGAAAACAAGCTCTATGCAGATCTTGTGCAATCTTTGGAATGGAATGTACAAGCCTTCCTCGAAAATGCTCGCTATATCGGTAAGCTAGATGCTTTGTCGTCTTTTGCCTCTCTTTCGCTGGAAAGGAAATATTGCAGGCCGAGTTGGATAGATGATGGAAAGTCTTTAAACCTTGTAGAGGCGCGTCATCCGGTAATTGAAACTACCCTTCCAACCGGCAAACCCTATATCTCGAACGGAATAGTGTTGGATTCAGATAAGGAGCAAATTGCCGTTATTACAGGTCCAAATATGGCGGGAAAGTCGGCATTGCTGAGGCAGGTGGGATTAAATTGTTTATTGGCTCAATGTGGATGCTTTGTTGCGGCGGAAAAGGCTGAGTTGCCCTTGTTAGATCGTTTGTTTGTTAGGGTAGGCGCTTCGGATAATATTTCAAAGGGTGAATCTACCTTTATGGTTGAGATGAATGAATCTGCAAGTATTCTAAACAATCTGCAAGGAAACTGCCTAGTTCTGTTGGATGAGATTGGCAGAGGCACTAGTACTTATGATGGAGTGTCTATCGCTTGGTCTATTACTTCTTTTTTACACGAACATCCTACTCGGCCTTTAACTCTATTTGCTACTCATTATCATGAATTGAACGAAATGACTGAGTCGCATGAGCGTATTGTAAATTACAATGTTAGTGTGAAGGAGGTAGGGAAGGAAATTGTGTTTTTAAGGAAGTTACAAAGGGGAGGAAGTGCCCATAGCTTTGGAATACATGTGGCGAGAATGGCTGGAATGCCCCAATTTGTGGTGAAAAAAGCTGAGCAGATGCTAAAATTTTTTGAAGATAAAAGGCCAGATTCAGGAAAATCGAAGCCCAAAGAGGCCTTTCAACTGAGCTTAATACAGATGGATGACCCTCTATTACAAGAAGTTAAGAGCATGATTGTTGGCTTGGATGTAAATAGTCTAACTCCAGTGGAGGCTTTGATTTTTCTAAATGATCTACAAAAGAAGCTGCACACATAAAAATCAATTTGCAAAATGCCTCTTTTGTTATACATTTGTCGCCCTCATTTGAGGAAACGCGAAAGTAGCTCAGCTGGTAGAGCACGACCTTGCCAAGGTCGGGGTCGCGGGTTCGAATCCCGTCTTTCGCTCAAGAGAAGCCATCTCTACCGATGGCTTTTTTTATTCGAGGTCAATTTGACTTAGATGGCCGCTCGGGTGGTGGAATAGGTAGACACGCGGGACTTAAAATCCCGTGGGCTGTAAGGCCCGTACGGGTTCGATTCCCGTCTCGAGCACAATAATGCTTTTGAAGCATTTATCCCTTTTTAGCTGAAAGCCCTGTATTTACAGGGCTTTCAGCATTTTTATTTCTTGGGTTTAATTTCCCTATATTCTGTGCTGGCCTTGCTGTTTTTACTCTTTCGAGGACTCTCCTTCACTCTGATCTTTGTTTCATTGATAATTTAATAGCTTCTTTTGGTTTCTTTGTAAGAAGGCTAATCTTTATGTTATCTGCCCTTTAAACTTCGATGCGGTACGGGTCTGTACTTCCCTCTTTTGTCATCTTTCCTTTTCCCTTTCTTCCGGTCGCTGTTTTGTGATGGACATCGATTATCTCCTGGTTACAAAATGTAAATTGCTGATTGTAAATATGATTGAGTTTATTTATCATCTGTTTGATTTCAATTGTCTTTAACAAAAGAAGCCATCTTTATTGCTGTATTCGTATACTCGCGTATTAGCACAGAACAGTGATTGGTAATATATTGCCTACATGATTGTTAGACTATTTGGCTGCGCCGTGAGCGGCATTGAAGCCTTGCCCGTAGAGATTGAGGTACATATCTCAAATGGAAGTAAATTTTTCTTAGTGGGTCTCCCCGATAACGCCATGAAGGAGGCCTATTTTCGAATTAGAGCGGCCCTAAAGAATACGGGCTATCATTATCCTGGTAAAACAGTAACTATTAATATGGCGCCGGCCGATATTCGCAAGGAGGGATCGGCTTACGATTTACCCATGGCTTTAGGTATTCTGGGCTGTACGGGTCAGTGTGATAGTGGGTTATTTTCTGACTACTTAATTATGGGCGAGCTTTCGTTGGATGGAAGTATTAATCCTATTAGAGGGGCTCTTTCTATGGCCATTTACGCTCGCGATGCGGGCTTTAAAGGAATGATTTTGCCCGCTGCCAATGCCTTGGAAGCGGCCTTGGTAGAAGGCTTGCCTGTTTATGGAATGGAGAACATTCGCGATGTTCTTGATTTTCTTATGAATCCAAAGAAGCATACGCCTGTTCAATCGTACTATAAGTCAGAGGGAGTGAGTTCAAGTTTATTGGACTTAAATGAGGTGAAGGGGCAACAAGCGGTAAAAAGGGCGCTCGAAGTGGCGGCAGCAGGAGGACACAATCTATTGCTTATAGGTCCTCCGGGGGCAGGGAAAACCATGATTGCAAAGCGTTTGCCTGGAATTCTTCCACCTATGGAATTTGAAGAAGCTCTTGAGACCACACGGATATATTCGGTTGCCACCAAGAGTGGGGCAGTGAAGGGATTGGTAGGAACCCGTCCATTCCGCTCTCCGCATCACAGTATTTCAGACGTGGCCTTGGTGGGAGGAGGAAGCCATCCGCAACCAGGTGAGATTTCCTTGGCTCACAATGGGGTACTCTTTCTAGATGAATTGCCCGAGTTCAAGCGGCAGGTGTTGGAAGTGCTAAGACAGCCTATGGAGGAGCGGAAAGTAACTATCTCCAGGGCTAAGTCGGTGGTAGATTATCCTGCAGGATTTATGCTGGTGGCTTCTATGAACCCTTGTCCTTGTGGATTTCACAATCATCCAGAGAAAGAATGCACTTGCCCTCCGGGTGCGGTGCGGAAATACCTCAATAGGATTAGTGGCCCTTTAATGGATCGGATAGATTTGCACATTGAGGTTACTCCAGTAGAGACTTCCGCCCTACAAGCCAAGGTGGTTATTGAATCAAGTACCGACATTCGAAAGAGAATTATACGGGCTAGGGCCATTCAGAACCAGCGATTCAAAGGACAAGATTCAGTTTTTTCAAATGCCATGATGAGCAGACGGCAGGTGGAAGAGTACTGTGCCCTCGACGAAGAATCGAGGAAGACCATTGCCATTGCCATGGAGCGATTGAAACTTTCGGCAAGAGCCTACGATCGTATTCTGAGGGTATCTAGAACCATAGCCGATTTAGATGGATCCGCTTCTATAGGATTGCATCATTTGGCAGAAGCCATACAATACCGAAGTTTAGACAAAGCCGATTGGGCTGAATAAGTGGGCTGCGTGCGAAATCTAATTAAAGCCTAAGGGTACTATCCAATATAACTTGGTAGTAATCTCAGTTACCTAGGGCTTCTCGGCCATGAGCAGTTCTGCTTAAGACTATGGCTGCGACTTATTGAAGAGAAAGATAGATATAAGCAATCGCTTTTTTCAGGTATTCGATCAATCAGAGCGAACTCTACATTGAATT
This sequence comes from Cryomorphaceae bacterium, assembly GCA_017858515.1. GTDB lineage: Bacteria > Bacteroidota > Bacteroidia > Flavobacteriales > Schleiferiaceae > RFXV01. Next base: position 83 of record JAFMBM010000003.1, on the reverse strand, counting down.
GCATCAGGGATAATAACAGTTCAAATGGGAATGTATACCATCTAGGATGCTTCTCCATTTGAGCTTTTGTTTTTTCCCATTTC
>JAFMBM010000090.1 GCA_017858515.1 Cryomorphaceae bacterium | reverse complement strand
AAATGTGTAAGCTACTCACAAAAATTACTTACAGTAAAAGCCTTTTACTTTCTCACATATGATTTGATTAAAGGAATTCCAATACAAGCTTCTGGGGCCAATATTCCAATGGCGTTAGTAATAGTTGGAACAATATCTACTATATATCCAGGGGTATTGTCAATAATTCTCGGTATACCTGGTCCAATCAAAATGAGCGGCACATGAGTGTCATACGAGTAAGGAGAGCCATGAAAAGTACCCGTCATGTGGTCTTTGCCTATATAGTTTGACCTTAGAGAGTAAAAGAGATCTCCAGAAAGATATGGGTGTGCTCCATTCATAATGAGGTTATCCATACCTCTTATTGGACTAAATCCGTCGAGTTCATTCCTCGAATATATTGAAGAGATTTCAGGAAATGACTTCCTCATCTTACGCGACACAGCCGATACGAACTCCCTATAATTTAACTGAAACTTTTTAAGCTCTTTCATATCGATATAAACATGGTTATCCGAAACCTTATCTATCAACCAATCACTACCATAGGTAACACGTGTAAAACTTCTTAAAGTGTCCTCTATTACAGCTGGTAATAGAGAGCCTGCATCGATTTTTCTGTCTAAGAGGAACGCTCCATTTGTCTTAACTCCATGGTCTGATGTAAGAAATAAGAGATACTCACCTTTTCCTATTTCTTTATCAAGCAGATCAAGAAGATCTGAAATTTCCTCATCCATTCTTAAATAAGTATCATGCAGTTCAATAGAGTTTGGTCCGTAAGAACAGCCAATATATTCAGTACTGCTATAACTTATAGTAAGAAGGTCGATCGCACCACTCTTTCCAAGTTTTTCATTATCAACAAGTTCTTCGATAAATTTTGTTAGAAGAGTGTTTCCAAATGGGGTATGTAAAATTTTAAATCTCTTTTCACTTTCAGGTAACTTCTCTATTGCATGCGGAAAATTGGTATTTCCTTCCTTGAAAACATCAACCTCGCCTAAACCGGCATCTGGGAATGAAAAGGAGTATTTGTTGTATTTTTCTTTAAGTTTCCAATCATCTTTCAATAATTTAATCGGATAGCTTTTCTCGTTGAACTCAAGAACCCACTTCGGCAAGTAATCCATATAATAGGTCGATGTTATGAAGTTCCCAGATTGAGAATCATACCAATATGCTCCATCTGCCATTAAACCACCAGGAATGATAGCGGAGGCGTCATTAAGACTAGCAGAGAAGACGCGGCTCGCACCATTATTTGATAGCTTTAGAAGGTCCCCAAGAGTAGTTGTTCGGAGTTTACTTGGTGAGCATTGACCACTTGTGTTATTTGCCCCAACAGTCTTATAATTATTGTCACTTACACAATAAACTTCTTTACGCTCATTGTTGTCATACCAAACATTCCCTATCAATCCATGATAATAGGGAACTGTGCCTGTAAATATACCAGCGTGGCCTGGAGCCGTATAGGTGGGAGCTTGAATATGATTAATATAAGTAAACTGAGCCCCCTCTCGAAATAATCTGTTAAAACCATCATCTGAAAATTCGGCCCGGTATCGTGAAAGATAATCGAATCTCATTTGGCTTACAACGACTCCAACAACTAGCTTTGGTTGCTCTTGAGAAAACATTAAGTTCGGCAAGGAAATCAGCATACAAAGAAGTCGCAAATGTTCAAATTTTATCATTGAAAGATGGAATAAGTTAGTTAATGATATTGAAATGGAAAATTAAGGAATTTTAAGTAATCCTTCTTTCCTTTTTCTTTAATTTAAATTTCCAACTTTAAATTCATATTGAGTATTTGTAATGGTCTACATTTTTAATCAGAGAATTTAACCATTAAATTATGCTGTTAAGAAAGAAGAAAAGAACCCTGAATTCTGCCTTTAAGACAAAGTTGGTTTTAGAAGCGCTAAAGGAGAATCTTAGTTTAAGTGAACTAGCTGAACAGTTCGAAGTGCATCCTAAAAAAAATTTCTGCCTGGAAGAAGGAGTCTCTAGCTGGGGCCGGGGGCGCATTTGGGAATACCTATGAGGCGGATCGATCGGTACAAAGTAGTGGAACACTAGAAAGATGAGCTTTTCAAAGAGATAGCGATGGTAAGGTAGAGAATCATTGGTTAAAAAAAGCTACTTTGATATCTTTAGAAGATGGTAAGTCTATCGCAAACAGGGATTCCAACGACATGAGTATTTGTCGTCAATGCGAGTCACTAAGATTTGCGCGGGAGGCGCTATCCATCGCAACTGTAGAGACGCCATGCATCTCTTCTCCACTACGATTTCCGCCGGAAGCGCCATGTGTCGCATCTACACTGAAGTCCTCAGCCAGCCGGCTTCTTTCATTTGAGGAGTGACTGCATTCTAATCATATCATGGGTTCTTGACGATAGACAAAGCGTCCGAATATCTTCTCTCAAGCATGGTTGAGGTGGACGGAATGAGTTTTGGTCCATGAACCGGGGTTGGAAGTCTCTATCTCCAATGAATGTTCTTGAAGAGAGTTCTTCTACAATGCATTTTCGGCAGAAATAGGCTGAACCATAGAGAGTCTCTATCCGTCTTAGTTTGATATGGCAAAACTCAAAACCAAACTCTATATTTACAATTTGTGGGAAAATTCAATTGATTGAATAAGAGAACTTACGCACAAAACATCATACCAATCGTTATTCTAGTTGTGGTCAAACTCTAAAAGAATTTAACAATGAGA
>JAFMBM010000089.1 GCA_017858515.1 Cryomorphaceae bacterium | reverse complement strand
TCTGTAGACTTGCAGTCAGACCCTGCGGACTTGCATTCATACCCTGTGGAGTTGCATTCATACCCTGCGAAATTGCGTTCACCCCATTGAACCATTGCATTCATACTCTGTAGACTTGCAGTCATACCCTGCGGAATTGCAATCATACCCTGTGGAGTTGCATTCATACCCTGCGGAATTGCAATCATACCCTGCGGAGTCGCATTCATACCCTGCCGAATTGCATTCGCCCCATTGAACCATTGCATTCATACTCTGTAGACTTGCAGTCATACCCTGCGGAAAAAGTATGTTCAAATTCCCAAAGCAATTATCAAGATGCCATTGTCCAATGCCAAAAGTCGCTTGAGCTGAGTGAAGAGATTGGCTATCTTGAAGTACAAAAAGTTGCGTGCTCTTGTCTGTATGATGCGTACAAAGCCATGGGCAAAGGCAACGAGGCCTTGGTGTATTTGGAGAAGATGCGCATTGTAAAAGATAGGCTTCATGCCGGAGAAACTGCTAAAAAGCTGGAGCAAATGGAGTTTGCTAAAATTATGCTGCAAGACAGTATAGCCAAAGCAGAAGAAGCGCGTTTGGTGCAAGAAGCCCATGAAGAAGAGGTGCGAAAAGAAAAGCAAACACGAAATTATTTGGGTGGAGCTGGTTTGCTTGCGCTGTTGCTTGCAGGAGGCTTTTATAGCCGCTGGCGCTACGTCAAAAAATCAAAAGTCATCGTAGAAAAAGAAAAAGATCGTTCTAACAATTTATTACTGAATATACTTCCAGCAGACATCGCTGAAGAGCTAAAAATCTATGGCAAAGCCGAAGCGCGCGACTTTGATATGGTCAGCATACTTTTTACCGATTTCAAAGGCTTTACCGAGCAAAGCGCCAAAATGAGCGCATCTGATTTGGTCAATGAGATCAACGTGTGCTTCGAAGCTTTTGATGGCATCATGGATAAGTATGGGATAGAAAAAATAAAAACCATTGGCGATGCTTACATGGCGGCTGGAGGTCTTCCCGCTCCTACGGATGATTCGGTAAAAAACACGGTATTGGCTGCGCTAGGAATGCAAGCGTTTATTATTGAACGCAAAGCCGCCAAAAGCGCAAAAGGGGAAATGGCTTTTGAAATGCGTGTGGGTATTCACACCGGTCCAGTGGTAGCCGGCATTGTGGGCGTTAAAAAATTCCAGTACGATATTTGGGGTGATACCGTAAACACCGCCAGCCGCATAGAAAGCAATGGAGAAGTAGGCAAAGTAAACATCAGCCAAGCTACGTATGAGCTTTTAAAAGACGACCCGCAATTTGCCTTTGAATCTAGAGGTAAAATTGAAGCAAAAGGAAAAGGAGAAATGGATATGTACTTCGTTTCGTTGAAAAGTGAAGAGTGAAATTTTCTGATAGTTCTGGAGCAAAGGGGTAAAAAGAATAGTACTGGTGCATTGAAAAACTGTGTAAGTACTGTTTTCCCAATTGTTTAAGCCTTCAATGAAGGAATGAGCTATGGCAAGGTCATTTCGTGGAATAAAACAAACGCAAGGATGCTCTTGAGCTAAGAAACAGTTTTCTGAGACCGCTTTGAACCCCATCCAAACAGAGCAATTCTCTTTTTTCTACATAGCTCAATTAAACCGAACGGTCTAATTGATTATGTTTGCACAGTGAATAAGAAACACGACCATAACAAAGTTCTCCAAGCAGGATTAAGACTTATATGCACCAAAGGTTACAATAGCCTAGGGGTTGAAGAGATCTGCAAATCCACTGGAATAACGAAAGGTACTTTCTATAATACTTTTAAAAGCAAAGAAATCTTCTTGCTAAAAGGATTGAGCTTATATGGAGAAATAACGGTTAAGAGGCTTTCAACTCAACTCTCTAAAGAGAATAACCAACCACTGGCTATCGATAGGCTTAGGTATTTATACGATTCTATGTTTGATGCCCAACCCAAAAATAATTTTATGGGTTGTATGGTCAACAATATCATGTCTGAATTAGGCTCAAATAACCCGACAGTTGGAAGAGCGGCATCCATTGAGTTCAATAGTTTTATTGAAGCCATTGAACCTTGTGTAAAAGAAGCACAAATAGAGGGCGACCTAACTAGCTCAGTTGATTCGAAGACACTAGCTCAACTCCTGCATTCTACATTTTATGGCGCATTAACCAGATCTAAAAGTCTACAAGATCACAAAGAAGCTAAACTTATGATGCACACTTTATTAAATACCTTGAAAAATAAATAACCATGAACTATAAAGAGAAATACGGAGAGTATGCTTTAATTACCGGAGGTTCATCCGGCATTGGAAAAGCAATCGCAAGCGAATTAGCTCACAAAGGATTAAACCTAATTCTGGTGGCGAGAAGAGAAGAAGAATTACAGCAAGCTGCCCAAGAAATAAAAATCGAGTGCCCAGTGAATGTGATATGTATTTCGGCAGATTTATTGACAGATTCTGGAATACAGATTGTTAAAGACGCGACTGAAAATTACCAAATTGGATTGCTTGTTCCTGCTGCAGGATTGGAAGTGAATGGCGCTTTTGAAAAGAATAATCTCAAAAAAGAACTTCGAGTAATCCAATTGAATGTAGCCGTTACCATGGAACTAACGCATCATTTCCTTCAAAAGATGATTCCCAGAAAAAAAGGAGGCATCCTACTCATTGCCAGCTTATCCGGACATATGCCTAATCCGTATTTTGCAAACTATGCCGGTACAAA
>JAFMBM010000022.1 GCA_017858515.1 Cryomorphaceae bacterium | reverse complement strand
TTTAAGAGATAGGCAGATAGCACAGAGTGGGTCAAGAGAGAGCAGTGCTGGAATGGAAGTTTGCGGCTCTATGGATCCGATAACACTATAAAGAATCGGCATTTACTCCTTGTTCTAGGTCTCACTACTCTTTTTTACACTGCGGTTACATCATTTTACACTTGGGAAACAGAAGGAAGCTTTTCGGCAGTATAGATTTGAATCGAACGATAAAATATATTGAAATGAAAAAGAATGCGAAAATGTTAAGCGCAGTACTTCTTAGCATTGGCCTAATGGCTTTTAGTTATGGATTTATGTATGAAGAGCCACAGTGCAATACAGTCGCTAGCGACGAAAAAGAAGTTGTTGAAGTCGATTTCTTTTACGATTTAGGACCGCGCTACGATCCTATTACAAAGCAATTCCTAAATGAGGTAGTCCGCGTAACCGAGTTTAATACGCCAGAAGAGAACCAACGCATTGTTACTTTAAAGAGTACGGAATTGATCTTTATTGAAAACGATAAACAGACGAATATCCGCTTTAAGGGTGAGTCGGAAATGCTTACTGAAGCGCAGCTGGCGTTTTTACATTCGGCCCAGTATTCCAGTTGCTTCCTTGTTCGCACGGAGTTTTATTCACAGAACCCGGTAACAGGAGAAGCAGAGTTCAACTACTACAGTCCGCATTTAACGGTTGTTCCAGAAAAACAAGCCGTCTACAAAGCCGGAAAGGAGAAATTGCTTGCCTATTTCGCCAAGAACAATAAAGAGAACACCCTCAACTTAGATGAGAAAAAATTAAGACCGGCCAAATTGTATTTTACGGTTGATAAGACGGGCCAAATAACCAATGTGAAGTTGGATAGAACATCTGGTTATGCGGATATAGATGATACCATGATTGATCTATTAACCCATTTAGAAGGAGACTGGGAAGCCGCTGAAAATGAGAAAGGGGAAAAAGTAGACCAAGAATTGGCGATCTCTTTTGGAATGCTGGGTTGTTAAATCTAGAAAAAGCCTTCTTGTACAAAAACAAGAAGGCTTTTTCATTTCTACTTTAAAAGATCTTTTTCGGGTCTTTTTTTCAATAAGTTCAATCGCTATTTTTCTCCGAAGGGGGTATGAGCCTCCGCTTGAGAACTTGCAGAAACGGGCTATTGAACGAGTATTTGCTCTATCCAACGCATTCCTTTTTCATCCGTAAGTTCTAAAGAATACAGCCCGGCAGATAGGCTCTGAATAGAAATTTCCGCGATTTTCTCATCTGTACTAACGCCTTCCATTTGCAATCTTCCCAAGGCATCCGTGAGAGTCCATTCTAGCTTTCGGTTGGATGGATTTTCTGCATTAAAGCGAATATAGAGTTTATCCTTGGCAGGGTTGGGGTATACTGTAATTCCATCCATCCTTTCTCGCTCTTCTAGGGAGACCCCATTTCCAGCGATTAACTTCAAATACACCGTTTGCCTTCCAAGCAAGGAATACGAAAATTGAAATCCACCTACTCCATCCAATACCATAGAACCGAGGGTATCTCCTTCCAACAAATCAACGGCCCAATACGAGCCCGCTTGTAGGGTAGACTGCGTTAGCGTGCTGCTGCTGTTGGCATTTTGGTCGCTCATATTGCTCAAGACCAAAATGGCTTCTTGTCGGTGAATGCGCATAAAGCCAAGTACGGAAGGATGGGTATTTTCTGCTGCCAGATAATAGCCTTTCTGCAAAGCGACCTCATTTTGTCTTACGGCAATCAACTTTTTGTAAAGATTCAACAGGCTATTGGGATCTTGGCTGGAAAGCTGCACATTCCGATTGGTGTAGTTTGAATTCACCGGATGCCATGGAGTTCCAGCTGTAAATCCAGCTTGTTGTCCGCTGCTCCATTGCATAGGAGTGCGAATGTTTTCATGGGCTCCAGTCCCTGTCATTCCCAATTCTTCGCCATAATAAATGAAAGGAGTGCCGGGCATAGCCAACAATAAGGCCGCAGCCTGTTTCATTCTTGGAGTGGATTCTGCCAATACGCTAAAGACTCGGTCTTGATCGTGATTGCTTAAAAAGGGCGCGAATTGCAAAGGTGGATAGGCGGTATTTATAAAATTCAAGTGGTTTTGGAGCGAACTGCTTTGGCCCTGAATAATGGAAGTGAGCATATTGCTGGCCAGGTCAAACTCAAAGCAATGATCCATTCGAGTACTGTCTACATAAGGAAGAATGGAGCTGGTATTGCTCCACACTTCGCCTACGGTATACACCTCCGGATTGGTATTCAATAAGGTCTGCTTAAATTCTTCAATGAGGGCGAAGGTTCGTGGCGTATTTTCTAAGACGGGAAAGTCTTCATCGAGGTACTTAATCGCATCCAACCGAAATCCATCTACTCCTTTATTGAGCCAAAAGGTAGCAGAGTTAAAAATCTCGGTCTTTACGGCGGGCTCATCGTAGTTTAAATCGGGCATCCCTCCCCAAAACAAACCGTAGTAGAAGTTAGAAGCATAGGAATGCCAAACACCTTGACCCCACGGGCCGTTGAAACCCGGATTGGTATTTCTCCAGATATACCAGTCTCGGAAGGGACTGCTAGGGCTAGAGCGCGAAGCCTGAAACCAAGGATGTTGACTGCTGCTGTGGTTCATTACATAGTCCATAATAACCTTAATACCGCGCGCATGGGCACTGTCTAGAAAAGCTTCAAAGTCGGCCATGCTGCCATAATCTGGATTAATGGCCTGATAATCGGTAACATCATAGCCGTGGTAGGAAGGAGAAGAATTGATGGGCATGAGCCAGATTCCGTCTATTCCTAAATCGGTATGCGTAGTAGAATCGCCATCATTGAGGTAATCGAGTTTTTGAATGAGGCCTTGAAAGTCGCCGATTCCGTTTCCATCTGAATCGTAGAAGCTGCGGACAAAGATTTGATAGAAGACCTTTTCGTTCCACCAATAGGTGCGCAGATTGGTGTCGATGGAAAAGCTGCAAGGATCGCAGCTACCAAAACAAACGGGTGTAAGTTTTTGAGGAAGAGAGGAAGGAATAAGGTTTCGGGCAACGAGGGCCGTGGGCGACATGCAAGGGCCATTGGGTTGCTCGGCACTGCTGATGGAGTTTCCGTTGTAATAGAGAAAGCGCTGAGGGTTGGCACTGTCTTGAATGTAGGCAACGGTTTCATAGATATTGTCTCCATCTGGATCGAATAGAGGAAGGGCATCGGTTTCCCATGTAACTCCATATCCCGCAGCATAAATCCAATCTCCTGTTACAAAAACGCCAATAGGATCAACGGATTCGTTCTGCATATCCACCCGAAAAGTGACTAAACCTTCGCAGGCATCGAAACCATGAGCGGGCATATTGACTCCGTTTTTACCAACAATGAGCAATCGATTGAAATTGATACCTCCATCCGAAGCGCCGCAATCGGGACCTAGTAGCTCGTTGGGATCGGACCAGGAATTGCCGTTGATGAACTTATAGTAGTAGCGCCCTTGAGGGAGTTGGAAGTTGATTTCGTAAATACTGTCTTGATCGGGATCGCTGAGCCAAAGGCTACCGGGAGTCCAGTTGGATCCACCTAAAAGCGACTGAAAGTTTCCTGCAACGCTGATTCCTTGCGGATGAATGCTGTGTCCTTTCATATTCACCTTTAACTGCACGGGAAGGTTTTGAGCCCAGATAGAAGGAAAGAAAAAGAAAACAGTAAGGAAAAAAGAAAAGAGAATTCGCATGAGAGATATATTGAATGAAGGACGTTAGAACAAAACACCTACCCGAATAACCGGATTGGCATAGACAGAGCGGAGCGGGTCATACAAGACATTGAAGAGAATAGAAAAGTAAAAAGGACTTTCATCGGGAAGGTAAGCGCCACCAAGATAGAGAGCACTGACCCACTCTTCGCCAAGGACCGGATTTGTTCCATTAATAAATCCTTTAACCACCTGAGCGCGCAGCAATTCGTATTCGGCGGCAAGGGCAATAGGGCCGTAGACCTTGTAGTTTACGAAAGGACTAAAACCGTAAATACTTTGTTCGAGCTTGGGTTCAAACCTTCCATCTGAAACATATAAGTAGGTAAGTCCTAATCCCGCAAGCAAACGGTCGTTCACCGGATAAGCCACTCTAGGATTGAGCATTACAGAAGTAATGGTTCCAAATTGCAGGCCTCCTGTACCACCGTAGCGCAATTTTTTATAGAAAGGAGTTTTATCTGTATTGGGCGCTGGCTTTGATTTTTCATTCTTTGGAACAGGTTTATCAAAGACTTTAGCGCTGTCTTGAGTTGGACTTTTAGCTGGATTTTTTTCGAAGCGATTGGGTACCTGTGCATTCAGGGCAATTGCGGATATTAGCAAGCCCACTGAACAGAGAGCTCGAAGCTTTGTTTTCAACATAGCTCAAAGATAAGCGAGAAGGCTGTAAAGCTTTACCATGCAGGGCAGTATTAATTGTATTTTTGAACGCGAATAAACCCGCCGGTTGGATTTTAAAATATGGATAGATTTTCCTTCTTAGGAAGTGCACATATAGGGTTCATAGATGAACTCTACGAAAAATACCTACGCTATCCAGATAGCGTAGAGCCGAGTTGGAGAGCTTTTTTTCAGGGCTATGATTTTGCTCGAGAAGGCTATTCTTTTGAAGCTCGAGAGCTAGAAATGAGTGAAGTTCCAGAAGAGCTTCGCAAAGAGTTTTTGGTGATCGATCTTATCAATGATTACCGTAAAAGAGGGCATCTCTTTACGGCCACCAATCCGGTTCGTTCTCGAAGAACCTACACCCCTTCGCTTGAATTGGCGAATTACGGCTTGTCGGAGAAAGATCTTGCTACTTCCTTTATGGCAGCAGCAGAGGTGGGACTTACTGCGCCTTCCCCCTTGTCTGAAATCCTTAGGTATCTGAATGCGGCTTATTGCCAATCGATTGGATTGGAGTTTATGTACATTCGAGATAAGGAAGTGGTTGCCTGGATTTTGTCTAGAATTCATGCCAATGAGAATCAGCCTAGTTTCAGCGCGGATCAGAAAAAAGCCATATTGAGCAAGCTCAATGAAGCAGTTTCTTTTGAGAATTTCTTGAATACCAAGTTCGTAGGACAAAAGCGCTTTTCGATAGAAGGAGCCGAATCGGTTATACCCGCATTAAATATGTTGGTGAATCGTGCATCGGAATTGGGAGTAAAAGAGATTGTAATGGGCATGGCCCATCGCGGAAGATTGAATGTTCTTTCGAATATATTTGGGAAGGAACCCCGTGAGATTTTTTCTGAATTTGAAGGTAAATTCTTCGATGGTGAAGAATTAGACGGAGATGTGAAATACCATTTGGGGTATTCATCCACCAAAACGCTGGAGAATGGAAGGGAAATACGCCTCAACTTATCGCCCAATCCTTCGCATTTGGATGCCGTTGATGCCGTGGTAGAGGGTATTGCCCGAGCGAGAATCAACAGCGATTATGGAACTACTGCGGGCAAAGTACTTCCTATACTTATTCATGGCGACGCCTCCGTAGCCGCCCAGGGGATTATCTACGAGGTGGTGCAGATGGAAACCTTAGATGGATATAAAACCGGAGGAACAATCCATATCGTTATCAATAATCAAGTTGGTTTTACTACCAATTATTTAGATGCGCGTTCGTCAACCTACTGCACGGATATTGCCAAGGTGGTACTTGCACCCGTTTTGCATGTGAATGGTGACGACGTAGAAGCCGTTTGTCATGCCATTCTCTTTGCTGTGGAATACAGACAGAGGTACAACAAGAATATATTCATCGATTTATTGTGTTACCGCAAGTACGGACACAACGAAGGAGATGAGCCGCGTTTTACTCAGCCACTACTCTACAAGGCCATTGCCAAACATCCGAATCCCAGAGAGATTTACTCGAAGAAACTGATTGCAGAAGGAGTAGTTGGAAAGGATATTATAAAGGAATTAGAAAGTCACTTTAAGGCTTCGTTGGAAGAAGATTTCGACGAATCGAAGCAAATAGAGAAGAATGTAATTATTCCTTTCTTAGAAGATTATTACAGTCATTTAAGACCTAGTAAGCCCGCGGACTTCGATTTCTCACCCGAGACGGGATTTGCAGAAGAAGAATTGCGGTTTATTGTCGAAAAAATCACTCAGCTTCCGGCAGGCAAGAAATTCTTTAATAAGATAAGTCGTCTATTGGCAGATCGGGCCAAGATGGTGAACGAAAGAGATGCCTTAGATTGGGCTATGGGCGAATTATTGGCTTATGGTTCATTGCTGTTAGAAGGTCATGGCGTTCGCTTGAGCGGGGAAGATTGTGAGCGCGGAACCTTCTCTCATCGGCATGCAATTATAAAGGTAGAAGACTCTGAAGAAGAGTACAATTTGCTGAATGATATGCGTGAGAATCAAGGCAGAATGACGGTCTACAACTCTCACCTAAGTGAATATGGTGTTCTTGGTTTTGACTATGGCTATGCCCTAGCTACACCAGACGGCTTAACCATATGGGAAGCGCAGTTTGGCGATTTTGCCAATGGAGCTCAGATTATCATTGATCAGTTTATTACGGCTGCGGAAGACAAATGGAGAATACAGAACGGACTGGTACTCCTTCTTCCCCATGGATATGAAGGACAGGGTGCGGAACATTCCAGCGCCAGATTAGAGCGGTTCTTACAGATGTCGGCCCAGTACAATATTCAAGTAGTGAATGTGACCACACCGGCTAATTTCTTCCATCTTTTAAGAAGGCAGTTAAAACGTCCGTTCCGCAAGCCATTGGTAGTCATGTCTCCCAAGAGTTTATTGAGACACCCAAAATGTGTTTCTTCACTTTCTGAATTTACCAAGGGCAACTTTAAGGAACTCATAGACGATTCGGTAGAAGACAAGCAGAGCATAAAGAAGGTGGTGTTCTGCTCGGGAAAATTGTATTATGAATTATTGGAAGAGCGCGCAGCGCGTTCTGCTGATGAGGTGGCAATTGTTCGAATAGAGCAGTTGTATCCTTTCCCAGAGAAGCAATTCAGGGAAGTTTTGAAGAGTTATTCGAATTCAGAGAAAATTGTATGGGCTCAGGAAGAGCCACAGAATATGGGTGCAAGAGCACATATTCTATTGAGTTTACGCGATATAAATTGGTTGGATGTAAGTGCGCCTGCGAGTGCAGCACCTGCCTCTGGATCGCATCAAGCGGCACATAAAATTCAGCACGATCTGATTGCCAAAACATTTGAAATTTAAAATAAAACCCATCCTCCTATGATCCTTGAAATGAAAGTACCTTCTCCTGGCGAATCCATCTCTGAAGTTGAGATTGCTTCATGGTTGGTACAAGATGGCGACTATGTTGAGAAGGACCAAGAAATTGCCGAAGTAGATTCCGACAAAGCTACCTTGGCCTTGCCTGCTGAAGAAAGCGGTATTATTAAACTCATTGCTTCCGAAGGCGAAGTGGTGGCGGTGGGTCAAGTGGTTTGCACCATCGATACCAGCGCTTCTGCCCCTGAAGGAGGTTCTGCCCCTGAGAAAAAAGCAGAAGAAAAAGTGGAGGCGAAGCCTGCTCCTGCAGCAGCTCCTGCAACGAATTATGCCACGGGCACTCCTTCTCCTGCCGCCAAGAAATTGATGGATGAGAAAGGGGTTAAGCTGAATGCTGGATCTGGCAAGGATGGTCGAATTACTAAAGAAGATGTGGTGAATGCCGCGGTAAGTATGGGAACTTCTACTGGTGGTCCTCGTTCTACCGAGCGCAAACGCATGAGCAGTCTTCGCCGCAGTCTTGCAAAGAGATTAGTAGCGGTTAAGAGTGAAACCGCCATGCTGACTACCTTCAACGAGGTAGATATGAAACCTATATTCGACCTAAGAGCGGTTCACAAAACCAAATTTGCTGAAAAGCATGGAGTAGGTCTCGGCTTTATGTCTTTCTTCACCCTAGCGGTAACACGTGCCTTGAAGCTTTATCCAACGGTAAATGCCATGATCGATGGCGATGATATGATCACTTTCGAATATTGTGATATCTCCATAGCCGTAAGTGGTCCGAGAGGATTGGTAGTTCCCGTTGTGCGCAATGCGGAGAATTTGAGTTTTGCCGGTGTTGAAAGGGAGATTAAGCGATTGGCCATACGCGCCCGTGAAGGCGATATTACGATTGATGAAATGACGGGTGGAACCTTTACCATTACCAATGGCGGGGTTTTCGGATCTATGCTTTCAACGCCCATTATCAATCCACCTCAAAGCGCCATTTTAGGAATGCACAATATTGTAGAGCGTCCTGTGGTGGTGAACGGAGAAATTGTCGTTCGTCCTATTATGTATGTTGCTCTTTCATATGACCATCGAATTATTGATGGAAAAGAAAGTGTTGGGTTCTTAGTGGCAGTTAAAGAAGCTCTAGAAAATCCAACGGAACTGTTGATGAACAATCAAATAGAAAAAGCGCTAGAGTTGTAAACCCCATTATGAAATGACCGATATAGAGATTGCCCGTAAAGCCCAGGCCTTACCCATTGTAGAGATTGCAGCAAAGCTGGGAATTTCTTCAGAAGAGTTAGAGGTCTATGGCAAGTACAAGGCAAAAATCCCTCTAAATTACGGTCAGGAACAGCCCAAGAAGGGAAAACTCGTATTGGTTTCGGCTGTCTCTCCTACACCCGCTGGAGAGGGAAAGACCACCTGCACCATTGGTTTGTTGGATGGATTGGCGAAAATTGGAAAGAAGGCCGCTGCCGCATTGCGTGAGCCTTCGCTCGGACCCGTATTTGGAATGAAGGGAGGAGCCACGGGAGGAGGCTATGCACAAGCGCTTCCGATGGAAGACATCAATCTTCATTTTACGGGCGACATCTATGCAGTTGAACGGGCACATAATCTCTTAGCTGCTTTATTAGACAATCATTTACATCATAAACTCAGTCCAGAGATCGATTTGCGTCAGCTCTTTTTCAAAAGAGTAATAGATATGAATGATCGGGCTCTGAGGCAAACGACTATTGCATTAGGAGGAAAAGCGAATGGTTTTCCTCGTGAAAGCGGATTTGATATCACAGCCGCATCGGAGATTATGGCAATTCTTTGTTTGGCAAACGGATACGAGGATCTTACCGAAAGAGTGGGAAATATTGTTTTAGGACAAGGGAAGGAAGGGCTCATTCGTGCAAAGGATATTAAAGCTCAAGGTGCCATGACGGCTCTGTTGCGCGATGCTTTAAAGCCCAATTTGGTGCAGAGTTTAGAAGGAAATCCCATTCTGATGCACGGTGGTCCTTTTGCAAATATTGCTCAGGGAACCAATAGCTTACTGGCCACCAAAGCCGCAATGAATTTGGCAGATATTACCGTAACCGAAGCCGGATTTGGATTTGATCTAGGAGGCGAGAAGTTCATAGATATTAAATGCCGAGTAGGAGGTATTTTTCCAGATGCATTGGTTTTGGTTGCGACCATCCGTGCATTGAAATACCATGGGGGTCTTGGACTAAAGGAGTTGGATAAGACTGATTTGGAGGCCTTGAGAAAAGGCTTTTCCAATCTGAAACACCATATTGGAAATGCCTTAAAGTTTGGATTGCAGCCAATCGTAGCCATAAATCATTTTGTTTCAGATAGCGATGAGGAGGTGAAATTGCTTCAGCAGTTATGTAAGGACGAAGGCGTAGAGGCAGTAGTAAGTAAAGCTTGGGCTCAAGGAGGCGCAGGCGCAATAGAACTAGCCGAGGCCGTAAGTCGTGTTCTTGAAACAACAAGTACCCATCCTAAATTCTTGTATGAAACAGAAGCAGGATTAGAAGATAAGATCAGAAGTATAGCCACTTCTTATTATGGCGCCAACGACATTGAATTGAGTAGCCAGGCAAAACGAAAATTGCAATTGTTTGAATCGTACCTGGGTAAGAGCTTGTTGGTTTGTATGGCCAAAACGCAAAAATCTATTTCAGATGATCCCGCACGTTTGGGTAGTCCTGCCGATTATGCCTTCAAGATCAATGATGTTGAATTGAGTGCTGGAGCAGGCTTTATTGTTCCCATTGCAGGAGAAATGATGCGCATGCCGGGCCTTCCGATTCGTCCTGCTGCACACGACATATTTGTAGATGCGCAGGGCAATATTCAAGGCCTATTCTAAAGGGCTGGAATAATCCAACCCTGTAAAGAAATAGCACTGCTTAAGGTTTGTAGGATTTCAATGCCTCGAAATAGGCTGAAAACGCATTTCTTCCAACCGCACTAATAGAGCATTTCGTATTCGGATAGTTGCCTTTATATCCCTTCTCAATTTCGATGTATCCAGCCTCTTTGAGTTTGTTTAGCTGAACACTTAGATTGCCACGAGTAGAGCCTGTTTCATCTAGAAGGAATCCGAATTCGGCATTTTCAATTCCAATGAGCAAACTCATAATCTGCAATCGCAATTGGTTGTGCAAAAGAGGATCGAGAGGTTCAAACATCTAGGCTCACTTTTGATCTTAACATATAACCCGGTATGAGGTAACTCATGGTTACACTGAGTGCTAGAAGAAGCAATACGTTTTCAAAGCTCTTATGTAAATCGGGAATAAAGGCAATAACAAAGCTGAGTACAATGGAGAGAATACCGCCAATGGTTAGAGGTTTAAATTTTAGCACTCCGCCAGAGACGAATGTGCCTATGCCATAGAAGAGAATAATTAAGACATAGCTGTGTGTCCATCCAATAACGTTTGAGAAAGCAAGAGAAAAGAAGATACCCATGGTAATTCCGATCCAAAGAAACTTCATAACAGTATCCATTAGGGTGGTATGCTTTTGTTTTAAGCGGTGCTTCCTTCCAGCTAAAGAACTGCTAACACCTGCAAGAGGCATACTGATTATCCAAACCATAAAATGATAGGGTGAGTTGAATTGAGTAAGTAAGATGTACTCAATCAATACAGAAAGAAGGACTAACCAGCCCCAGATGAGGTAGAAAATACTGTTGCTGCGAATATTATAACGCGTGCGCTCTAACATATCGGCAATGGTTTTTAGTTGTTGAGCTTGTTCAATTGTATTCATGATTGCGATTTTGTTTCGACAAATATAAACAAGTTTATAAAATAAACAAGAATCGATAGAGACGAAGTATCTTTATCAAAACGAAAATCTAGGTTTTATGTGGAAGTATCTTTTAGTATCGATGTTGATAGTAAGCAGCAGTTTATTCGGACAGAAGAAGAAAAGTCCTCGACTGGAAGCTTCGGGCACAATAGACGGAGTTCGCGTTGAAGTGGCTTATGGTGCTCCATCAGTTAAGGGCAGAACCATTTTTGGTGATCTAGTACCCTATAATAAGGTTTGGAGAACGGGTGCGAATGAGAACAGTATCATCACTCTATCGCAGGATTTAATTGTTGGTGGCGAACGATTGGCAGCCGGAACGTATGGATTATTTACCACTCCAACAGCGGAGGGATGGAAGATTCATTTTAATTCAGAGAGCGATAATTGGGGTGCATACAGTTATTCGAAATCGAAGGATGTATTGGTTGTTTCTGTAGATATTGTTGCCTTAGATAAATTGGTTGAGCAACTGAGTATGCGATTTACAGAAGAGAGTTTAATCATTGAATGGGAAAAGACCTCGGTAGTCATTCCTCTAACGAAGCCATAAGCTATAGGCTAATGTATGCGTATTGATAAGTTTCTTTGGTGTGTTCGTTTAATGAAGACGCGCTCTGTTTCTTCGGAAACCATTCAGAAAGAAAGTGTTCAGGTAAATGGGCAGGTTGTAAAGCCTTCTAGATCTATAAAGGTAGGCGATGAAATTTCCATTCGAACGATTGGTATTATTCGAAAATATCAGGTGAAAGACCTGCCTCCTTCGAGGGTAGGCGCTCCAAAAGTCTTAGATTATATCTTAGATATTACTTCTGCAGAGGAAAAAGAAAAAGAGACTTTTTTAAAGTTGATGCGTTCCTTGCAACGACAAGTAGGAACGGGAAGGCCGACCAAGAAAGACAGAAGAGAAATAGATCGCCTTACGGATTCAGAATAGGTGCTCAAGTGTTTTTCAATGACATTGGCCTAGGAATAAAATAAAAACGAGCGAATAGTTTGCAAACTATTCGCTCGTTTTTTTCTTCCTCATTTCAGATTTATTCGAAAGTGGGCTTCCTCTTTTCTAAGAAGGCAGTGGTTCCCTCTTTAAAATCGTGGGTCGCGAAAGCTCTTCCAAAATTGTTGATTTCGGTCTCATATCCCATCCTTCTATCCATCATTCCGGCATTTACCGCTTCTATTGTGAGTGCCAAAGCAGTAGACGATTGCGCCGCACATTTCTCAGCAATGATTATACATTCATTAATAAGTTCACCTGGCACACAGATTTTATTGATTAGTCCAATTTCCATAGCCTGTTCTGCATTAATCATCTGAGCAGAAAGGATTAACTCCATCGCTCTTCCTTTGCCTACCAACATGGCTAAACGTTGGGTTCCACCATAACCAGGAATAACTCCAAGGCCAACTTCTGGCAATCCCATTTTTGCCTTTTCACTGGCATATCGGAAATGGCAGCTCATGGCGAGCTCCAATCCACCCCCTAATGCAAATCCGTTTATTGCTGCGATCATAGGCTTCCGCATATTTTCAACCTTATTAAAGAGCTCTTCTTGTCCGCGACGGGCCAATTCTTTTCCTTCTTCTGCAGTAAAAGCGGCAAATTCAGAAATGTCGGCTCCAGCCACAAAGGCTTTATCACCCGTTCCTGTCAGCACAATTGCTCTTACCGATTTGTCGTCATTTAGGCTGTCGAGTTGATGCGATAGTTCTGCAATGGTGGCAGCATTGAGCGCATTCATTTTTTCAGGGCGGTTGATACTCAAAAGGGCAATAGCGCCTTTGTGTTCTACGGTAGTATTCATAGGTTCTGAGGAATTTTCTTTACGCTACGAAGGTATTCAATTCGGCCTTGCAAGTCGGAGTGGAAGGAAAATCAAATCGTCATAATTTTCGAAATCTAGGTTTCCGAAAGAGCTATTCCAAGCTCGAAACAACTTCCCATTCCTGGGTTCGAATGGATAGAAATACTTCCATCGGATTGTTCCACAATACGCTTCACCATAGCCAATCCTAAGCCCATACCGCCTGACTTGGTAGTAAATTGGGGCTCGAATATTTTTTCCATTTGGTGTTCGGGAATGCCGCTTCCATTGTCGCAGATTCGAATAATAGCCGCACGACCCTTTTTGAAGGCTTCTACTTTAACGCTCGCCTTTCTGTCGGCAGGAACCGATTGGATGGCATTCTTAATTAGATTATTCATAACCCGCAGCCATTGATCTTTATCGGCATTCACCCATAGATCAAGCTCATTGGTTTTATAAGAGACCCCCTGTTCGCTAAATAATTCGGTGCTTTTATGTACAACATCCAAGAGATTGAATCGCTGCTTTTTCAACTTTGGAAGAGAAGAAAATCGAGCAAAAGCTTCTGCAATCTGACTGAGCGTATCAATCTGCCCGATCATAGATTGGGTCATAGATTTAATCTTTTCAGAGCCTTTTACTTCCTCCCTTTGTTCGAGCATTTGAAGCTGCAGTCGCATGGGAGTTAAAGGATTTTTGATTTCATGAGCCACTTGTCTTGCCATTTCCTGCCAGGCATGATCGCGTTCTTTTCGGGCCAATTCAACAGCACTCTCCTCAAGAGCCATTAGCATTCGGTTGTATTCATCTACCAATTCGCCTATTTCATCGTTGGTATGCCAGCTCAAGGGTTCATTCTTACCCGTTAAGCGGGTGGCATTTAATCTTTTTCCAATTTCAGAAAGAGAGCTAGTTATATAGTTTGAAACGAAGTAAGCAACCAAGGCTGCGGCAGCGAAGAGGAGAAAATAGATTTCGGCTAAGGTTCGAAGAAAACCGCGCAATTCTGAAACATGGCTTTGATCAGATTTGAAATAGGGCAGATTCATTAGAGCCATCGGATTCCCGAAGCTATCGGATATATAATCAAATGAGGAAAGAAATTCTCCTCCACCTACTGAAGTCATAATGGGAGGATCTTCTCTTTCAATTCTACCCATTAAATCGGAGTCTAGTTGAAGGGGAATGCTCTCTTGATCTACCATTTCTTGGTTGGAAGAAATGAGCAATTTGCCACTTAAGCTGTAGATATTGATGTCTAATTGATGGATATCAGCCAGTTCGCATATTTTTTCATTAAAGAGCTGAACTAAACTATCGGGTTGATACACTGTAGTTTGTTGCTGAAGGAAATAATCAACAGCAGCATTTACGGCATCTTCCTTCCGCTTTAATCGCTCGAGGTGATATTGTTCATTTTCTTTGCGAAAATGGTAAAAGGTAATGGCGCCAGTAAGGAAAAACGAAACCAGAATTAGTACCACCATGGCCATAAATATCCGGATGCGAAGGCTAGAAGTGGGTGGTTTAAACATGCTCATTACTGCATCAAAAGCTACACCATTTTTTTAATTTTTCAAGAATAAAAAAAGGGGAGAGAAATTAGATTCCCTCCCCTGTGTCTATTTTGAACTCTAGAACTATTTAACTCCTAGATTTTCTATTCCCATATTATAAAAGCTGAAGGCCATTAGGTCGGCAGCTTCGTCTAAAATCATAGAGGTAGGCTTTCCTGCACCATGTCCTGCATTGGTTTCTATTCGAATAAGCACGGGGTTTTCACCTACGTGTGCTTTTTGCAATGCAGCAGCAAATTTAAATGAATGGGCAGGCACAACTCTATCGTCGTGATCTGCAGTGGTAATCATGGTTGCTGGATAGCTGGTATTCGGTTTGCAGTTGTGTACGGGAGAGTAGCCAATTAAGTAGCGGAACATTTCTTCCGAATCTTCGGAGGTTCCATAGTCGTAGGCCCAACCCGCTCCGGCAGTAAATTTATGGTAGCGAAGCATGTCTAAAACACCAACCGCTGGCAGTGCCACAGCAAATAGGTCGGGTCTTTGGGTCATACAAGCACCTACTAATAAACCGCCATTACTTCCACCTTTAATCCCTATTTTCTCTTTTGATGTATAGCCTTCTTTCATAAGATATTCAGCTGCCGCAATGAAATCGTCGAATACATTCTGCTTTTTCATTTGGGTTCCAGCCGTATGCCATTCTTCGCCATACTCTCCTCCACCTCTCAAGTTAGCAACGGCGTAGACTCCGCCATTTTCCATCCAAACTAGGTTGGCAACAGAGAAACTTGGAGTAAGACTGATGTTGAATCCACCGTAACCATATAGAATGGTAGGATTAGATCCATCCATTTGGATTCCCTTTTTATGAGAAATAATCATTGGAATTTGGTTGCCATCTTTCGAAGTGTAGAATATTTGCTTTGTTTCGTACAAAGCAGGATCAAAATCTACATTGGGTTTTTGATAGATTTCAGACTGACCATTTTCCGGATTGAATTTGTAAATGGTAGAAGGTTGGATGGAATTGGTAAATGAATAATACAGTTCTTTATCATCCCAACGACCTCCAAATCCTCCAGCACTTCCTACGCCTGGGAGTTCAATTTCTCTTAGCAACTCTCCCTTGAGATTAAACTGACGAACTAAACTAGTGGCATCTTTCAAATAGGTACCGAAGAGGTAGCCACAACCACTTCCTGCCGAAAGTGGCATTTCGTTCTCTGCGATAATTTCTGTCCAGGTTTCGCGGGCAGGAGAAAGAATATTCATCTTCATGATCCGCTTATTTGGAGCGCCGAAATTGGTGGAAATATAAAGGTCATCGCCTTCACTATGAATTACTCCGTATTCATTTTCAAAGCCGATAATAATAGGCATAATGGGACTGTCAGGCTTCGAAAGATCTTGAATATAAAGCTCATCACCTGTTGTAGAAACAGCTGCATTGATAATTAAAAAGCGATTGTCTTCTGTTACCGTTCCATTGATGTATCTTCTGGGAAGATCTTTTCCACCAAAAATCAGAAGATCGTCGCTTTGCTTGGTTCCTAATTTGTGGAAGAAGAGTTTGTGATGTTGAGTTAATCCGCTCAATTCAGAACCTTCCATAGGCTTGTCGTAGCTAGAATAATAGAAGCCTTCGTTTCCTTTCCAAGAAGTTCCAGAGAACTTCACATCATACAAGGTGTCTTCCAGAATTTCCAAGGTTTCTACATCGCGGATGATGACCTTTCTCCAGTCGCTACCCCCTTCGGAAATCTGATAGGCGATGATGCTTCCATCCTCCGAAAAACTGAGTCCAGCCAAAGAGGTAGTTCCATCCTCCGAAAAGCTATTGGGATCTAAAAAAACCTCTGGTTCCGCACCTTCTTCGCGAATGCGGTACATAACGCTTTGATTTTGAAGGCCATCATTTTTAAAGAAATAAGTGTATTTACCTTCTATAAAAGGACTCCCAATTTTTTCATAGTTCCAAAGAATTTCAAGACGGTCGCGCAAGATTTTTTTGAAAGGAATACTGCCCAGATACGACTGAGTTACTTCGTTTTGTGCTTGAACCCATTGAGTTGTTTCTTCAGAACGATCGTCTTCTAGCCAACGATAGGGATCGGAAACATCCGTACCGAAATAGGTTTCTACAATGGTACTGTCTTCACGGGTTTCGGGATAAGTAAGCGCCATTTTGGTCTTTTTTTCAGAAGGGTTGCATCCTACAAGTAGGGCGAGGGCAAGAATAGAACCTAAAGGTTTTAACATAGGAGTTGGTGTTATAATTCACTCAAATATAATTGAATACGACGGTAATTATGGGTTTACCGAGAAGGTTTTCCCCAGATTCAGCACAATTTTCAATGCTTTTGGAAAGGTAGGTAATCCGTTTTCTGAATGGGTCGATTTTTTTCAATTTCTTCCAGCGGCTCACAAGCTTTTAGGCTAGAATGGCATTGGGCGGGTAGTTTCATATACAATTCGGTTCCCATGGTTTTCCAATCAATCATTCGACGGTCGATGGTTCGTACTATTTCGGCAGGATTGCCAACGACAAGGCTGCGAGGGGGGATGTTCATTTTTGCGCGCACAAAGGAAAGTGCGCCGATGATGCTTTCCTCGCCAATGATCACTTCATCCATTACTACTGAGTTCATTCCAACCAATACATTCCGGCCGATGCTCGCCCCATGAATAATGGCCCCATGACCAATGTGCGCCATTTCTTCCAATACAACTGTAACACCGGGAAACATATGTACGGTGCAATTTTCCTGAACATTGGCGCCATCTTTCACTTCAATTTTACCCCAATCGCCGCGCAAAACCGCACCAGGGCCAATATAGACTTGCTTGCCAATAATTACATTTCCAATGACCGAAGCCTGTGGATGAACAAAGGAGGAGGGATGAACAACAGGTCGGAATCCTTCAAATTCAAAAATCATACAGATAGGTTTTCTAGTACAACCGCATAACCTTGGCCCACACCAATACACATGGAAACGAGGGCATATCGCTTTGCTGTTCTTTGCAATTGAAGAGCCGTAGAATACAAGATTCGAGAGCCCGACATTCCAAGAGGATGACCAATAGCGATGGCTCCACCATTGGGATTAATACGCGGATCGTTGTCATCCAAATGAAGGGCCCGTGTGCAGGCAAGTACTTGAGCGGCGAAGGCTTCATTGAGTTCAATAACATCCATTTGATCGAGGCTTAATCCGGCTCTTTGCAATGCCAGTTGAGAAGCGTATACCGGACCAATACCCATAATTCTGGGTTCAACACCACTAACACCCGAAGCCACAATGCGCGCCTTTGGCTGAAGTTGATTTTCTTTTATGGCTAGCCCGGAGGCGATGAGCAAAGCGGCAGAACCGTCGTTTAATCCGGAAGCATTTCCGGCTGTTACAGTTCCTTCTTTTCTAAATGCAGGACGGAGGGTCGCTAAAATATCGAGAGAAGTATCGGCTTTGATAAACTCATCTTCACTCACCACTTTGGAAGCTCCTTTTCTTTGAGGAATCAATACAGGAGAAATTTCCTCTGCTAAGATTCCATTTTTTTGGGCAGTGGCAGCCTTTTGTTGGCTATTGAAGGCAAAAAGGTCTTGGTCTTCCCTAGAAATTCCAAATTGATCGACGAGATTTTCGGCTGTTTCACCCATAGCTTCGGTGCCATATAGTGTCTGCATTTGAGGATTAATAAACCTCCAACCAAAGCTAGAATCGTACATTTTAGAATCTGTTCCAAAGGCCTTGCTTGCCTTGCTGAGAACATAGGGGGCGCGAGTCATATGCTCCACACCTCCACTGATAAAAAGCTTTCCTTCATTAGCGCGAATGGCTCTGTGAGCGTGTACAACTGCAGACATTCCAGAAGCACAAAGTCTATTCACCGTTTCTCCGGGTACACTCCAAGGCATTCCCGCGAGAAGAGAAGCCATTCGGGCAACATTTCTATTGTCTTCACCCGCTTGATTTGCACAGCCTAGAATAACATCATCGATTCTTTTTGGATCTAAATCCGGAAGTTTTTTTAGGAGTTCTCGTATGCTGTGTGCTGCTAAATCGTCTGCACGCAATTCGGATAGGGCACCTCCAAATTTTGCAACAGGTGAGCGAGTACCTTCAACAATGAAAGCTTGATTGTCGTCTATCATTTTTCCCATAATTTATCAGTTCTATAAACGGTTCCCCTAAATAAGGCAACCAATTCTATTTCATTTCTATGCATTTGAATTTCATAGACCGCAGTGCGTTTACCAAGATGTCTTTCAACGGAAGTAGCACGTACAAGATCGTTTAGTTGGAGCGGTTTGAAATGCGAAATGGAAGTTTCTACACTTACAGCATGCCGGCCTTGGCTATTGGCTGCAAAGGCCAAAGCACTATCGGCGAGACTAAATGTAATTCCTCCATGTGCGATACCAAATCCATTGGTCATATCTGAGCGAATGCGCATAGAAAGCTCAACGGCCCCTATTTCCACCTTTTCGATTTTAATTCCCAGCCATTGGCTGAATGCATCGTTTTGATACATTCTATGAACAATTTCGTTTGCCGTCATAGCAGTTTCTCTGGAACAGCTAGTTCAAAAGCAGAGATCAATATTGCTGAAACAAGTGTCATTTCAGGTCTAGATTGGAAGGCATTCACCTCCATTCCAGCTAGATCCTCCCATGCTTTTACCATTTCCTGTTGCATCAAGGTGCTGGCTTCTGGATCTTTTCCCTTAGAATGGGCATGAATGGCTTTTTCAAGAGTGGCAGAATCTACATTTTCAATTCTGAGTCCTGTTTTTCTGAATACTTCGGTTAAGAGAAGAGGAAGGAAACTCAAAGCCTCATGTTCTTCGTCGGTAAAATCATCTGCTAAGTTGATGATAAAGCCATAGAGATGAGGTTGTTCTTCGCCCCAATCCAGAAGCCTATCCAGTTTTTCTTGTGTTTTCAACTCTTTAAACCAAGCCCGAACTTCGAGCATGGTTGGAGAATAATTCAAAAGGGGTTCTTCCATGAGTCAAAAGTAGACAAATGAAGTTTCTTTAAGGAGAAAAGGGGAAAGCTTGGAATTGAAAGAAGCAGTTATAGGAAGAAGGGATCTATTGAAATAACAAAGGCTCCGCATGGGAGCCTTTGAAACAGAATCGAAACATATTTATTTAAACCTAACCTAAGAGAAAATCTGAAAAGAACGCAGTCTCTGATTCCTAAACCTTACTATACTTACGCAGCCTATTTATTTAAGGTTGGGTGAAGTATGAATATTTTTTCAGGCATTTGGTATAAAAACGTTTAGAAAATCTATTTATGATGTTAGAACACTTAATTTTGTGTTAAACCTAAGTAGCATGCATCTAGAGAAAAATGATCAAAAGGAAGCCACGGTGCCTTCAACTTCTTTGGAGTTTGCAATACAGCAAAAACGATTTAAAGACGAGTGGCAAAAGGCAGCTATAAACGTAATGTATACGGGCAACTGGTTAAAGAATAGAACATCTGATTTCTTGAAACCTTTTGAATTGACGGCTCAACAATTTAATGTGCTTCGGATTTTAAGAGGACAGCATCCAGAAGGCATTACCACAATGGAAATTCGCAAGAGATTATTAGACAAGATGTCGGATGCCTCTAGAATGGTAGATCGTTTGGAAAGAGACGGTTGGGTGAGTAAACACAGAGATGATATAGACAAACGTTTGGTATCAGTTGTAATTTCTGAGAAAGGGATGAAATGCTTGTTGGAAATTGATGGAATTGAAGCGAAAATGCATGATAGTATCCATAAACTTTCTTCTGAAGAAGCGCATCAATTGAGTCTTCTTTTAGATAAGATTCGTTCAGACAATCCATAGTTCACCAGCTTTTCGCATCTTTTCAGTCTGAAAGACTGTACTCATGGATTTACACCTTCTATTGGCAAACTTGACCAATCCGACTCTGCTCTATTTTTTATTGGGCATACTAGCGGTTTCGGTAAAAAGCGACTTAGAGATCCCGGCGCCTTCCATAAAGTTCATATCTCTCTATCTCTTGTTTTCTATTGGGTTTAAAGGAGGTCAAGAGCTAGCACATGAACATTTTTCCACAGAGATTTATCTATCTCTTTTGTTCGGATTGTTTCTTGCGACGGCCATTCCTTTTTATTGTTTTTACTTGTTAAAGAGGAGGCTAGCTATTTCAGATGCTGCTGCAGTGGCGGCCGCATATGGTTCTGTTAGTGCTGTAACATTTGTAGCAGCTGTTGGATTTTTAGAAATGCAAGAACTTACATTCGGAGGTCAAATGGTGGCGGTGATGGCTTTAATGGAAGCACCTGCTATCATTATGGGGGTTATTTTGTTGAAGAAGTTTGAGACGAAAACAAAAAATTCCGTTTCCATGTCGAGCATCGTCCGACATTCGGTAACAAATGGTAGTGTCTTGATGATTATAGGGAGTTTAATTATTGGATTTATAGCCGATTCAAAACAGGCGGAAGGAATTCTTCCATTTACCACGGATATCTTCAAAGGTTTTTTGGCAATTTTCCTTTTAGAAATGGGAATGGTTACGGCTCGGAGATTTTCAGCTTTTCGCCGTTACGGAAGGTTTGCGCTTTTCTTTGCCATTCTCATTCCAGCAATTAATGGTATAGTAGCCGCATATTTGAGTGGTTTTATAACGGCCGGTTCTGGCAACCGATTCATTTTTGCAATACTAGCTGCAAGTGCATCGTATATAGCGGTTCCGGCTGCTATGCGTTTGGCCGCACCCAAGGCTGATCCCGGGCTCTATATCCCCATGGCCTTAGGCGTTACTTTTCCTTTCAACATTACCTTAGGAATGCCTTTGTATTTCTATGTTGTGCAGAACTTCTAAAGCTATTTTTCAGAGAAGGTGGTCAATGGCCAAATAATTTTGTGCTTGCTTGGAAAATAATTGTCATCGACTTTACTCCCGATCGAACTGCGAGGGAAATCAATATCCTCAATAGCTATAAACTGGGCTACAATCCTATTTTTAAAAACCTTTTCACCTTCAAAAGAAAAGCTGAACGTCTTTGTTTTCTTGAGCCATAAGGTCTGAGAGTTGCCTTCGAAATACACCTCACCAAAGGCTTTGAAAAATCGGAAGCCCAACAACTTGGATTCCATTGCCTTGCTACTCGACATGGGTAAATTCTTTACCTGCATTGGACCAATTTGAATGTCGGCTGATTCGAAAGAACTGCTATCTACTTTCATCCCTAAAACCGTTTCTGTGAAAGCCAGTTTTAGAGCCTTGACGTCTTTTGGTTTGGAAGTTTGGGGTCTGCAGGCAACCTGATTATACCCTAGGTCTATAACGAAAGTGTCTCTTTGGAGTAGCTTTTTATTGTTGAAGGATTCAACTTCCACTGCTTGCAACTGATCTGCACCGTTAATCATCGGCAGGGGAAACCAATCTTCTTTATTCTGCAAAGTAATGGGTGCCAGGGTGGAAAATTCCAGTGTTTGGAAATGGATGGTATAATTGAGTTGAGAAAGAATGTCCAAGCCCAGAATGCCATCAACATTGTTCTCTTCGAGTGTAATAGGTTTATCTTCTAGGGATGCAAAAGAGCCTTTAAACTGAAAGTCAATTTCAGGGATTTTGAGCGTGGCTTTTCGAATAATGTAGATGGAAGATTCTCGGTTGTATGGATCGATCACCTTGCTTTCTGAAACTTTTTTAAAATGAGATCGCTCTGTTGCAGTCAAGAAGAGAATGGTCTTGAGGGCGCCATTGTCTATAAGCATTTTGTGCTTTTGGCCTTCCAACTCAATATGGATAAAGAGTTGGGTTGTGTCTGAATTCGACTCAAGAACAAGGGTTTGCGCGTTTAATGAGGCGTAAATTGAAAGAAGAGAACAGAGAAAGACAAAAAAATAGGACCTCATAGTTTAGGTTTTAAGGGAATATAAAAGTAGGTGAGGATTCACCTGCTTTAAGGTAGAATCCAAATGCGGTAATATAAAAAATGAAGAAATCCAAAATCGGTAAAAATGATACGGGAATTTTTTTCATATTTGTAAAAATATCTTTTATATGATTCCAATTAAAATTCCAACTACTCCTTCCATTTTACCCTTAAGAAAGCGTCATTATGAAAAAGAAAATTTCAAAATCTGTCCGCAATTCCATTTTCAATTATTGCAGACGAAAAACATTTGTCAAGATGAAGCCGCTTGCTAGAAGAAGAAAAAATAGAGAGACAGTGCTACATCAACCCCAAGAAGAGAACTATTATTCACTTCAAATATTGCAAGCTTTTTGCGGGATGGTGAACGAATAAGTGCCTAGTTTTTATTGAGTTCTTCAGAATCTTCAATATCATCCGCATCAGATTCTTTTCCCATAAGAGGGAAGAGCAATTTGCTAAAGGTTTTCTCGGTAATGAGCCTTTCTAAGGTCATCAATAGGGTAGGAAGAATAATAAGATTTGAGAACATTGCGAGAATGAGGGTTACGCTCACGAGCATTCCTAAGGCTTGGGTTCCACCAAATTCAGATGCGAGGAAGATGCTAAAACCGAAAAACAAAACCACAGAGGTGTAGAACATGCTTACGCTCGTATCGCGAATGGCTTCCACAACTGAGGCTCGAATATTCCATTTGGTTCGTTGAAGTTCTTGGCGGTATTTGGCAAGAAAATGAATAGTGTCGTCTACGGAAATTCCAAAGGCGATGGAGAAGACTAAAATGGTGCTCGGTTTTAAGGGTATTCCAGTAAATCCCATAATGGATGCCGTTAAGATCAAGGGGATGAGATTCGGAATGAGTGAAATGATTACCATTCTGAAAGATCGAAAGAGTAGAGCCATAATGATTGAAATTACAGCTATGGCTAGCAACAAGCTAACAATCAGATTTTTAATAAGGTAAGTAGTTCCATTTAAAAAAAGTACGCTGGCACCTGTAATTGTAACATCATAGCGCTCACTATCGAAGAATTCTTCTGCCTTATCTGAGATATTCTTTTGAAGTAAACGCATTTCTTCGGTGCCAATATCCGCAACTTGCATTGTGATGCGGGCTTGGGTTCCGCTGCTATCGATTAGAGAATTTAATAGCGACGAATATCCTTTTCCATGGGGTAAGGATGAATAGACCCATTCTTTATCTTGATTCGTGACTAAGGAATAAAAGGCTGGATCGCCAGAGTAAAAGGCTTGGCGAGCAAACTTGGCGAGGTCTGTTATGGCGATGGATCGACTCAATTTTGGTAAACTGTCTAGACTTCTTTGAAAAGCTTCCATCTTCTTAAGGCTGCTTAGCTTTTCCATTCCGCCTTGGTCGTTCGAGCGCACTACTACCTCAAGAGGAACCACACCTCTGAATTCTCTTTCCAAAAACTTTAAATCCATATAAACCGGATCGTGATGCTGAAAATCATCGCTCAGATTTCCAGTGGTTTTAATTTTCTGTATGCCAAAGTAGCCGGTGATAAGAATTGCGATAGTGAAGGCATACACCCATGGGCGACGATGAGCTACGGTATGAATTAAAAAACCGTTCATTTTACTTACCCACTTCCGGTCTAAATGCGCAAAGTGACGCTCTTTAGGATCACTCATATAGGTATAAGCGATCGGAATAATAATCAATGAAAGAAGAAAAACAACCAGAATATTGATGCAGGCGACCAATCCAAATTCTTTTAAAATAATGCTATCCGTAAGAATGAAGGATGCGAATCCAAGAGCGGTGGTTGTGTTGGTTAAAAGAGTTGCGTTGCCAATCTTTATAATTACCCTTTGAAGAGCCAGAACCTTGTTTCCGTGATGTTTATATTCTTGATGGTATTTATTTATTAGAAAAATACAGTTCGGAATACCGATGACGATAACTAAGGGTGGGATAATAGAACTGAGAATTGTGATTTCAAAGCCCAAAGTGCCAATCAGTCCGAAAGACCAAATAACCCCGAAAATAACAACGACCATAGAAATCATGGTGGCTCGAAAACTTTTCAAAAAGAGTAAAAGCAAGGTAGCCGTTACAAGAAGTGCTAAGAAAATAAAGAGGTATACCTCTCTCTTTAACTTCGTGGTATTTGCCATCCGAATGTGCGGAAGACCTGAAATGTGAATTTCTTCTCCTATGAAACCTTCATATACCTTGGCGGTTTTTTTAATGCTTTCAACCAGGCGTATAATTTCTTTGTTGTACAACATTGAAGTATTCAGCTGTACATACAGCAATGTCGTATTTCCTTTTCTGCTGATTAATAGATCTTTATAAAATGGAAGATCCTTAATCTGTTGCTCAATATTTTTGGCTGAAACAGCATTATAAGGTTCGTTTGAGGTGATTTCTTCCACCTTTAGGGTTCCCAAGCTGTCCTTGCTTATAGAGTAGAACTGGGTAATTGAAACAACGCTTTCCACTCCTTTAATAGCGCTTAATGAATCTGAAAAACTCTTCCAATGGTTTAAAATCCGTGGATCAAACAAATTATCGGAAGACATTCCAACTACCACCGTATTGGCTACTTCACCAAAGGTCTTTTTGAAATCCTCGTAGATGATATGGGTTGTATCATGTTGAGGAAGAATTCTTGAGAATTTATAGGAGACTTGAGTAAACTGAGCTTGATAGCCCATAAAAGCAGTGGCCAATCCTACAATGATCCATAATAGAATTCGATTTCTTAAAATGATACGGGCTACAGTAGACCACATGAAAGGAAAGATAGAAGCGAAAGTGTAAAGAAACTACATTTTTAAAGGACAGCCATTTAGAATGGTGAACTAAGGGTCAATTTAATTCCTAGATTCTCTCCAAATCTTTCCCTACTATAGGCTCCATAGCCATAATATACCCCAGCGCCCATGCCTTGCAGGAGATTGTTGAATTCTATGCCCGATTCGAAAAAGCCTTTTTCTGGAGAAATACCGAGGGGAATAAAGCTGAGATTAGTCGCTTGATTTGTGAGTACTCCTATTCCAAAGCGCTGAACAATTGAAAGGCTGGGTTTCCATTTTCCAATTTTGGTCCAATGCATAGGCATTTGGTAGCGGAGATTAGTGAAGAGCTGTTGGTCGGCTATAAAACTATTGTTAAAGCTGGTTTCTAAATATTCATCCGTGGCAATTCCGAAATAGGGATCGGATCCTTGCAAAGCTCTTCGGGCATTGCTTGGCAAACTAAATAGATAAGACTGTGAGCTCACATTTTGGGTGAAGTCCATTTCTACGGTCCAGGAGAGGTTTCCCCATCTTAAGCTAGACCATTTTTGATGCATTTTTACCATTGCTCGTACAAAAGCATCGCTTCCATCGTTCGGAAGGTAGGTGCTCACTTCGCCATAAAAAACGGGATAACTTCTGTTTGTAATTCTTTTTCCGAATGGACCACCCATATACTTGTCTTTGGCGGCAAAGGCAGTTCCTACAGTAAATACATCGCCTTCGAAAGAACGATTCCCAGCATCTGGCCAATCTAGATGCCTGCTTTCAAGAAAGTCTCTCACTTCTTTTTGCCAACTGAAATTCAGGTGCCAGAAGGGTAATGGATCAATGCGAAGGCTCGTTCCATAACGCCTTACACGATCAAAAACGTCTATCGCGTAATAGTGATTACCCCTTGAATCGAAGAGCCCTTGGGGACGAGTTAAGCTGAAGTGAGTAGAATTTCGCTCAGAAATATCATCTTCAATAAATGCCTTAACCGACCAAATGGATGTAGCCTTTGGACGAAACACCATATCTCCTCCGTATTTCCAGTTCTTGTCTCTGAATCCATAACCAAAATATCCACCAACTGCAAATTTCTTCGAAAGTAACTCGTTGGTATGAAGACCCATCCCCAAACGCAGACCTTCGTAAGGTTGATTGTATCGAGCAATGCGATCTAGATCGAAATCAATAGAACGATATCGAAATTTCTTATTTATTAATGCAGAAAGAAATCCTATTTTCCTTTCCAACCCCACTTCTTTTCCTATGCTGTCTATAACTGTATAAGTTTGACTTTCAACTGAATCAAGTGGTCTAACTCTATAGTTGCTCCAATAATCCTCATCGGTATTATTGGCATTATCGTTCAGTAGTAATTCTAATCTTGGAATTTCTTTTTTATTGAGTGGAGGATTTACGTTGATATCTTTTAGGTAGGTCCAGCCATAGGCAATAGCACCTAAACCATTGAAACTGGCGGCACCACCAAAATCAATGGTCAAGAGAAGCTGTTCTGGAAACCAATGATTCCCTACTTCTTTGTATTTCTGTTGAATTTCAATTTCAATACCACTGGTATCGCTGTCTGAGGCGATTACATTGTGCAATGCGTAGCCTTGGGTTCCTATGTGCATAGTACCTGAAAGTAAATCGGGCCTTTCAGGATCTCTAGGCCGGAAACTGATGGAATAAATAGTATCTGTTGAGTTTTGAAGAGAAGAAGAATAGAGTGTGTCTTGTAGAATGAAGAAGTATTCTCTCATTGAATTCTTCCGAAGCGGGCTGATATATCGAGCCGATAGGATTTCAATTTCATCTTTAAAGAATGAAAAGGATTGAAGTTGGGTGCCAATGAGAGTAAAAGTGGGATTCTGAATTCCAGATATTCTGGAAGCCAAAATTTCTTCGAAGTCTCTTTCTCCTTTTATGTATTTCCTATTGGTTGCCGATTCAGACATGAAAAGGTGACTTCTATCCATGAACTTTTTTACTTCATAGATAGAGCTGTCGGTTTTTCCTTCTGAGTCCAAAATACTAACGCTGTCTGTTTCTACAGTCAGAATCAGTTTATTATAGGATTGATATTCAAATGTTTCGAGATGAAGTGGGTCGTTCTGAGGACGAAGGACAGAAGCCTTACGAATGATTCTATGTGCAGGATTTTCACCCGGCATCGCAACGGCTTCCATAAGAATTACATCTGATCTTTTCAAACGAATAAGCAGTGGCTCAGTTCGCATAGGGTCGATAACTAAGGATAGCTTTTCATACCCAACATATGTAATCTGAAGGTTTTGGATTTGCTCAGATGATTCTAACTCGAAGAAGCCATCTAAGTCTCCTATTGTTCCTGCTCGTTTACCATTATAGGTGATGCTGACAAACGGAAGACCCTGACCATCGGTATTGTCTACAACCCTGCCTTTCACACTGCTTTGAGCCAGAATAGGAGTAGAGAATAGAATTAAAAAACAAAAAAGGAGGCTTTTCATAGCCTCCAAAGATATTCTCCTGAAGTGTATTTTTAATGCCCCAGGTAGTAGTAATAAAATTTTTAAAGAATCAGCATGGCATCGCCATAGCTGAGAAAGCGGTACTTCTCTTTTAAAGCTTCCTGATAAGCATCCATTAGCAATTCGTGACCTGTAAATGCAGAGGTCATCATCATTAAGGTAGATCTAGGTGGATGGAAGTTGGTTACCATGGAATCAGCTAATCTGAACTTGTAAGGATGGAAAATGAAGCGATTGGTCCATCCTTCATGCGGATTCAGTGTGTTTTGGGTGCTGATACTGCTCTCAATTGCGCGCATTACCGTTGTGCCAATTGCACATACTTTTTTGTTTGCTGTGATGGCTTTATTTACTACCTCACAAGCTTCTTTGGTAATGAGCATTTGCTCCGAATCCATTTTGTGCTTGCTCAAGTCTTCAACCTCAACGGGTCTGAAAGTGCCTAATCCTACGTGCAGAGTAACCGTGGCAAAGTTCACACCTTTAATTTCCATGCGCTTAACTAACTGTTTGCTAAAGTGCAAACCAGCCACCGGCGCTGCTACAGCACCCTCATTCTTCGCAAAAATGGTCTGATAGCGGTCAGAATCTTCAGATTCTACAGGCCTGTCAACGTATTTAGGTAGTGGGGTTTCACCAAGCTCTCTTAGTTTGGCACGAAACTCTTCGTAACTTCCATCGTATAAAAAACGCAATGTTCTTCCTCTGGAGGTTGTATTGTCTATTACTTCAGCAACAAGGCTGTCGTCGTCGCCAAAATATAATTTGTTGCCAATTCGGATTTTTCGCGCAGGATCAACCAAAACATCCCACAAACGACTTTCTGAATTGAGTTCTCTCAAAAGGAATACTTCAATAACTGCCCCTGTTTTTTCCTTGTTTCCATACATACGCGCAGGGAACACGAGGGTGTCGTTCATAATCATACAGTCGCCATCGTCGAAATAATCTAATATATCTTTGAAGTAACGATGTTCGAATTTGCCCGTCTGCCGATTTACAACTAACAACCGACTATCGTCTCTGTTGTCTGTTGGATACTGAGCAATAAGCTCAGGTGGAAGATCATAATTAAAATGCGAAAGTTTCATTTTCATAGCTTACGGGCTTTGAATAAATTAGCGGGGCGCGAAGATACGATATCGAGACAGCCCTTGTCAAGGAAGATTTTCTCCGAACCCTTTTTGGTTCTGCATTGTTATCCTTTGAAATTCGAAAAATATGTCCTTGTTCGAGATAGACCTACAAGAAAAATTAGAAGGCATCCGAAGCTTTTCGGAGAAAAAGGCTATGAAGGAAATTCAGGCTATGTTGTCTTCGATTGATACTGCGGATGAACGTATAGCCAAGAAGCTCTCAAGTCCCAATATAACCGCAGTTGAAGGCGCAGATTCAGCGCTATTTAAACCTTCCGCTATTTTCAGCTTAGAGGATATTAAAACTCTTTGTATCCAATACCGTTTGAGATTTTTAGACGCATCTCATTTCAAATCGCCCATTCCTTATGAGGCTATTGGTAAAATTCAGCGGATTGAATCTAAAGAAGAAATAAGTCTAGAGGGATTTAAAATAGTGGCACCAGCAGGTTTGTTTAATCTCGAGTACAAAGACAAAGATCCTATGCTTTTTGCCTCTCTTTCGGATGGAAGATATGCCTTAATTCACAAGTGGGGTGGAGAAATGAGCGCCTTTAGAAAATTCTTGGTTTTCCCTTTGAGAAGTTTCCAACACATACTTTTCACCTTAGTTGGATTGGCCTTTACAATTGCTTTTGTATTGATTCCTGATAGCGTAATTATGGGTCCATACGACCAAGGGAGTTTAGCGCTTCGGGTTGTTTTCTTTTTTTATCTAATCATTGCCATGGGCGGGTTGACCTTGCTATACGGATTTTCAAGAGTGAAAAATTTCAGCAATGTTCTTTGGAATAGCCGCTACGATGATTAGACAAGTTCCTTGTGAATACTCACTTCCCAAGCTTGTGGACTTAGGGCTTCATTGACATGGAATTCACCAATGGCCTCCCTACGAAGAGAAGCAAGATGGGCTCCATTGTTTAAAGTTCTTCCAAAATCGTGAGCCAGAGAGCGTACGTAAGTTCCTTTGCTACACTCTAATTCAAAATAGACGAGGGGAAGTTCTATTTTGCTGATTTCAAATCGCTTAATAAAAATAGTTCTTGGAGTTATTTCCACTTCCTTACCTGCTCGGGCATACTCATACATCTTCTTTCCCTCTTTTTTAATAGCACTAAAAACAGGGGGAAGCTGCTGTTGTTCGCCTAAAAATTGCAAGCAGTTCTGGTGGATCTGTTCATCGGATATTCCTTCAATTGAAAACTGCCTATCTATTTCGCTCTCCTTGTCGTAGCTTGCAGTAGTAGCTCCTAATTCAAAAGCACCCGTATAGGTTTTATCCAGTCCCATGTAGTCATTGATGCTTTTGGTTTTTTTTCCAATGCATATAATGAGCAATCCAGTAGCCAGTGGGTCTAAGGTACCCGCATGACCCACTTTAATTTTTTTTTGTTTGGAAATCCGCTTCGCTCGGTGCTTGATAAAATTAACGGCCTGAAAACTAGTCCAATGTAGTGGCTTGTCTATGAGAAGCACCCTTCCATTTATAAAAGATTCCGCTTGTTCCTGAGGACTCAAAGGCATTACAAATAGAGCGCTACATAAGTTGCAATGGTTCCTACAGCAAAGCAATAGATAGAAAAATATACCAATTTACTGCGCTTCACTAGGTTAATCATCCATTTACAGGCGATTAGTCCGCTGAAAAAAGCGGCTAGAAACCCAACCGAAAGAGGAAGAAATCCTATAGAATGGGTTGCAGAACCACCCAATTCAAGGACATCTTTTAAGTCGAGGATAAACTTACCTAAAATGAGAGGCACCACCATTAAGAAACTGAATTGGGCAGCCTTAGAACGATCGATTCCGAGCAAAACTGAAGTGGAAATGGTAGCTCCCGAACGAGAAATGCCAGGAAGTATGGCGATGGCCTGTGAAATACCAATGATTAAAGCATTTGTGAAACTCACCTTTTTCTCCGTGCGCTTGGCTTTGTCTGCTAGGAAAAGCAATAAGCCTGTGATAATGAGCATTACGCCCACTAATAAAAGTTCACCATTGAAAAGACTTTCTATTTCATCTTTGAAAACCAATCCCACAATACCTGCGGGAATCATGCTTAAAACAATCTTCGCAGAATACTGAGTTTCTTCATTCCATTTGAATTGAAAGAGGCCTTTGAATATTTTGCCAATTTCTTGACGAAAAATAATAATTGTGCTCAAGGCAGTTGCCGCATGCATTATTACGGTGAACATCAGGCTCGAAGCAGCTTCTGAATCATTTCCAAGAATGGCCTTTCCCAATTCAAGGTGCCCACTACTGGATACAGGTAAAAATTCGGTTAAGCCTTGAATAATGCCCAATAATAGGGCTTCCCAAATACTCATTCAGGTTTCGACATTATAGCCCACAGTTCTACAATAAATCCTAGCAGAACCACAATAGGAGCAATAATAATGCGCTGGGTTCCGAAGATATCTGGGTTAAATACACTTGGATCGTCTGATCCACCACCAGCCATCAACATATAGCCTACTGCTATAATTACCAATCCAGCAATCATTAGCACGTAGTTTTTCTTACCAAATACAAATTCGTTCTTCATTTAATAATAGAGTTCATCGGTTTTGAGACTTAAATAACGCCGCACGGCAAAATAAGTACATATCCACGAGATTAAAATTCCCAGTATGAGCATGGCAACAAATGCTAGAGCATAATGAATGGGTTGCAGTATTTCAGCGGCGTCTGGAAATTTATTGAAAATAGAGTAGAGCAGGGCTGTTAGCAAAAGTGTTGCTACTAAGGAGCCTAAAATGCCGTGAATAAGTCCAGTTTTAAGAAAGGGTCTGCGGATAAATCCACTTGTGGCTCCCACCAGTTGCATTGTTTTAATTAAGAAGCGTCTACTGTAGATAGACAGACGTATGGAGCTATTTATTAGGGCTATAGAAATAATTAGAAGGATAAAAGTGCCAATGAGTAGAAATAATCCCAATCTTCTAATATTATCGTTCATTAACTCCAAAAGTGGTTTATCATAGGAAACACTTTCTACAAATTCAAGAATTTCTAGATCGCGCTCAATGAGAACCAATTGGGCAGGAGTAACATATTCAGCCTTCAAGCGTAAATCAAAAGCATTTCGGAGTGGATTATATCCTAAAAAGTCAACGAAATCTTCATCCAATTGGGCTTTTAATTCTTCAGCTGCTTGCTCTTTGGATACAAAACGAACTTCTTTAACGAAGGTTGCTAAGGCCAACTCTTTTTGCATACTGAGTCGATCAAGTTCAGCCACTTCCTCCTTTAAAATCAACTGAACAGCAAAATTCTCACGCACTCTTTTAGCCACTTCACTAGCATTCATGAGCAGCAGGCCAAGAAGCCCTAAAAGAAAAAGCACCAGCGATACGGATACCACTACAGAGGCATAGGAAGACCTCAGCCTTCGCTTTGTAAAATTGTCTTGCTTTCGACTCACAGCGCGAAGGTAACAAAACAGTGGGTATCCTCTTCTTATCGCTCGATGATTGTACCTTCGCCAATTGTACAAAGTAGGGTTATATAAAGATGGAATTCAGACCGGATGATTTTGAGGCTAAATGGCAAGAACGTTGGGCCAAAGAGGAAGTATTTAAGGCAGTTGAAGACAAATCGAAGCCGAAGTATTATGTTTTAGATATGTTTCCCTATCCTTCTGGTGCAGGACTTCATGTTGGCCATCCGTTGGGATATATTGCCTCAGATATTGTTTCTCGTTTTAAGAGATTAAAGGGATATTCAGTTTTGCATCCCATGGGATACGATTCTTTTGGTTTGCCTGCAGAACAATACGCTATCCAAACGGGTCAGCATCCTTTGAAGACCACAAAAGAGAACATTCTTCGGTACCGAAAGCAGCTCGACGCCATTGGTTTTTCTTTCGACTGGTCTAGAGAGGTACGCACTTCTAGTCCAGAATATTTTAAATGGACTCAATTTATTTTTTTAAAGCTATTCCATTCATGGTACAATTTAGATTTGGCTCAGGCCCAATCTATCCAAGACCTAGAAAAACATTTTGAGATAAATGGGAGCTCAGGAATTGCGGCAGCGAGCAGTTTTGAATCCCACTTTACTGCTTCTGATTGGAAGGGCTATTCTGATTTTAAGCGTGAAGAGATTTTACAGCAATTCAGATTAGCCTATAGATCAGAGACTTTTGTTAATTGGTGTCCAGCCTTGGGAACCGTTCTGGCCAATGATGAGGTAAAAGAAGGTTTTTCTGAACGTGGTGGCCATCCGGTTGAGCGAAAAAAAATGCAGCAATGGAGTTTGCGTATCACTGCCTATGCCGATCGCCTTCTCAGCGGACTACAGACCATTGATTGGTCGGATTCTTTAAAAGAATCTCAGAAAAATTGGATAGGAAAAAGTGAAGGAGCTAAACTCTTTTTTGATATTCAAAATTCAAAGAAAAAGATTGAGGTCTTCTCTACACGCCCTGATACTATATATGGCGCCAGCTTTATTGTTCTGGCACCTGAACACGAGTGGGTTGATGAACT
Organism: Cryomorphaceae bacterium; assembly: GCA_017858515.1. Taxonomy (GTDB): domain Bacteria; phylum Bacteroidota; class Bacteroidia; order Flavobacteriales; family Schleiferiaceae; genus RFXV01. The sequence goes on along the minus strand of JAFMBM010000022.1, from coordinate 11,701 downwards.
AACAACATCTAGCCAGTTCAGTCTTATTCAATCGTATAAAAAAGCCAGTTCTCAGCGCTCTGAAAGAGAGAGGATGGCAGATGTGAAAGAAGTTTCTGGTGCGTTTACAGGTTCCTTTGCTGTTCATCCATTTACAGGTGATTTGTTGCCGATTTGGATTGCCGATTATGTTTTGGCTGGATATGGAACCGGGGCAGTAATGGCTGTGCCTGCACACGATAGTAGAGATTGGGCCTTTGCAAAGCATTTTGAATTACCTATTATTGAAGTAGTAAGTGGGGGAGATATTTTAAAGGAGGCATATGAAGCCAAGGAAGGATCGATCATCAACAGTCCTTTGATCAATGGATTGGAAGTTTTAGAGGCCAAGAAGAGAATGATTGAGCTCGTAGAGCAGCGGAATATTGGATCTAGGAAGATTCAATATCGGATTCGAGATGCTGCCTTTGGGCGTCAACGATATTGGGGAGAGCCTATTCCTGTGTATTACGAAGATGGGATTGCGAAAACAGTGAGAGAAGAGCATCTCCCGCTTAATTTGCCTGAGGTAGACCAGTTTTTACCTACCGAAGATGGAGATCCGCCTTTGGGTAGAGCGGATAAATGGTCGTATCATCCAGAAAAAGGTTTGGTAGCAAATGGAGAAGGTTATCCCTTGGAATTAACAACCATGCCTGGATGGGCTGGTTCTAGTTGGTATTGGCTTCGATATATGGACCCTCAAAATGTTGAGGAATTTGTTGGCCAAGAGCAGCAAGCCTATTGGAAAGAGGTGGATCTCTATTTAGGCGGGGCGGAGCACGCTACGGGCCATTTGCTTTATGCCCGTTTCTGGCAGAAATTTTTAAAGGATATTGGACTTGCGGTTTCGGAAGAGCCGTTCAAGAAGATGATCAATCAAGGAATGATTCAAGGCACTTCCTCCTTGATTTACCGAATTGAGGGTCGAGATGCCTATGTTTCACATGGATTAAAAGATTCGTACACCACTACGGCCATTCATATTGACGTGAATCTAGTAGAGAATTCAGTTGTGAATATTGAGGCCTTGAAAAAATGGAGAACTGATTTTGCTGATTCAGAATTTATTCTTGAAAATGGTGAGTTAAGGGCAGGTGAGGAGGTTGAAAAAATGTCGAAGCGCTGGCATAATGTGGTAAACCCCGACGATGTTGTGGCACGCTACGGGGCCGATGCCTTGCGGATGTATGAAATGTTTTTAGGTCCTCTTGAACAACATAAGCCATGGAATACAAATGGCTTGAGTGGAGTTTCTAGCTTTTTAAGAAAGTTGTGGAGATTGTATGAAGGCGATCTTTCTAATGAAGATGCGAATGAGAAAGAAAGGAAAAGTCTTCACAAAACAATTAAGAAAGTAAGCGAGGATATAGATAATTTCTCTTTTAACACTTCGGTTAGCGCCTTTATGATTTGCGTGAATGAATTGCAAGAACAGAAATGCAATAAGCGGGAGATTCTAGAACCATTATTAATTATTCTTTCACCCTATGCGCCTCATATTGCTGAGGAATTGTGGAGCAAGTTGGGGAATGCATTCTCCGTAAGTCTTCAAGAATGGCCCGAGTATAATCCAAAATTTTTAGAAGAATCGAATGTTCTTTATCCTGTTTCCTTCAACGGAAAGGTGCGTTATAAGCTCGAAGTGCCCGCAGATACTACTCCAAAAAGGGTTGAAGAATTGGCGCTGAATCATGAGCTGTTTGAAAAATATGCTGAAGGCAAAGCCGTTAAAAAGATTATAGTGGTGCCTAAGCGAATAGTAAATATTGTGCAGTAATCATTGAATGCGATCTAGGGTTACTTCCAACTAAAGTCTTGGCATTGACTTTGCCTTTAGAAGCTATATATTTTTAAATTATGAAAAAGCTACATCGGGTGTTAACCCTAGCCTTGTTTCTTTTGGGCGTGCAACTAAGCTCGCAAGATGTTAACGATCCTAAACCTGCTTTGAGATCTTTAAATCAGAATGCTTTTAAGGTTGGAGAGTATTTGAAATATCGCATTCATTACGGACTTATAAATGCCGGTGAAGCCGAACTACGCGTTAAGTCGGTTACGAGCCGACAAGATCGTCCGGTCTTCCATATAGAAGGGAAAGGAAGGAGTGTGGGGATGGCTGAGGTTTTTTTTAAAACCCGCGATACTTACACTACTTATTTAGATACCGAATCCATTATTCCTCATGAGTTCATTCGCGATGTAAATGAAGGGGGATACATAATTAAGCGCCATCTTTTCTTTGATCATACCAATCGTACGGCGATCGATAAAGAAGTGGCCAACAAGGTTTATGATGTCCCTGCTTTTGCTCAGGATATGCTTTCAGCTTTCTATTACGCCAGAAGCTACGATGCTTCTAAGCTGAAAAAGGGAAGTTCCATTCCCATTAGTATATTCTTAGATCACGAAACTTTTGATTTCAAATTGAAGTACTTGGGTACAGAGACTTTAAAAACAAAGTGGGGAAAGATCGATTGTCTAAAATTTCAACCCTTAGTTCAATCGGGTAGAGTTTTTAAAGAGAAAGAAGGTATTACGTTATGGGTAAGCAATGATCAAAACAAGATCCCGGTGCGTATGCAAGCGGAATTGGCAGTAGGATCTATAAAGATGGATTTGTCAGAGTATAGTAACACAATAGTGCCTGTTGTTTTTAAGAAATAATTACAATGAAGTAGTTGTAGATTTGGGGGCTTAATGCCCCCTTTTTTATGAGTTTTAATCAGGATGTAAACGACAGGCTAGAAAAACTGGCTGTAAAGTATAAGGCCTCCGGTCAGGAATTGGTAGATTTTTTGGACGGATTGTTGTACGCCGATTACCTCACCTACTGGGATTACACGCATTTAGACACTCTATTAAGCCTCCAAACGCCACGTACATCAATTAAAGACGAACCGATCTTTATTATGTACCATCAAATTACCGAGCTTTATTTCAAATTGTCTCTGCACGAACTCGAGCAAATTGCTGAGGAGAAAGAGTTTACAGCACAATGGTTGCTCAATAAGGTTGAAAGGATTAATCGCTATTTCGATGCCCTCACACATTCTTTCGGGGTAATGGAAAAAGGGATGGATCGAGAGCAGTTTTTAAAATTTCGAATGGCTTTGATACCAGCAAGTGGATTTCAGTCTGCTCAATATAGGAGGATAGAAATGGCTGCCACGAACTTTATTGAGTTAGTCGATAAAGAATATAAGGAGGAATTTAGATCAAGAGAAACTTCCTTAGAAGAGATGTTCGACAATATTTACTGGAAAAATGGCGCGATCGTCGAAAAGACCCAAGAGAAGACCTTAACGCTTAGACAGTTTGAATTAAAATATAAGGACGAACTAATGCGTTGGGCTAAGCGCATGACGGAGGCCAATCTTTGGAATAAGTATCTGCAGATTTCTGAGGATGAAAGAATAGAATCGGGCCTAAAGAATGCAATGCGCAATTTAGATCTTAATGTAAACGTTAATTGGCCTCTACAACATTACAGAACAGCAGTGGCTTACCTGGCTATGCGTCCTTCTGATAAAGCGGCCACGGGAGGAACCAATTGGCAGAAATACCTTCCTCCTAGATTCCAAAAGCGGATTTTTTATCCGAGTTTATGGACTGATGCAGAGCATGAAGAATGGGGTAAGGCTTGGGTAGAAAGTGTATTGAATGAGCTAAAAAAGAAATGAAGAAATTACTTTCGAATAAGCAATGGCGATTAGGATTACTGGTTTCAGGAGCGGTACTTTTAGTTCTCGCTATGTTCTATTTCTTCGGCCAAACTTCTTATACAGAGATGGATGGGCAAGCTTCCCAAGAAGAAGAGATTTTTGTGCCAAGAGTTGAGTTTGGATTTTCAATTGATTCCTTTGCTGTAGATAGGCATGAGGTTCGGAATGGAGAGACTTTTTCGAATATTTTAACCGAAAAAGGAGTGCCGGCTTCTCAACTGTTTGCCATTGCCGATAAGGCACAAGGAGTGCTTGATTTAAGGAAGATTCGTCCAGGTAGAACCTTTCATTTCTATACCTCTGAAAAGGATTCAACGAAAGTTCTTCGAAAAATGGTTTACCAAGAAGATGCACTGAACTATGTGCTTATTCATTTGGGAGACAGTATTGTAGTAGAGAGAAAAGAGAAGGAGGTGCAGGTTCGAAATAGACGAATTTCGGCAACCATTCATTCTTCTTTGTATACGGCCCTACAGGAGCAAAATGTATCCTTGGATTTGGTGATGACTATCGCCGATCTATACGCTTGGAGTATTGACTTCTTCCGAATTCAACCTGGCGATAAGTTTGCTGTGGAATACGAGGAAATCTGGGTTGATGACACTGTTTTCGTAGGGGCGGGTAAAATCTTGGCCGCACGGTTTCAACACGCTGGTAAGGATTACGACGCCTATCGATTCGAGAAGGAAGATTTTATGGAGTATTATGATTTGGAAGGAAGAAGCTTAAAAAAAGCTTTCCTAAAGGCACCGTTGAACTTTTTTAGGATTTCGTCGAAATACAATAGAAATCGTTTTCACCCGGTTTTGAAGAGAGTAAAGCCTCACTTGGGTACTGATTATGCCGCTCCTTCGGGCACCCCCATTATGACTACAGCAGATGGAGTGATTGAAAAATCGGGCTATACGAGCGGAAACGGAAACTATGTTAAGGTGCGCCATAATTCAACTTATAGTACCCAGTATCTGCATATGAGTAAGATAGCAAAGGGAATGAGTCAAGGGGTTCGTGTTCGCCAAGGGGATATTATTGGATATGTTGGTAGTACAGGCTTAGCAACTGGGCCTCATGTTTGCTACCGTTTTTGGAAAAATGGAAAACAAGTAGATCCTCTCAAAGAAGATTTGCCGGAAGCAAAAACAATAGATGAAAGCAATTTGCCCGCTTTTAAAACCCTTACTGACAAATACAGCAAGCGCTTGGAAGAGCTAATGAAGCGGGAGTTTATGAAGGAGATGGATTTAGCTGGAATGGGAACACCTTAATTGAAAAAGAGCTTTATTTAGTTTAACTCACTCTCTCGTATATCTTTAACCATTAGTTGAAGAGTTGATTTTTCTCTAAAAGTGTTTAGGCTTAAGTTGTATAAAATGTCTACAGGACCATTTTGTACCATTTCAATTAAATCTCCTTTGCCAAAAGCTATCCCAGAAAAAACAATTCCATCTTGACTTACCAATTCTAGTCTTAGGTGTTTATTTCCTATTCCTACTGGTTTACTGCCGCAATCTCTTAGGCCAAAACTGATAAAAACCGGATTCATATTGAATGGTCCAAAAGGACCAAACCGCTGAATTGTATTGTAAAAGCTCATGCTAATGTCTGAGAATTGCAAGGGTATGTCGACTTCAATTCTCGGAGTTTTTTGCTCTTCTCGAATACTTGATTTTACCACTTCTTCAAACCTCTCAATAAAGCCATTGAGTCTCTCGGGTTTCAGGGTCATTCCTGCAGCAAATGCATGTCCTCCAAATTGAATGAGTTGATCGCTGCATTTTTCTAAAGCATCGTACAAATTAAATCCATGAACAGATCGGGCTGATCCCGCCAAAACTTCTCCACTCTTGGTAAGAACGATGGTGGGTTTGTAGTGATGCTCTATTAACCTAGAGGCTGCAATTCCAATAACCCCTTTGTGCCAATGTTCGTTGTATACAACAGTGCTTACAAGGTTTTCTTTCCCATGCATTTCTAGTAGCGCCTCAGATGTTATGTTCTCATCATACGTTCTCCGATCTGCGTTTAATTGATTTACTCTTTCCGCAAGTTCTTTGGCTAACAGGATGTTATCTGTTGTTAAGAGCTCAACCGCAATATGTCCATGATCTATTCTGCCGGCTGCATTAATTCGTGGAGCTATTTGAAAAACCACCGACTCAATATCAAAATAACCCTGCTTCTTGGAGACTTCCATCAAAGCTGCAAGACCGTGCCTTGGCCGTGTGTTTAGGATTTCAATTCCTTGTGCTGCCAAAATGCGATTTTCACCAGTGAGTGGAACAATATCTGCCCCAATGCTAACTGCCAATAGATCGGTATAGGCCATCAATTCAGAAAGGGGTAAACCCAAACGAGTTTGAACGCCTTGTATCAGTTTGAAACCCACTCCACAGCCGCTCAATTCTTTATATGGGTAGTCGCAATCACTTCTTTTTGGGTCTAATACGGCAAGGGCAGCAGGTAGAATGTCCCCAGGATTGTGGTGATCACAAATGATAAAATCCAATCCCAATGAATTGCCATATTGCACCTTGTCAACGGATTTAATACCGCAATCTAAAGCGATTAGAACGGAGCACTCTTTGGCAACGGCTGCCTCAATTCCAGCGGTCGAAAGGCCATAACCTTCCTTATACCGATCGGGTATGTATGTGAAAACCTTTATTCCCAATCTCTTTAGATAATCAGACATCAAGGCTACAGAAGTAGTTCCATCCACATCATAATCGCCGAAAACAAAAATCGATTCTTCCCTTTCTCTTGCTACGAGAATTCGATCAACTGCTTTGTCAAGATCCTTCATTTGAAAAGGATCATGCCATTGTCCCTTGGAAGGATTGGTGAATTCAGCAGCTTCTTCGTAAGTGTTAACACCTCTTTGAAGCAATAACTGACTGATCATAGGGCTACAGCCTATCGAAGAAGAAAGGGCTTCAACAGATTCTTTGGGCGGGCTTGGAAGTAAAATCCATCGGTATTTCATGTAATCGCAATATTACTAAATATTCACGATCTTCTTGTACAATGTTTTGTGATTTCCACCTTCGTCTAAAGCAAAATGCAGTGTTTTCATTCCAATTTCAGCAGCCGCCTTCAGATTTTCTTTTAGATCGTCGACCATCAAGCAGTTTTCTGGAGCACATCCCGCCTCAGATACTACCCGTTTGAAAATATCAGGGTCTGGCTTTCGCATTCCCAATTCGAAGGAGTAATAGAGCTTTTCGAAGGCACTATTAAACTTTTTAAAATGGTACAATCCGGTTTTCCTTCTTATTTCTGTAATATGTGTGCTGCTCGTATTGCTCAGCATATATAGCGTATAATTTTCCTTTAAGGCTCTCAAGAGGGGATAGGAAGTTTCAGGAATACTGATTAGAAGCGCATTCCAAGCTTCTTTGAGCTGACGGCTATTTATATATTTAGGGAAATAGCATTTTAATTCTGAAAGGAATTCTGATTCTGAAATAAAACCCTGATCAAATGAGTGAAAAAGAGGAAGAGCTTCCTCTAAGCTTTCATCTGCACCTAATTCCTTAAAGGCGTTTCTTGTTTGTTCTACATCGATATCGATTAGCACATTGCCAAAATCGAAGAATATACATTGAATGGATTTCATTTTGCAAAGCAAATCATTAGACTGGAAAAACGATTTTTTTATTTTAGCAGCATCATTATCAAGCTGTATCTTCACCCTAAATAAAAAAACATGAAATCAATTATTCTTTCTATCGGCTTAGTTGGACTTATATCCTTAGGTTGTGATGCTGAGCAAGGGCCAGAAGGTCCAGCCGGACCTTCTGGAAATGCAAATGTAATTTCTTATCAATTTGATGTAAGTCCGACGGATTGGGTTGAACAAGGAACATTGGGAACTGCAAATCATTCTTTCACTTATTTGGTAGATGATTTTGTAGAATTAACGGAAAGTGTAACCGATGATGGGATGATTTTGGCTTATCTCATTCGATCTGATTTGTTTAATACAACCTATCAAATTCTTCCTTTGCAAGAGCCTGAGCAATCTTTTAACCGCCGTTGGGAGTATCTTTTTGCTCCAGGAAGTATAGGGTTTGTGGTTAGACATTCAGATTTCAACACACTTCGTCCTTCTAATACCGTGCGATTCAAAGTTGTTTTGGCAAGTGGAATTACAGCCAAACAAAGAAAAGAGCTTGAAGAAATGGAGTGGGAAGAGAAAATGGATTTTTTGATGGATTTGGAAGCTAAATAAGAAGTCTATTTTAGTATATTCGCAGCCCGAAAGTATTGGGGCCTATAGCTCAGTTGGTTAGAGCACCTGACTCATAATCAGGTGGTCCTTGGTTCGAGCCCAAGTGGGCCCACAGAAACCCTGCATTTGCAGGGTTTTTTGTTTCTCTGAAATTCAATGAATTAGTTTTCTTTGGAGATAAATTTGTGTGATCCATCACAACTTGGCGGCTTTTTGGTGAGTCCGCAAACACAGTCATGAAATCCCTTTCCATCTAGAATCCTCGGGATGCATTTTTCAATTCGCGCATACCTCGATTTAGAAAGTTTAGCTCCTGAGAAATAAATAATATAGCCTCGTTTTCGCCCAGGAGTGAGAGCGTTGAAGGCTTTATTAAGCTCTTCATTCTCATTCAACATTTCTATTAATTCGGGTACGTTCTCAGTTTCATCTGATGTTTTATGATTCACCTTCTGCCCGGCATTTTCAATCTCTATTGCTTCGTAGATGTATTGCCTTAGCAGCTCTTCCTTCGCGTTGATTTCTTCCAAGCTACGAAACCGAATTATCCTGCTTGATTGCGAATTGGGACCGGGTTTTTCCAGAATTTTTGCCTCATCCAAAAGCAAAACACCTTTGAAGAAACTCAAGGTACAATAGTCTTTAAATGAACCTAAAAGCACAATATTACTGGCCTGGTGACAATAGCATGGGGTAGACCATTTGAACTCTTCACGGACTTGACAACTGAGAACTATCGAGCGCAGCTGTTGCAACTCTTCTTGCCATTTTGTAAGTCTTGAAAAATAGGAATCTATCGAGCTCTCCACTGATTGTTAAATGTATTTATGCAATCTATTCATTCTATGCCTTTGCCTTAAGGATTCCGTTGTCAATTAAGACCTGAAAAGAATCTTCCATCGTTTCTTTCAGCGGACGGAATTGCATATTCAAGTCGTGTTTGATTTTAGAGTTATCCGCTTTCCAAGGAATATTTACGTTGTTTCGAATAAATCTTCGCGTAAAAAGTTTGTTTGCTAATGGTCCAATGAGCATAAGTAACCACTTAGGTAGAGCCTTTCTAGGCAAGGGGAATTGACTTCCATATTTCGGTAGAAGCACGGTTCCCATTTCTAAGAAATTCGAATTGTGAGCAGAAGTTATATACCTACCTTTTGCAGTGGGTGTATAGGCTGCACGAAAATGTGCTTCCGCCACATCGCGCACATCTACTATTCCCATTCCAATTTTTGGGGCACCTATTTTCATGTCTCCACCACCCAGCATTTTTAGAATATTAATACTTTCGGAGGTATTGGATTTAGGATTTAAAGCAGGACCAAGTACGAGGCTCATGTTAATAGCGATGAGATCCCATCTTGACTGTTTCCCTTGCATATCCCAGGCCTTTTTTTCAGCAAGTGTCTTAGAGAAGGAGTAGGGTTGGTAATCGATAGATGCCGTAGAATTCCAATTGGATTCTGTAAGCATACCTCCGGGTGCGTTCACAGTATCGATAGCATCTGTGTAAATGGCGGCACAGCTACTAGTAATTACTATTCGTTTTACTGTAGGTACTTTATTGGCTGAGTTCAGAACATTTTCAGTTCCTTTAACGGCCGGATCAATGAGTTCTTTTTGAGGGTCTTTATATGCCGAAATAAAAGGAGAAGCCGTATGAAAAACCACTTCGCAACCTTCCATGGCTTTGGTATAAGATCCTTCCAAAAGTAAATCGCCTTCAAATAGCTTCAGTTCTCCTTTCGCTCCTTGAGCTGCATCCAGCAGATGCCTTACTTTTTGAGTGTCTTCAGGATTTCGAACCGCTGCGTGAACACAAATTCCTTCGTCGAGTAGCTTCTTTACTAACCAACTAGCTACATAGCCATTGGCGCCTGTTACCAATACTGGCTTTAATTTATCTATTTGCATCAATTGAATTATTATTCAGAACTTCATGGAGAAAGTCCTTAAGTAGCAAGGTATCTATTTCATTTGGTTTGGGAAGATGGAATTGAACATTTCCACTCCTCTTTATGAAATTTCCACTCCTCTAAGTCTAAAACCAAAAAATAATTACATCTATTTTTTACCTAAACCAATTGATTTAACTCATTAGGAATTCATCTAGCAAAGAACCATTAGGTCTAATCCAGTTAACAGCTGATTCAACTAGTTTTCTTGGAATGGCTAGGGTAGGCAGGTTTTTAAAAATAGGCGATACTAATGAATAAATGTTTTGAACGGGCATTACAATACACTCTGTTACAGAAAGGTTATTTAAATACAGAAACTCATCACTTATTCAAGCTTCGGGTTAATTCATTGCTTATAATTTCATAGAAATGATCAATCTGTCTCTAATTGACTCTAATTGAACCACTCGTTCATTAGGCTTTATTTGTTATTAAAGATCCTAGCTCATTTCATTTTCTTGAAAGAAGTGCGAATGATGTACCTCTTTTACAGCATTGTGTAACACTTTAGTCTGGCTAGCGTCTCACCTTTATACAGTTAAATAACTATAAAAAAAGAAGATCATGGACAGCGGAAAAATACTATTAGGAGCAATGGCAGGAGTGGCACTAGGAGCCACCTTAGGAATTTTATTTGCACCTAGCAAAGGTTCAGATACACGTAAAAAGATTTCTCGGAAGAGCAATGAATATGTTGAAGGATTGGAAGATCAGTTCCGCGAATTCATGCAAAGTGTTACAGAGAGATTTGAACAAATGACAGCGGAGGCACAGAAGGTGAGCCATAATGGAAGAGCCAAAGCAGAGGAGCTTTTAAAAGATGCCGCTAAAGCCGTCCACCCTAAAGACTAATACATTGAATACAAGTCAAGAAGTGAACGATTTCGAAGAACTGTACGGAAAGGTTGAAAGCTACTTTAGTACAAGTTTCGAACTCGCTAAACTTAAATCCCTGGAGGTCGCTGTGCTGGTGGCTAGCTCATTTATAAGCACACTAAGTGTTATTGTAATGCTATTACTCTTTATCCTTGTTTCTAGTATTGGAATTGCACTTTGGCTGGGCGACCTTTTGGGAGAGGCTTATTATGGATTTTTTATTGTATCGTTTTTCTATCTCTTTTTGGGCCTAGTCTTTTCTTTTTTTCTGCGAAGGTGGATTACAAAGCCTGTCAGTAAGCTCATCATTACCGAAGCACTTAGCTAACTCCTGAGATCATGCCCAAGATTACATCGTCAATAGACTTAAGAGCGGCCATTGTTGCTTTAGAGATTAAACAGAAACAAGAGGAAACTTCCCTTAAAGAGGGATTTTATTTGGCTTACCAAGAGATACAGCCTGTTCAAATTATTAAAAGCTCCGTCAAGAAACTTATTGACTCTAATGATCTAAAAGACGATTTAATTAATGCGCCTATAGGAATGGCTGTGGGCTACGTTTCAAAATCACTATTTGAAGGAGAGACTCATAGTCCGGCAAGAAAACTTTTGGGAACGGCTTTGGTGTTTGGAGTAACAAATTTGATAACAAAGAAGCCAGAATTTTTAAAGGTGGTGAAGGAGGGTTTCATGCATCTGTTCAGAAACTCAGCGGTGGAGGAAGAAACCGATGCTTCAATAGATGAGAAGAAAGAGGTCCCAGAAGAACAGCGGTTATGAACGCGCTCGTTAAGCTACCCTTCTACGTAAAAGCCGTTTTTTTACTTATTGGTTTTTACGTGCTTGGGTATTTGCTTTACATCGGAAAGGAGATCATCCTCCCGCTTATTTATGCT
>JAFMBM010000021.1 GCA_017858515.1 Cryomorphaceae bacterium | reverse complement strand
AATTTAAGTAGCCATATTTCGAGACATACTTTCACCAATTTACTTTTACAAATGGAAGGGGTCAATCTTTATGATGTATCACTTTCACTCGGTCACTCGAACATAAAAGTAACAGAGCACTATTTAAGAACTGGCTTTAATACTGAGAAGCTAGACGAGTTAAATACAGGACTGGCTGTAAAGTTCAGAAAATCCTAAACGAACTGCCTTCATTGACTGTCTAAGTCTCTTAGCTTTTTGATGAGGTAGAGCAAGTCTTCAAAGTAGGGAGATTGATGTTCTCTTTCAGAAAATCTTTTGGCTTTCTCAGAGATTGACTTACACAACTTGTCAATCTCTGAGGCTTGTTCTTTGTAGCTTTTTTGTTTCATATTCTATTCCTCTGAAAGTCCAATCTTCTTCACTTTTGAAACTGAGTTGTAGTGAAGTCCTGTGATTTTAGCAACCTCAACAATTTTGTAACCTTTCTTTAAGAGTTCAAGAGCCTTCTTGTTCTTTTCCTTAGACAAGAACTTCAATGTATCTTCTTTACTGCCTACTTTACGACCTAAGAACTTTCCTTTCATTTTAGCGATACGAATTCCTTCCATCTGTCTTTCTCTAATCTGATTTCGTTCCATTTCACCTACAACGCCCAGAATTGAGATAATCATTTTGGTTATAGAGTTCTCATTTCCATTCTTGTCAATAGTCGTAAGTCCTTGGCTGATGAAGTGAATAGGAATTTGTTTCTCTGTAAAAAAGTGAATTGTATTGATGATATCTCGAAGGTCCCGACCTAATCTATCAATCTGCCAAACATTCAAACTGGTTAAAACTCCGTTCTTGATTAGGTTCAATATCTCTTTTCCGCCTTCACGTTCAAAAAAAGCGATTGAACCGGAACACTTGTCTTCGATTACCAAATCGAAATCATCTTCTTGCAGTCTTTGACGATCTGTTTTCTGGTCTAAGCTACTCACGCGAACGTACAATGCTTTCATAACTCACAATTTTGAAGTACCCTGTATTTGAGTGTAAATATATGGATAAATCCATCCACGACCGCCTAAATTCAATGTTTTAGGCAATTTTCTTATCCACATTTTAACCTCTACTTCAAATTGCAGGGATAGACGATTCTTCTTATTTTTGACAACTGTCGTTTTAAGAAAACAATGGAAGAATCAAAAGGCGCTCTTAAGGGCGGAAGGCTGAGATGGAATTTATCATTGGTTAGCTTAAATCTGCTGCTCACACTCGAAAATTCTATTCGTGATGCTGATAGAACCAAACTCGAATGATGTAAAATCTTTTGGATAGTGTGCTGATGTCCATTGAACAAATAGCGCCAATATGGAAATGCTCGCTGCCCTTTGCTCCAGCGCGCTAGTTCTTTGAGCATTTCAATCCTTCCTTCTTTTAAGATTCCTAAAAGGAAGTTGCGCAGTGGAGAAGTTCGGTCTGTTGGTGAGAAGTCAACAAATATGGTTTGAATCACGAAAGGCACTTTGGGAAACTGTTTCATTGCCTTCAATGCCAATTCTGGTCTACCGAGATTAAAATGATGAATTACATCTGGTTGCTGACCATTTAAGGGCCATCTCTCTAGAAAAACGTGATGACCCAAGGCTTGAAGTTGACGGGCAATTGTTTCCATATGAAGCGTGTCTCCACCAACTTGCTCAAAAGCTCCGTACCTACTGGTATAAAAAATATTCACCCGCTCAAGGTAATTCGATCTTAAACATTCCAGTGAGACCGATCTAAACTTCTGTACTGAATGGCTTCTGCAATGTGGGAAGTTTGAATGGATTCCGAATCTTCTAGATCAGCAATGGTGCGGGCAACTTTTAAAATGCGATCGTAGGCTCTGGCAGATAATTGTAAGCGTTCCATTGCCTTTGACAATAAGTTCTTTCCTGTTTCATCAAGTACGCAGAAGTGTTCTATTTCCTTGCGTCCCATGGAGGAATTGGTATACTTTCCACTAAAAGGGGCCAAGCGATCATGTTGTTTAACTCTCGCCCGTTCTACCCTTTCTCTAATTGTTTGTGAAGGTTCACCGGTGGGGCGCTGGTGCAAAGCTTCTCGTTCCACCGGAGTGACCTCAATATGGAGATCGATACGATCGAGAAGAGGGCCGCTAATTCGTTGTAAGTAGCGTGACACATTGCCGGGTGCACATTGACATTCCTTCTCAGGATGGTTGAAATAGCCGCAAGGACAAGGGTTCATTGCAGCCACTAGCATGAATCGGGCGGGGTAGTCTACTACCGACTTTGCTCTTGCTATGGTCACAAAATGTTCTTCCATAGGCTGACGAAGTACTTCCAGAACCGTACGCTTGAATTCTGGCAATTCGTCGAGAAACAAAATCCCGTTATGGGCCAATGAAATCTCGCCAGGTTGAGGCTTGCTACCTCCACCTACCAATGCTACATCTGAGATGCTGTGATGTGGACTGCGGAATGGCCTTGAGCGTACCAATCCATGCACCCGATTGCTTCTAAAGGCCACAGAGTGAATTCGCGTGGTTTCTATAGCCTCTTCAAACTGAAGCGGAGGTAGAATGCTCGGCATCCTTCTCGCCAGCATGGTCTTGCCAGAGCCAGGCGGACCTATCATTAAAATATTATGTCCACCTGCCGCTGCTACTTCAAGCGCACGTTTCACACTTTCTTGTCCTTTTACATCAAGAAAATCTGAATGATCAGCCAGTTGAACAGCGCGGTCTTTCCAACTAAATGGCTCTGGCATAAGCTGACTTTTGCCATCGAGAAAATCTACCACTTCGGTTAAGGAAGAGAGGCCATATATTTCCAGACCCTCGACCAATGCCGCTTCTTCTGCGTTGGATTTCGGTAAAATCATTCCTCTCAAGCCAGTACGCTTGGCATAGAGCGCCATAGACAATGCACCATTCACAGGCTGCAATTGGCCATCTAACGAGAGCTCACCCATGATGAGGAAATCTTGAAAATAATCGGAAGCGCATTGTTCGGTGCAGGCCATGATGCCAAGGGCCATTGGGAGGTCGTAGGCAGAGCCCTCCTTGGGGATATCTGCTGGAGACATATTGATGGTGATCCTTTTTCCGGGGTAACGAAAACCGGAATTGATCATGGCAGAAAAAACGCGGAAGCTCGCTTCCTTCATGGCAGAATCTGGCAATCCTACCAAATAGAACTTAGTGCCTTTGATTACGTGAACTTCTGTTTGTACCCCTTGGGCTTCTATGCCACTTACGGCGCAGCAATGCAGTCTAACTATCATGGGGCTATTTTAGCCCAAGCTTTTGAAGTTCAATGCATTGAAAGTATACGAATACCGTATACTTCTACTGAAGCCAGTCAAAAGCGTAGGAGAAGCCTACTTGAAAGGTTACATAGGAATCTGGGAGGGCGTTATAGCCACGGGTGATTTTGGCGTTCGGACGACCGTTCTCTGCCGCTCGTGCAATGGCACGACGGCCTTCTCCTCCCATATCGCTTAAGCTTGTTGAAGCAGGAGGATTGTCTAAATAATCATCAATATTCCCCCCATAATAATAACCGTCACTCATGTCATCTAGATAATCAGTACTAGTAACATTTAGGGCTCCTTCAACAAAAAGACTCATTTTTCCCATCGTCCATCTTAACCTAGCCATTCCAACCACTTCAAGCGCGATGTAACCATATTGATCCTCGCCAGGTAAAAAATTCTGCCCTTCAGTACCATAAGGTCTAAAACGATACCACCTTCTACGCTTCTCAACAGGGTCATATACTCTATACTTAGGATCGTAAAAAACAGCACCTAAACCAAGGCCAATCTCGCCTGTGAGATATCCATAAATTGACTTTCCTTGCTTTCTTCGCCAAAGCGAATAAAATGACTCTGCCCTTATTGAGTGAAGATCATTTCGGAATACATGATCATTCTTTGGTGGTGAAAACGATAGAAGACTTCCTGCTCCAGTTGCAATTCTTGTAAATTGGTATCTTCCACCAAATGACCATCTATCATTCAATAGAAAGCCATAAAAGGCCGTAAGACCAAAATCAAGAGCCGACGGAAATATTCCACCTCGATTGGCATCTCCAATGTAATAGCTCACACCCGTCATGAAACCAAGCTCTTGTTTGGGGTAACTCCAAATGGGGTCTACAATTACCTGTATTTGATCATCACTGAGAAGTCTCGCCAAACTATCAGCGACTGCCTTGGCCTCATCCGTCAGTGGATCAACTCCTTCATTTCCATCCAGCGTTTCATCTAAAATCGTTTCCTCAACTTCAGCCTGCACAATTACAGTCCTTCCATCCAATAAGCCAAGCGCATATTTCGCACCCGGGATAATACCTGACAATAAAACCTTTTCACTTCCTTTTTTTGTCCATTGTACCATCTGACCTTGTTGGTCTCTTACCAACTCCAAATTGCTCGCGGAAGCTGATAAAAGCGTATCTCCCTTCCATTCAAAACTGGGAATCTGATCAAATCCAATGGCGAAGGAAGGTAAACTCGGAATCCGTTTAATGGGAAGATAGCTGCGATTGTAATCTCTTCTACCGTCATAAACATATTTCAGTTCTGCTTCGCTCATATACAAGCTCGCTTCTGACAACGTATCACGGATACCCTTCAGCTCTATGCTCCAAGGTAAATCGGAGCCCACTTCTTTATTGCGAAAGAATACATTATTCGACAAGTTGATATTTTTTTCTTGGTCTCTTGAGAAGGATTCAATTTGCAACAACTCCCCTTCACTGTCGTAGCGCAAATTGTAAGCAAACAATGAATTTGTTATGCTCATCATACTCACTTCGTCATCTAGAGAGAATATCCTTACAGGACCTGAATTTCCTAAAAAACGCAAATGATCTAA
The DNA here is from genome assembly GCA_017858515.1 of Cryomorphaceae bacterium. Classification (GTDB taxonomy): domain Bacteria; phylum Bacteroidota; class Bacteroidia; order Flavobacteriales; family Schleiferiaceae; genus RFXV01. The sequence goes on along the minus strand of JAFMBM010000021.1, from coordinate 41,272 downwards.
GCTGATTTTTGTAGCACTCGTATTACCTCCCGGTAGCATATTATACATACTGAGAGTGGCTCCATTGTAGCCACAATAAATGAATTGAGAATGACTTAAAGAAATATTAGCGTAGTGATTATATGATTCGAAAAAAATGGCTTCCTGCAGATGCTTAAAGATGACATGCTCCAATTTAAAGGACGCGCCTTCTTCGCTACTTGCCCCTACTATTAATCCCCTCCCCGGTTTTACTGGATCATTGCTTTTTATAACAATGCGCTTGGAATCAGTTCCAGAGATATTGATGTCTCCACGTAGGATCAAGGCAGCATTCTGACCCAATAAAATAGTGGTTCCGGGTTTGACCCTTTCTTCAATTTCAGAGTACAAGGTGTTGCCATCAACCCTGATTACTCCTTGCGCCCAAGAAATGGTAGCGGTTAGCAGCCAAAAAAGAAGTAAACTCTGTTTCATATCACCTTGATTGTGTGGTTCTTCACCTCAACTTCATAACCTCTGTAGTTTAAAACTATTCGGGTACATTGAATAAAGTCAGGCTTTGAATTATTCTCTGATAGCTCAATACAATTCATCTCACTCTTCAATGCCTTTCGCCCATTCGTTCCTATGAAAAAGCCCTCAACAGATTGAATAGAATAACCTGCATACTCTTCTGACAATTGCAGTTCCAAACAATTGCTCTGTGCCAACCTTTGGTTCCAGGCCACCGTTTTACGCAATTCCGGAACTGGGAAGTTATTCACCCTAAGCTCTTCTATGGTCTTCTCTCCAAGAATATCCGTCACCTCAATAAGCGTAATTCCAGGAACATCCACCCGAATCCAGAACAAGCCTTCCTCACTTCTAATTACCCGCCCCTTGTAATTATCAATACTTACAGATTTCCAGTTTGAATTATAAATACGCAAGGTATCTCCTGGCAACCAAAATGCTTTGGTATACTCAAGCTTTTGTTCTTTATATCGGGGCCTGTTCTTCACTTCAATATTTCCAGAACCTACTATTTCCTCTAAGTCATTCAAGATTTTATACTCCCAAGTTCCCTTATGCCGATCTTCAAGAAGCAACCATTTCGCGCTTGTTCGTTCTAACTCGTCACCATTTCCTCTCTCCTTTATCCATTTAATTTGACCTCCTTTCCAATTCAATGGCAAAGAATCCCCAACATAGCGTATTCCAATATCCCAAATAGGCCAGCGGAGAATCCGTTCATTCGCTGAAGATCCTTCTACAAGTGCTAAATCAGCAGCATCCATCAAGCTAAGCACCGTCTGCTCAAAGAGAATTTCCACCAAACCGGGGGTAAGGTTCTTAAACTTCCACTTCCGCCATTCACTTTGGCCTAAATTCTCAAATCCATTCTCAAAGTCACTGGAAAGCGCGTGACCTCTCAAGCTATTTTGTGCATTCTGGGGTAACAAATAGAATATTTCAAGCAACTCTTTCTGCATGGATTTTCCCAAATCCCCTTCCATCAAAAAACGTCGTACCAACCCTTCTGATCTTACATCTGCTTCTCGCAATTCTATGATCCCTTCTCTAATAGCCAGGAATTCAGGAGCATCTAATCTTTTTTGAAGCGCCGCGCTTCCCGTTTGAATCTGGCTTTGCTCTTCCCGCAATTCATCGCTTAACCATAAATTGAGTGGCATCCAAGCATTAGACACCTGTGTGATGGCGAGTACAAGAAACAATAAGTACAACAAACTCATGAGTCTGAATCTCAGAAACATCGAGTTAGACAGCGCATACTTTTTATTTCCCTTTGACTCCATTAATTCAGCCAGTAAATAATTGGACGATCAAGTGCTAAACGATTCCGTTGTTGATCTACTATTAACGCATCGTTGAGGACCATGCCCTCTAGACTAGCGTTGGGTAGATCTATTTTAAAATCTGTAAAACGACCTCTTTCCACTTCAACATTTCGTGTTTGATTATTAGCGAAATACAGTACCAAAGCACCAGATAATACCGGCAGTTCATCGGCACCCACAAGAATTCTCAACCTAGTTGCTTCCTGTATTTTGGCAGTAGGAGTGCCATCAACCTTTAGCAATTGAAGTTGATAATCACCTTTGGGTGTCACCCTCAAGCGCAAGCTATCGCGCACTGCATCACCTTCCATAAAGTAAAGATTGATCACCCCCGAAAAAACAGGAGAAGACTGAAAAACAATGGATTCATTGTCTATCCATTTTACCCTTGCACTCTCAGAGGATGACTTCACGATTGTTCGTCCACTTGAATACCCTTGGTTGTGCAAAGAGATCAAATACTCTACTCCAGAGTTGATATGATAGTATCGCTGTCCGAATGCAAAACGATATGTTCCTTGACTCAATACTTCAATGGTCTTTTGGTAGGAATCTAGCGCATCTTGGAAACCGATCTCAAATTTCCCCGCTTTTGTGAGTTTACGATTATAAGAGCCTCCCGGTGCTACTGTATCTACTTTCTCATTGTCGAAAGTAATCCACAACTCATGCGGCGCCTTGTTTGGCCATTTCACTTCTATAAACTCGCCTTGTACAAAAACCGATTTAACTTGAATTCTCAACTGCCCGAATATAGCTTCCAAAGATTCCTCATCACTGGCAATACCTTCTTCTGGAATTTTTCGAAGTTTCCGAAGGCTTTCCATACCTATGAGGGTAGACACTACCACATTGGGCGTTTCATTTGGGAGTTGTGCTTTCCCATATACGTTCATTGCAGCTTGTTGAATAGAGGAAGCTTGAGAAGATTCTTGGGACTTCCATGTATTGTTCAATGCCACGGATAAATCTGGCTCATATCTATTCAACTCATAAATAGGATCTCGGCTGCTGATCAAAATCTCAGCTCTCTCCAAAGCGAAATTCGCTTGAACACTATCTCGCCAATCATTGAGATTGGTTTCCTTCTCTAGAAGGTCGTATACAATCTCGTTCAACTGTCGAAAATGGCGAAGCGCATCTACCGAACCTGTTAAGAAGTAGAATGTAATAAAGACTATATACAGCAAGGAGACCTTGCGGTAGTTTAGATATTGAAATTTAGTGAGATAGCGCATTATAGATCAAAAACCTATTTCAGTTTTCCGAAACGATCATTCAGCGTATTCAATTTTTCATTGAGCTCTTCAATGAGATCGCTCTGTTTCTTCACCAATCCACTTAATTGGTCAAAGCTTGATCCGCTAGAGCCTACGCTATTTCTAAATTGATCCAAGTCTGATTCCATAGCTTCCAGTCTTTTGGAAAAAGACCGGATTGCGTCTTCCAATATGGTGACGGAAGCCTGCTGATCACTCCCTAACTGTGAACCATCTTCCAATTGAGGAAACACCTGTTCCCAATTGTACTCCTTTTCATCTTTCTTGATTTCAAAAGCTGATATGAAGAAAATGACCGCTTCTACCGAAAGGCCAATGATAAAAAGTTCGTTGGCAAATGCCCATCCAACGAATTTGAACATAGCCCCTACCAATACAATAGACGCACCTATTCCGTAGAGAAGGGTAATGGGATCAAGTCTTTTTTTAGCCGATGCACTCATAGCAATCAAGGTTGAAAGTGTTGTGGTTTAGGACGGAGAATTCAAGGTATCACGTACCAGTGAGTACCAGTTCAGCTTGTTGTTACGAATGGCAGCACGCGCCACTAGAAACGCTATTAATACGCTTAAAATTCCTACTATAGCAGAAATAACAATTGCCGTTTGAACCTTACTGGCACTGCTTTCAACAGACTTTCTCAGCTCATCCTGCTCTAGTATTAACTCACCAAGTTGCTGATCAATTCCGCTGATCGACTGAGAGGTACTTTCTAACTGTCCGCGCAAATCAGTCAGGGCAGTGCCGAGTTTATCAATGCCTTCTTGCTGTTGGGCCTCATCAGACACCATTTCCTTTTGGATCCTACGCAAGCCATTTACATCCTCGGAGAGTCCGTTGAGAATGCTTTTGTGTAAACCAACCTGCTTGCTAAGATTATTGATTTGCGAATCAATCTTTGATAGATCAGTCTGTTCTTGAGCTTGCGCAGAAGGTAAGGCTAGTAAGGCAAAAAGTAGAGAATAGGCGACCTGTTTGATACTATCGGACCATTGTCCAAAAAAAGCGGTCCGCCCCTTATTGGCACAGATCATCTCTGGTGGTTTTAATTAGGTTGCGACGAATATATAAATAACATTGCGTAAAGTTAAGAATATAAAAGGAACAAATCAAAATTTTTTAAAGTGCTGTAAATAAGTGGGTTAAACAACTGGATATAGGGTCATCTTTCTCAATCTATTCAAATCTATCTCAATCTCTTCTAATCTACCTCAACCTTCAAAAACATTTAGTTTATCTTAAAATCATAACTACTATCATCAAACAAATCCTTTTGCATTTTCGAATCAAAATGTAGTAAGACACAGAGAAATCCATTACACAAAGGAATTCGGTAGAGAGTTAAAATCGAGTAGATTCTAAGACCGCAAACACGCAATAGAACTTCACCAGTTCATTTTCTAGACCTGAGTAGTAGTTGAGGTTGGCTTCTTTAATATATCGTCTTAAAGCTAGTCTAATGAGTTTTTTGTTTCCGGAAAAGCGCAACTCATTTTATCCCTTTAAGTGCGAAATTCACTTGAAAGAGTTTCAGTAGATTTACTTTGAGGTCTCTACTTACTGGCTAAAATATGCGTCCGCATCCCTAAACGGCAGCTGATATTGTTTTATTTCCACTTAAAGGTCGGTTAGTTGTCAGAGTTGGGACAGAGCTACCACTTTTTATCAACTGATGTCTCCCAGTATAGCGTGCTACTCTATACTGGTTAAGTCATAATTAACCTAAACTTTCATTTAGACAGGCCCTCTACCTGTCAGGGCATCAAACACTTTTAAGACCCATTAACACTATATTATTTCAGCCGTTCAATCTTTATTCTTATTTCCTCAATTTTAATCTTGTATTTCAGTTCCTCCCTTTTCTTAAAGTCTTCTTCATCTCTCAATTTCACTTTATAGCCGTCAATCTTATTTTTAATTTCCTTTATCTTTTCGTAATCAGTCATTTTCCTTCTTCATCTTTTTCTCGATGAGGTTAGCCATCATCTGAAAAACACTTCTCTCAGAAAACAGAAATTGACCATTATAGTCGAGTTCCTGAGAAAAGTTTTCTCGAAGCATATATCTTCTTGCTGTTGATTTTGAAACGCCCAGTATTTCAGCGATTTCATTCAATGAATACAGAGCGTTCTTCTTTTCATCTATTATCTGAATCATTTTCTTTTTTCAAGTTTTTTAAGGTCTCTCATTATTTCAGTAAGCAAGTCATCTTCTTCGTCTTGAACCTCATCTTCAAGATTATTCTCAACTTCTTCTTTGTCTTGAATTTCATCTTGAACCTCATCTTCATCTTGAAGTCTGTTTTTTTCAGCGATGAACTGGATGAACTTCGTCTGTATGTAGCGTCTTTTTTTTGAATGCATATTTCAGTCTTTGTTTTTTGAACTTTATCAGTTCATCTATATATAAAGACTGAAACACTCCCTTTCAGGTGAGGTGGATTTTTTACTTCGTCGGTTTCTGCTGTATATACAAGTCCATACAGAACGAAGTCTCAGAATGTTGTCCTAATGTTGTCCAAAACCAAGAAACATAGCATTTGGACTATTGCGTTACTGTCACTTAATAAATTGATAGACAAACAATTAAATTTAATTTCTCAATCGAACCTGGATCTAGAGTTTAGGAAACTCCTATTCTATCCATTGAACTACGGGGCCGCAAAGAACGTCTCTTATTTTGAGGGCTGCAAAGTTAATTGTTTGGATGGGAATCTTTTATTCCTTTGATCCATTTGAGATTGGAATTTATTCTTTACTCTGGAGTTGCCTTTGAATATGCTTTATTTCTGTTGCCTTGATGGAAAGTGCAACTCACAAGATTTTTGCCATTTTTCGATGAATTTCTTGTTTTTTTGGATGGAATTCCCAATTATTTATGTCATTTATCCTAATTTTTGGTCAAAATGACTTCATTTCTTATCAGAGGCCTTAACTTGGCAATTCAATGTTAGAATTCTCTCTTCTTGAATTCGCGCCTCCGATAATTCAGATAAAATTTTCTAGAATGCTTGACCAAAACTCTATTCAATCGCTTATTTCCATCCGAAAGAAAATCCATGCAAATCCGGAAGTTTCGGGTTTGGAATTTCAAACCCAAAAGCTGATTCTAGACTATCTGAAGGAGCTAAAGGTGTTTAAAATATCCATTGTAGGCAAAACAGGTGTATTGGCATACTTTGAGGGAGTGGATCAGGGTTCAGCGATCATGATACGAGGAGATATAGATGCTTTGCCTATACAAGAAGTGAATACTTTCGAATATAAATCTACCAAAAAGGGTGTTTCGCATAAGTGTGGTCATGACGGTCACACAACCATTTTGCTTGGTTTGGCGAAGCTTTTAGTTGAGAATCCCATTTCGAAAGGAAGCGTGGCGCTGCTTTTTCAACCTGCAGAGGAGAATGGAATGGGCGCAGAGGCTGTAATGTCAGATCCTGAATTTCAGCAATATACTTTTGATTTTGTCTTTGCCTTGCACAATTTACCCTCTTATAATCTGAATACCATAGTGGTAAAGAACTCAGAGTTTACGGCGAATGTGAAGAGTATGATCATAAAACTGCACGGTAAAACTTCGCATGCGGCCGAACCAGAATTAGGCATAAATCCTAGTTCAGCTATTTCTAGAATATTATTGAAGGCAGAGGAAATGACGAACAATAATCCTGAGAAAAAGGATTTTTTTCTAGTTACTCCCATTTTCTTGAGCATGGGTGAGCTTGCATATGGAATCTCTGCGGGATATGGGGAGGTTCATTTTACCATTCGCAGTTGGTCGACAGAGCTTATGAATGAGCAATGTGATGTTTTGCTCCGTTATATTAATGATGTTTCAAAGTCAGATGGTTTATCACCTGAAATTTCGTGGACTCAAGTTTTCCATGCCAATCTAAATCATCCTCGGGCGGTGGAACATATACGAAAGGCTGCTGCTGAGCTGAGTTTAGAGATAGAAGAAAGAGCCTATCCATTTAAATGGGGCGAAGACTTTGGGTTGTTTACCCAAAAATTTCCGGGTGCCATGTTTGGAATCGGGGCAGGCCAGAACTCGCCGGCTTTACACAATCCAGATTACGATTTTCCAGATGAGATTTTGCCCAATGCGGTTTCAATGTTTTACAATATCATTCATCAAATACTCTAGAAATTGTTTGAGACATCATTTATTGAGCTTTCTAAATCGGCTGTGCGAAACAATGTTCTCTTTATCAAGAGTTTGTTAGGTAGTGAGGTGGTTTTTTCATCCGTTGTTAAGGGAAATGCATATGGTCATGGTATTTCTAATTATTGTCCATTGGCTTTTTCTGCTGGAATCCGTCATTTTAGTGTATTTAGTGCACAGGAGGCCTTTTTTGTTTACCAAGCCTTAGAAGGAAAGGATTTCCAACTTATGATTATGGGAGACGTTGAGGACGGAGCTTTGGAATGGGTAATTGAAAAGAAGATTGAGTTTTATGTCTTTGATCAATCTCGGTTGGAAGCGGCCATTTGTGTGTGTAAGAAGCTAAGATTAAAGGCAAGAATTCATATTGAGATTGAAACAGGAATGAATCGCACTGGATTTCCTGCATAGGATTTAGCTGGGGTATTCCAGATATTAAAGGCGAACCAAGCACATATTGAAGTAAAGGGTTTGTGTAGCCATTTTGCGGGCGCTGAAAGCATTACAAATTATAAAAGGATAAAGGATCAGTTTAACCGATTTAAGAAGACAGAAAGAACGGTAGACGATTTTGACTGGATGACGCCGGTGAAGCATCTAGCCAGCTCTTCGGCGGCTATACGTTATCCTAATTCTCAAATGGATTTAGTGCGAATTGGAATTCTTCAATATGGCTTTTTTCCAACCCAAGAAATTCTTGTTCATCATCTTACGAAAAGAAAGGGAAATCTAGATGGCCTTCAGAGGGTTTTAAGTTGGAAGACCCGCGTAATGGATATAAAGGACGTAAAGGCCGGTGAATTCATTGGTTATGGCACTTCTTACTTTACTAATCGCCAAACTAAGTTGGCATTGCTCCCGATTGGCTACTCATCGGGCTATAGTCGTTCTTTGGGCAATCAGGGGAAAGTGCTTATTAAGGGTGTTAGATATGATGTGATTGGAACTGTAAGTATGAGTATGCTTACGGTAGATATAACTTCTTCACAAGGGATTGAAAGGGGCGATGAGGTGGTTCTGATAGGTCATCAAGGATCGAGCGAGATAAGCGTAGCCTCCTTTAGCGATTATAGTAACCTTATCAATTATGAATTATTGACGCGCCTGCCTCAAGATATTCCTAGAATTATCGTGGACTGATATTATTTGGAAGGATTAGATTAAAAAAGAAAGGTCGCGCTTTCGCGCGACCCCGAGATGCTGACGAACAAAGTCCGTTCAGCTATCTACCCCCTTTCTTTATATTATTGACAGCTGATGTCTCCACCAAGTGCATATGGAACCTGTTCGGCACCTCCTAAAAAGGCCTTTCGTCTAAGTTTAAAATCCCAACGTTCTATTAAGGCGTCGGCTGGAATATTGAGTAAAACCATGGGAACAAAGCGAATTCTAAAAGTACCATTCCCCAAATATGGAACCTGTCTTTCTGGAAAGTTAGGTGTGGTAAAATAGTTCACTCCTCCTTTGTAGGAGACTCCATTCTCATCTACTCCTTCGGCATACAGAAATAAATCGTCTGCTGCTATTCCAATTAAACTATCTGAAGTTTCTCTGAAATTCTCATAAGTGATGGTAACTACATCTTCTTTTTCAGGAGTTCTAGGAAAAATCCAAGCGGGTTCTCTCAAGGTTGCAGGTGGATCAATAGAAACATTTATGTCTTCTGATTTTCTATCAGGATCTCCATAACCGCCTCCGTCTTGTGGCTTAACAAGAAAGGATAATCCACGAGTATAGGCACTTGCGGCATCCGTTTCATACCAGTCTGCTAAAGTTGGTTTGAATACAAATTTGTATTGCGAATTACCCATTGGAGTCATCTTCAAAGCGGGATTGGATTGTTTCCAAGCTTGAGGACCTAATCCGTTTACCTTAGGATGCCCAGCTGGAAATTCATACGGATTCCAAGTCCAGATGTATAAATCCAATCCGGCATCTGCGTCGTCAATTAGATTTTGAACATGTTCAATACTGGCATCCATGAGCGTTAAATCTACGATAATAACAACACTATCATTGGGGTTAATATTGGCGGGTATAGTGGTTACCTGTGCCTGATTTACTAAAGGAGAAAGGTAGATAGCCAATCCTCCTAATAGGTGTTTTACATTTATTCTCATTGTCTATTGAATTTCAGTTCGTAGGTAATATTGTTAGCATCGCAGTGCATACGGCTTAGATTAAAGCCCATTTCATAGTCAATTGTCCTCGGCATCTGAGTAAGATCCATAAGGAGTGTATCACCCATAACGGAGTATAAGGTAATTGCTGTGGGGAATTCTAATTCGTAGGTGTAGGCATAAGATCCAGAACCACCGAAGAAATCTACACCGGCGCCAGGAGAATTAACTGTATAAGTAAGGCTACTGTGATCAAATGACATAACCATAGGATCTGTGTCATAAAAGTCAGAGATATCTACTTTTTCAGGAATGGCCGCCGTTTCATCTACTTGGATTACAGATTTAATGCTCCAAGTTCCAGAAATACCATCTCCTAGAGCATAATCTGGACCTATTTCCTTAAAGGGTTCAGGTTTGCATGCGCTAATAATAAGCGTGAGTGCAAGTAAAATTTTAATTGTGTTTTTCATAAGGGGGATATTTAGTTACAACCGCCAGTTTCATTGAGCACAAAAGCGTCTGTTCTTTCAGTAATAGGGAATTGAAGGATCATACCAGGACAATCCCAAGGTGCAGAACGAATGGTTATAGACTGATTTTCTAATGCACCGAGGCGTTTTAGTTGTTGAACGCGATCGCCTTCTCCGAGCATTTCAATTCTTCTTTCCCAACGAGCAGCAGCAATAATATCTGCCCCAGAACTGGCGGCAGGTAAGTTCATTGTCGATCCTGAATAAGCTCGTTCTCTAATATCATTAATATCTTGAATGGCAACGGCAAGGTTCGTTCCTAGTTCGCCGAAAGCTTCTGCACGTATCAGTTTTAGATCGGTAATATGTAAAACCGGAACGCTGAAATAGTCTTTATTGAATTTAGAAATTCCATAATACTCGTTAGGTTGTCCTGCATCCTTTACAATAAACCAATCTGAGCGTACATCATTCGTATCAGTACCATAAGTCTGGTACAAGTCTGATGAAGCGCGCAAGGTAGGAACGCTTGATCCATCTGAGCGGTAATTACCAGTAAAAGGTCCACTTCTTCTATCAAGATCGATAGAAAGGGTATAGAAAATGGCTTCTGTTGATGGCATTGCTGTGAAACGATCTACACTACTCGCATCAAAAGAATAGGGTCCATTGTCAAGAACATCCGATGCATATTGTGCCGCAAGAGCATAATCACCTTTTTGAAAATACACCTTTGCTAAAAGAGCCTTTGCAGCCCAAACAGTAGCCGCATCTCCATTTGAATTCGGAAGATTTGCTTCAGCAAATTCAAGATCCGAAATTAAAAGGTCATAGACTTCTCCCACAGAATTTCGAGGTAATATATCTGTAGCCGTTTCGGTCTTGTATACTATACCTGGGTGACTGTTATTTGAAGTAAATCCATAAGGTTGTCCCCATCCGCGTACCAAATCAAAATGACCTAGAGCACGAATGAATTTAGCTTCCGCCTCCATGGAAACTTTTCTTGCAGGATCTGAGAATGGAATATTGTCTAATGCTTCGATCAATGAATTCACTCTGAAGATTGCAAAATAAGGTTGGCCATATACTCCTCCTAAAGTGCTGTTGAAAAACAACATATTGCGATTGTATACTTCCGTGTAATCTGCGTTGGAATTGGGTGCGGCCAGATCATCACTTAGCAAATCGAAAAGAATTTGCATTCTTCCATCGTAAGTATTGGCAACTACATCATAGCAACTCCAAAGTAGTTCTTCATAGTCTTCTTGGGTTTGAAGTGCATTTTCTTCAGAGATGGTATTTCCAGTTTGCTCTAGTTCTAAGTAATCCTGACAAGCCATTGCGGAGAGCAAAAGCGCTGGGATCAATAATAGTTTAATCTTTTTCATGCTGTGGCTCAATTAAAAAGTTATGTCAACGCCAATGTTGTAGGTACGCTCTTGAGGAGGAGTAAGATAGGTGATATTCACACTCATATTTCTGTCGGCATTGTTTTCGAAATCACGGGCTATTTCAGGATCTAAACCAGGGTAACGGGTAAAGGTGAGCAGGTTTGTACCCACTATGTAAACACGCATATAGTCCATTTTCCACTTCTTCACTTTTTCGGTAGGAAGGGTATATCCTATGCTCAAGTTTCTCAAGCGTAAGTATGATCCATCGTGAAGCCAAAGATCTGTGTTTATCCAAGGAGTGGTAGAACCTAGGTTAGCGGTTTCAGTAGTCAAACGAGGATACATTGCATCATCACCTGGCTGTTGCCAACGATCGTAAATCTGAGGGGTCAAATTCCAAAGACCATTGTCGATACTCATGGGGCCCAACTGGCGCTTGCTTGAGCTATCATAAATGTCGCCTCCAATTACAAAAGCAAAAAGGAAACTGAAGTCAAATCCTTTGTAAGCAAAGGTGTTGTTAATTCCACCGACTGCATCAGGCAGAACATTTCCAACCGCAACACGATCATCTGGATTCCATTCATAGGTCTGATTTCCGTCTCTGTCTAGGTATACTGGACGTCCGTTTTCTCTATCAACATGGGAGAAGCGAACGAGGTAGTTGGTTCCTACGGGTTTACCTACAACAGTGCGCGTATCATTGGTTCCACCCGAAACGGCATCTTGGCTATATCCACCAATACTAACCAACTCGTTGTAGTTATTTGCAATATTGAATTCCGTAGTCCAAGTCAGATCTCCTACAAGGTTGCGCGACTTAATAGTCAATTCTACACCTCTATTTAAAATCTCACCGACATTATCCCAATAGTTTCCAAATCCAAAGTTTCTAGGAGTAGAAATTCCTAAGAACACATTGGAGCTGTATTTGTCGTAAAAAGCCAATTCAGTGGTGATTCGATCATTGAGGAAGGCAGCTTCAACGCTGATATCAAATACCCTAGAATTTTCCCATTGGATGTTCGGGTTTTCAAGTCGTACAGGGAAGCGAATTGGACTACCGCCGTAAGAGGCACCTCCTACGTTGTACCCACCTTGGTATTGAAATCCTGGAATCTGAGCGTTTCCAGTATAACCAAGACTCGATTTAACTTTCAGGTAATTGATTTTCTTAGAGGTGAAGAATGACTCTTCAGACACGATCCATCCAAGGGACAAAGAAGGGAAGAATCCATATCTCTTATTTCTTCCAAAGCGAGAAGAACCATCCGCTCTTAAGGTAGCTTGGGCTAAGTATTTGTCTTTATACGAATAATTTACCCTTCCAAACCAACTAACGAAGCGATAAGTACTTTGTGGGTCAATGATACTTGTATTGATTGGGAAGCGATCTTCCAGATCCGAATCAAAGTAAGGGGCCGTTACAGAAGAGTCGGTGATCCCATTGCCTAATGAATTTCCGTTTTCATCAGAATGGAACTCATTGTAAGTGTTAGAGTTTTGAGATTCTGCTCCGATTAAATAGGTAAGACTGTGAACTTCCTTAATGGTTTGAAGGTAGCTGGCGGTTAGAAAGAGATTGTAGTTAATAATCTTCTGTTGATTTCTAAACGCATTTGCTTGGTTCGGTTGTCCGATAATCCATTCTGAGTTGTACTGATCTTCTCGTAAAGTCATATGATCCAATGAACCACTGGCATTTAATGAGAAATTTTTAAAAGGTCTGTAGGTTAATTTCATATTCGAAATAGAGCGCAATTCTCTATTTCTCCATATTTTATTATACCTAACACCAACGGGATTGTTTCCAGATCCAGCACCATTCCAATAGTCTCCAGTAGCTGTATCGATAACTGGGAAAATGGGAAGGGCAGTACTCATGGCAGATCCCAATCCTCCAGACCAAGCATTGTCTATACGGTTGTTGGTTCCGCGTACAAGGGAGGTAGATAATCCCACTTCAAATTTCTTGCTGAAGCGATAATCTCCATTTACTCTTCCTGACAAGCGCTCATAGCTGTTTCCGATCAAGTAACTTTCATTGAGATCGTACGATCCACCAACGTAAAAGTTGTATTTATCTTTTGCCATTTGAGCTGAAAGATCATAGCGCTGCTTAAATCCTGTTGTAATGGTTTGATCAACCCAGTCTGTGTTGGTTGCTTCGGCCTGCTCCCAAGTAATTCCGGCAGGTAGAGTAGGCGTGCCTACTTTTCCATCATTTGCCCAAGCTTCCTTGTACATCTGTAGCCATTCTTGGCTATTTAACATTTGGGGTCTTTGAGTAGGGTTTGATGTTCCCAAGCGTGTACTGAAATTGAACTTAAGTTCTTTGCCCTTACCTCTTTTAGTCGTGATAAGAATTACGCCATTGGCACCACGAGAACCATAAATGGCAGTTGCAGCGGCATCCTTTAGAATTTCAATCGATTCGATATCGTTTGGATTGATAGTAGCCAAAGGATTGTTGTTGAAACCACCTGAGTTTCCTTGAAGGAAGTTGTCTTGGGTAATTGGAATTCCATCTACAACATACAATGGATCGGCACTTGCAGAAATAGAGGCTACGCCGCGTATTCGAACCACTGCTCCAGATCCAGCAACACCTGATCCAGTTACAATTTGTACTCCTGCCGCTTTTCCTTGAATAGCTGCTTCAAAAGTAGGGGTGGGCATATCGTTAAGTTTCTTGGAGTCTAGTTTTACCATAGATCCAGTAACCTCTCTCTTGCGCTGAACACCATAGCCCACTACAATAATTTCGTCGAGTTTACTCTCTTCAGGACTTAGAGATAAACTTCCCAAATTGAGGGTCTGGCCAGAAGCCACAGTTACCTTTCTGGTTAGTTTGGAGTATCCGATGAAGGATATTTCAACCGTAAGTTCACCCGGCTTGACGGGTACTATGAACTTACCGTCCATGTCTGAGTTTGTTCCTGTTTGTTGCTCAACAACATACACTGCAGCTCCAGGTAAGGGCTGCTTCGTTTCGTCCACCACTGTTCCTGTAATGACTTGCGCATAATGCAAGGCGGGTAACAGGAGCGCAGCTAGGAGGAATCGCTTGACGTAGCTATGCTTCATATAGATTGGATTAGATTCTGTTAATCAAATGTAAAAATACTTAGAAAGGTGTGAAACTGACACTTATCAGTTTTTTCGAATCAACCTTCCTGTGTATATCTTGTTGCCAGCGCTCACTCTGTAGATATACATCTGATAAACAGCTAGTTGATCCGCATTCCAGCTGAACTGAGCATTGGTAACCGCGTGAGACCCTTGGTAGACAACCTGTCCTAGGGAATTCAATAAAGTTAATTCGGCCTCCTTTATATCCCAACCATCGGGCATATAGAAATTCAAGTGGTCGTCAAATGGATTAGGTCCTACGCGTATTCCTTCCACCTTATTGGTCAATAGATTTTCTTCTGAACTCAATGGTATATCTACCGCACTGAACCATTTTCTATTGCTATAAACATGGTACTCACCCGGGCCATAACTTATAGACATATTTACATCTGTAACATTTAGACTGTCGCCTGTGGCTATGTCGTACCACCAACCCGCAACTGGAAAGAAGGGCTGAACATTGGTTGGATTGGCATCAAAATTACCGTAGACCAATAGATGATCGCCATTATTTTCATACTTGAGGAATTTTAAGAAGGAATTCAATCCTCTCACAGTAGGCTCATTGCTGAAAATGGCAGGGTGCTCGGTTTTTAATTTGATCATCATTTGATAAGAACGATAAACGGCTCTTCTATCAGGTTCATTTAGGTAATTCCACAATATGGCTTTCTCACATATTCTACATGGATCGTTAATAGAAACATCATAGCCCAACTCCCCATGCGCCCACATCATTTTAGGGCCCGGGATGGAGAAAAGAAAAACGGGAATCATCTCCGCTCTATCAAGGGCAGTAGAAAGTTGTTTGATGTTGTAGCTGCCTTGAACTCTTCCGAATTGCAGCGTCTTATACATTACCCGCTCTTCATCGTGGCTTTCGGCATAGCTTACCAAATAATTGTTATTCCAGCCTCTAACCGAAGCCATGGCACCATTTAGATTACTGCCATATCCCATCATTGCCTCGTTGTAATCGTGATTTAAATTACCCCAAAGCATAAAGCCTCTATTGGATAATTCAATCTCTTCACTGTTGTCTGCGAAGTGCTCAAGAATCATATAAGTGTTGGGATCAATAGACCAAACTTCGTTGGCGTAATCTTGAAGTATGTCTACTCTACTCTGGTCGTATTGCCCCCATGCACCCACATTTCCTAAGGTGTTGTTTTGAGTAAATCCTTTGGATAGGTCTAGTCTAAATCCATCTACCTTAAACTCTTCCACCCAATAACGGAAGACGCGCTTGCTGAAATAGCGAGTGGAGGAGCTTTCGTGATTGAAATCGTAACCCACATTAAAGTCATGCTTAGGCGAAACGTTAAACCAAGGATTGTCTGGCGTTGGATCTCCATATCCACCCACATTGTACATTCGAACCAATGGACTTTGTCCGAATTGATGGTTTAAAACAATATCCAATATGACGGCCATACCCCTGCGATGGCACTCTTCAACTAGCTCTTTTAACTTTTCTCTTGTACCATAATACTTGTCAACAGCGAACATAAACATTGGGTTGTAGCCCCAGCTATTGTTGCCTTCAAATTCCATAACGGGCATAAGCTTTATGGCATTTACCCCTAATTTGTCTAGGTAGTCTAAACGGTCGATTACTGACTGGAAACTATGTCTGGCATCCCAGTCTCTAATTAACAATTCATAACAAACTAGCTCTTCTTTCGCAGGCTTTTGGAAGGAGATGGTATTATCCCAAGAATAAGGGGTGCGCCCGGGTTGAATTACTGTTACTGCGTCTGAGGTTTTGGCTTGAGGATAAGGAATCAAATTGGGATATGTGGCATTATCTATCCATTGATCTTCCCATTTATCTAGAATTAATTCGCTGTATGGATCGGCCACTCTGAGGTCGGCACTGTCTATTGAATACTGAAAGCGGTATTGTTGACCTGGAGTTAGGCCTGTGATTTCTAGCCAGAAATAATTGTTGTCTGGCGTTTTCTTCATTTCATAAGTTGGATGGGGTGTCCAATTGTTAAAGTCGCCGATTACGTATATGAAATCTTTATTCGGAGCTCTTAATTGTAAAAGGACTGAGCTATTAGTAGGATAGGAAATACCCTCTTTTGCTCCTGATGGCAAAGCCTGAACAGGTGTGTTTCCTCTAATGAGAAAAGTTACCGTATCGGCAGTTATATTTCCTCCTTGAGAGGCGTTTAAGATTACCTCAACCGTACCTGGAGAGTAGGTACTCATATCTAGGTTATAGCTAAGTAGTTTTGTGTTGTTCTGCTGAGTAACTTGGGTCCCATTTACCTCTAGGCTAAGACTTGCATTGATAGTACACTCACCGTTAATCTGTATTTGCATGCTATTCGAAGCAAAGTAAAAAGGTGAGGGGTGAGAGACGATATCTACATTCAAACCCGGACGCAAAATAGGTACGTTGATGTCTTCTGATTTTCTATCTGGGTCGCCATAACCTCCTCCATCTAAGGGTTTAACCAAGAAAGAAAGCCCTCTACTATACGCATTGGTGGTATCAGTGGCATACCATGCAAGCAAAGTAGGCTTGAAGGTGTATTGATACTTCATATTCCCTAAGGCCTTCATTTTTAGCGCCGGATTGGAATTTTTCCAAGCTTGCGATCCCAAACCGTTTACATAGGGATGACCCGCAGCGTGTTCTTTCGGATTCCAAGTCCAGATATACATATCTAAACCTGCTTTTGCATCTGTTTTCAGATTGGCAACATGCGCGATGGAAGAATCCATTTGATTGAGATCGACGATAACAATTGCGCTATCATTTGGATCGATAAAGGTTGGAATAGTTGTAACAATTTGCTGAGAATAAGCTGAAAAACAAATTGTTAAGATCAGGAGGGGTGTGAAAAATTTCTTCATAATGGGGGAAAGTGTATTATTTACACGTTGCTAAACTATTAATTATCTAGCAACGAACAGAAATAAAAATTACAATTTTTGTTTTTCAGGCCATTTTTAACGTTTCTGAGTATCATCTACTTGCATAGTAATAATCAGATCTTCTGCTTCAACCCTGCTCCCCTCTTTAAGTTCAATTCGTGTTATTTTACCAGATGCATGGCAGGTTACAGTGGTTTCCATTTTCATAGCTTCAATTACAAATAGAGGCTGATTGGCCTTTACGTTCTGGCCTTCCTTAACCATAATTTTAGCAACCATCCCTTGCAACGGGGCCCCAAGTTGTTCGGGGTTTGTAGCCAAAGCCTTTGGATTGGTTTTCTTCACTATTCCAAGAGAACGGTCGGTTACTTGAACGTTTCTGGTTTGACCGTTTACCATAAAAAAGACCGTTCGAATTCCATCGCTATCTGCGGGTCCTATACTGAGAAGTTTAACAAGAATTCGTTTGCCAGGGGCAACTTCTACTATGGTCTCTTCATTTTCAGAAAGTCCATAGAAGAAAGTCTTCGTAGGTACTTTGGAAACATCTCCAAAAAGCTTGAAACGCTCTATCGTGTCTTCGAATACTTTTGGGTAAAATTTCCAGCTCAGGAAATCTGTGATTTCTAAAGCTCGAGTAAAACCAGGTTGAAAGCGCTCTACAAATGCATCAAATTCGGGTTCAAAATCTACCGGTTCCAGATGAGCATTGGGTTGATCTGTGTAGGGAAGCTTGTCTTTGAGAATTATCTTTTGCAATTCAACTGGAAATCCGCCATCTGGCTGGCCTAAATCGCCTCTAAAAAAAGATTGTACCGATTCTGGAAAACTAATTTGATGGCCTTTGGTCATCACATCCTCTACGGTCATTCCACTCGTCATCATAAATAGAGCCATGTCTCCAACTACTTTTGAGCTAGGTGTGACCTTTACAATATCACCAAACAGCTGATTCACTTCAGCATAGGTGTGCTTTATTTCCTCAAATCGATGTCCTAGGCCCAATCCTTCTGCTTGTGGTCTTAGGTTAGAATATTGTCCTCCTGGAATTTCATGGGAGAAAACCTCAGCCGTACCCGATTTCAATCCAGATTCAAAGGGATAGTAATATTCTCGTATGGTTTCCCAATAATTGCTAAAAGAATTTAGACTTTGTATATCTGTACTTGGCCCTCGCTGATGCCCTTTTAACATTTCAACAATAGAATTGTAATTGGGCTGACTCGTTAGTCCACTCATACCAGCTAAAGCTACGTCTAGAATGTCTACACCCGCTTCGATAGCCGTAAGGTAAGTAGCTGATTGCAAAGAAGATGTGTCGTGGGTGTGCAAGTGAATAGGCAAGTCTACGGCTTCTTTTAAAGCAGGTATTAATTCTCTAGCGGCCAATGGTTTAAGGAGTCCGGCCATGTCTTTTATTCCCAGAATATGGGCGCCCATATCTTCAATTCGCTTGGCTTTTTCTATGTAGTACTGTAGATTGTATTTTTTTCTATTCACATCGTGAATATCGCCGGTATAACAGACACATACCTCTGCAATACCTTGTGTTCTTTCTCGAACAGCATCAATACTTACCTTCATAGAATCCAGCCAGTTGAGGGAATCGAAAATTCTGAATAGATCAATTCCTTCTTTATTGCTTTCTTCAATAAATCGCTCAATGAGATTATTGGGGTAGGCGGTATATCCTACGGCGTTAGAACCTCTAATTAGCATTTGAAAAAGGGTGTTGGGCGCAGCTTGTCTTAACTCACGAAGCCTTCTCCACGGATTTTCTGTTAAAAAACGCAAACACACATCGAAAGTAGCACCACCCCACATTTCCCAACTAAATATTTCAGGATGGTGTCTGGCATAGCTTTCTGCAATCATATTCATGTCGTAGCTACGCATGCGTGTAGCAAGCAAGCTTTGATGCGCATCTCGCATAGTTGTATCGGTAAACAATACTTCCTTTCTATCCTTCAGGCTATGGCAGAATTTCTCCGCTCCCTTTACAAGCAACTGATTTCTATAACTCTCTGGAAAGGGTTCATTTACCTTGAAGGGTGGTATATGAGGAAGATGAAGGACTTTGGTGGTGTCTTTGAATTTTACGTCTGCATTTCCATTCACTGAAACTTCGCCGAGAAAACGAACCAATTTGGTTGCCCGATCGTGTTGTGGCTTAAAGCGCATCAACTCAGGATAGGCTTTGATGAAATCTACAGTGGCGCGCCCTTCCCTAAAAACCGGATGATTAATAATGTTTATGAGAAAGGGGATATTCACTTTTACTCCTCTTACTCTAAATTCATTTAATGCTCTGCTCATCTTGCGAATGGCGCCGTCGAGGGTGCGGCCTTGAGCACTTACCTTAACCAAAAGCGAATCGAAGAAGGGACTAATTCTCATTCCTTGATAAACAGATCCTTCATCCAACCGAATTCCAAATCCAGCCCCGGTGCGGAAGGTCATAATGGTTCCGTAATCGGGCTTGAAGTCATTTTTAGGATCTTCTGTGGTAATTCTGCATTGAATTGCAAAGCCTTCGAGTGTTACAGAATCCTGAGAGTATATTTTTATCTGCTCATCGCCAAGGCGATAGCCTCCGGCTATAAAGATTTGAGATTTTACAATATCGATACCTGTTACCATTTCAGTAACGGTATGCTCTACTTGAACCCTTGGATTTACTTCAATAAAATAGGCATTTTCATTAGAATCTACCAGAAATTCTACTGTGCCTACGTTATTATAATGAACAGATTCAGCTATTCGAACGGCATAATCGCAAAGGTCTTGTCTTAGTTTGGAAGAGATATTCCAAGCGGGAGCCATTTCTACTACTTTTTGATATCGTCTTTGAACAGAACAATCGCGCTCAAATAGGTGGACGAGATTTCCATGGTTGTCAGCCATAATTTGAACCTCGATGTGTTTCGGGTTTTCAATAAATTTCTCAAGGAAGAGGGTGTCGTCGCCGAAAGCATTTCCAGCTTCTCTTTTTGCTTCGTGAAAGGCTTTCACCACCTCACCAAGATTTCTTAAAACCCGCATTCCTCTTCCACCTCCACCTGCAGAGGCTTTAAGCATAAGTGGAAATCCAATTCTTTCGGCTTCGGCGAGGGCAAGTTCTTCCGTTAGCAAGTCACCTTGGCTACTTTCAATAATGGGAACTCCGCACTTTATTGCCGCTAATTTGCCCTTTACCTTATCGCCAAGCGCCTCCATCACCTCTGGCCTTGGACCAATGAAAATGATTCCTTCTTCTGCACAACGGCGAGCGAAATGGGCATTCTCAGAGAGAAAACCATAGCCAGGGTGGATGGCATCTGCCATAGTTTTTTTGGCTACATCCAGAATGGCCTCTATGTCTAGATAGGGTTTTAGTGGATCGCTATCGGTTCCAATTTGGAAAGACTCATCGGCTTTGTAGCGATGAAGGGAGTAACGGTCTTCGAAGGTATATACCGCAACCGTTTGAAGATTGATTTCACTGCAAGCTCGGAAAACTCGGATGGCGATTTCTCCGCGATTAGCTACTAAAATTTTTTGGATACGCATCTTTGAGGGGGGGATAGATTCTAAGCCTCAATATACAAACCCTCTAAGTGCAAATAAAGGAGTGATAATAATTAATATTTCAGTTCAGTAATTTTATAAATTACTGAAAAAGAATTGCTTGAAGAAGAATTAAACCTAGCTATTCTACTAGACTTTCTTCATGTCTATTCGAGTTTTCTCTCTTTCCTCTAATATTTCCGTTGCCTTCGCAATGGCTCTTTTTAACTTAAAGTCGCTCCAAGTTCTCTTGTAATAGCGATTTAAAAAATAGTCGAGTTTACGAATTACAAAAACATTGTAAGCTCCTTTGATTCGATATAAATTAGAATCGCTCAAAGAGCGCAGGCTCAGCGAAAAACTTCCATCTAGGTATTGAATGTAGTGCCAAACCCCGCTGGGCATAAATAAGGTTTCGCCTGGTTTAAGATCGTGTTGATAGCCTTGCGCGAATTTTAAAGCAGGGTATTTCTCGAAGTTGATCTCTGAAAGATCTGCCGCACTATGGGTGGTAAAAGGAAGTTTGTAGAGATATTTAGTCTGACTTTGATCAAACAGAGTAATGCGTTTGGTTCCACCAAACTGACTGATAAATACATGAGAGAGATCGATATCGTAATGTAGCCGAACATCGCTACCCGCGGAGCCAAAAAACATATAGGGATAGTCTTTTAACCAACCATCTGTAATATCCGGGAAGTTAAAATCTTTGAGTAGTTCTGGTCGTAGTTTGAACAGATTGAATAAAAAAATTCGGAGGTCTGATGGAACGTCATTTTTCAGTAACTCCAGGTATTCTCCAAATTCAGTTTCTTTAGTGGCAGGCATTTCAATGGCGGTTGGATCGTGATCCAGCCATTTGCCGTAAAGTTTCACTTTTTCCTTGCCAGCCAATTGAATCAGATGGTCGTAGGTCCAATTACGATTCGCATTCCAATCTTTCGAAAAGCTCCGAATAACTACGGGTCTTAGTTGTCTCTGATAATGATGTAAGAAGTCCTCCTTACTTATTTCATCAACAATATCGATGGGTCTTAGATTCAATTCATCCATGCTGTAAGAGATAAAACGGTAGATCAAAATTATTAAAAGAACAACTTAAAGACTTGTTAAAGTCTTATGCAAACATTCTTGGGTTCGGTAAAAAACCTAAGGGCTTCAAAACCTCCTTCTCGGCCCATTCCGCTCTGTTTCATTCCACCAAAAGGGGTTCTTAAATCTCGTAAAAGCCAGCAGTTTACCCAAACAATTCCGCTTTCTAATTTATGAGCCATTGTATGCGCCCTTTGTAGGTTTGAAGTCCAAAGGGTGGCGGCTAGGCCGTATCGGGTGCTATTTGCGAAATTCAAAACTTCTTCTTCCGTATCGAAAGCTTGAAGAGTAACTACGGGGCCAAAGATCTCTTCTTGATTGGTTCTGCAGTAGGCATCGAGTCCTTCAATTACGGTAGGCCTCATATAATATCCTTCGCTGTATTCAGGATCGTCAAGGATTATTCTGTTCCCACCCGTAAGCACACTTCCTCCCTCTTCTTCAGCTAGCCTCACATAGCTCAACACCTTATTGAGGTGTGCTTCTGAAACAAGGGCGCCCATTTTAGAAGTTGGATCTGATGGAATACCCACTTTCATTTGGGAAACTTTCTCTACAAAAGCAATTTTAAATTTCTCATAGATGGGGCGCTCAATAAATATTCTCGATCCACACAAACAGATTTGCCCTTGATTGGCAAAACTAGATCGCAGTGTAGTTTTTAACATTTCATCGAAGTCGCAATCGGCAAAAATTATATTGGGATTTTTACCGCCCAGTTCGAGCGAGAGCTTTTTGAAAAGAGGCGCAGCAGTTGCGCTGATTTGCCTTCCAGTGGCGGTGCCTCCCGTAAATGAAATGACGGGAATATCAGGATGTTCACTAATGGCCTGACCTACCTTTGGACCTAGACCGTGCACAATATTAAGTACTCCAGGAGGTAAATTAACTTCCACACAAATTTCGGAGAGGAGGTAGGCAGTATAAGGAGTTATTTCGGAAGGCTTAGCCACAACGGTATTACCCGATGCTAGAGCTGGAGCAATTTTCCAGCTAAATAAATAGAGTGGCAAATTCCAAGGCGATATACATCCAGCTACCCCAATAGGATCTCTCAAAGTGTAGTTGAAACCGGTGGTACCCATTAAATGGCTTTCACTCTGTTCATGCAATATGGCCGTTGCGTAGAATGAAAAGTTATCTCTTGCACGCGGAATATCTACTTCTAATGCCAGGCTTATGGGTTTGCCATTGTCTCGGCTTTCTGCTTCAGCCATTTCGTGCATGCGCGCTTCAATGCGATTGCTAATGGCCAACAAATAATCAGATCTTTTCTTTGTTGATAAATTGCTCCAGAGTGGAAAGGCTTCCTTGGCGGCTTTAGCAGCTAGGGCAACATCTCTCTCATCGGAATCTGGAATAAGGGAATAAACCCTTCCTTTAGAAGGATCTATATTGTCTAAGTAGCTTCCGCCAAACGGCTCTACAAGACTTCCATTTATATAATTCTTGAGCTTTTTCATCTAGATAACATTGGGTTGACAATATACAGCTAGCGTTTTGAAACTAGATTGAGTAAAACTCCTATCACTACGCAAATAATCCCAATGAGGGTCACCCAACCATAGGTTATATTAAAGAGTAAAACATCGAAGCTAAGTGCAAATAGAATTCCTATGTATTTAAATCCAGCTATTTTATTGAGGGCCGTAGATTGAAGGGCTTTGGTCATATTCATCTGGGCGAATTGTGTCAACAATCCCATGAGTAAAAGTCCTCCCCATTCCCATCCTATAGGTTGAACCCAATGGTAAAAGCTAAAAACAATCATAATTGGAATGGCCACTAATGGAAAATAAAAGACCACTACAACGGCAGAATCGGTATCCTTTACCAGACGAATCATATTGTAGGCCAGTCCACTAAAAATCGCGGAGGCAATTCCACAAGCAAACATGAAGGGAGTAACGGCAGGGTCGAAGCCTTTAATGAGAATAATTCCAATTAATGAAAGTCCGAAAAAGAGCCATTGTAATCTGCGAACAGGTTCTTTCAGTATAAAAATGGCGAAAAAAGCAGTGAATATGGGCGAGAGATATTGAAGTGTAATGGCGGTGCCAATGGGTAGTTTTTGTAAGGTGTAGAAAAAGAGCGTTAAGGAAGTTGCGCCGAATAATCCCCTTAAAAAGAGAAATTTTCTTTGAACGCCCCAAGGATTGAGTTTGCGTTTTTTAATGAGATAATAGCTCAGAACGAGGGAAACGATGGAACGAAAAAGAACTAGCTCAGTTGGAGGTATTCGATACAAAAATTTAACGACAAGATTCATGAATGCAAATCCAACAACGGATAGCAACATGAATTGAACGCCTTTCTTTTCTTGTTGGGTTAGAGCCACTTTTTCTTGTGGAAGTAAAATAACATTCCAAAGGCGACTACAATATTCACAATCCAAAAAACAGGATAGGAATAAGAATAATGGAGCTCGGGAAGTTCGTCAAAATTGGTTCCATATACACCCGCAATAAAGGTGATTGGAATAAAGACTGCCGAGAATACGGTCAATACGCGCATGATTTCATTCAAACGAGTACTCACATCTAAATGATAGGCGTTTAAGTAGTCATTTAGAACGACTCTATAACTTTCTAAAGATTCAAGTGCATGCTCAGCTAGCCCATGCAAATCTTCTATATAATGGTGGGTTTCTTTCGCAACCAAGGGAGAATGTGTTCTTCTTAAATCGCGCAATAAGCTCACAACAGGACGCACTATTTTCGACATATAATGGAGCTCTTTTTTATATACAGCTATATAGTCGAGTATTTTTTTGTTGGGATTGTCAACGAGTTGAATCTCTAGGTCATCAATGCGTTCGCCAATTTCTTCGATTAAATAGATGTAATTATCTATAACCGTATCCAACAGTATGTAGAGGAGATAGTCGGCACCCAGTTTTCTTACTTTGCCTTTAGCATGAAGAATTCGATCTCTCACTGGCTGAAAAGTATCGCCAGGATGTTCTTGAACACTTATTAAATTTTGATGAAGCAACACAAAGCTGAGTTGTTCGCTTTGGATCCGAATGCTTTTAGGGTCAAAAGAGAGCATTTTCAGAGTGATAAAAATGCTATTCTCGTATTCGGCCAGTTTTGCGCGCTGACCAGTATTCATTATATCTTCTAGGGCCAAGGGATGAATAGAGAACTTATGTCCGAGGGATTCCACTGTATCTGGATCATGCACCCCATCCATGTTAATCCAATCAATTGTGCCCTCTTTGGCGATAGGTAGGTCTTCTACCGTTGAACACTCATTAACCTCAACAGACTCTTTGTTGTAAAGGAAGTATTGGAAGTGAGGAGCTTCCATTTGTTGGGTTCCAATAAACACTAAAGAACCTGGAGCAAGTCCTTTGTTTTCAGTTCGTTTACGGAATAGTCGTGCCATAAAAAAAGGCCTTTAAAAGGCCTTGTTGATTTATTCTTCTACTGCTTCTGGTAAAGCGTCTCCCATTTCTTGGTCGGTAGTAGTGGGAATGGCTTGTGGAACAGGAGCAGAAAAACCGTCGATTTCTTCGTTTAATGAAGATTCAGGTAAACCACTTTCGGTAGTTGGGGTGGCTACAAACAAATTACTCAACATTACCAAAGCAACGAGAGCAATTGCTAAAGTCCAAGTTCCGCGATCTAAGAAATCAGTTGTTTTCTTTACGCCGCCAAAAATTTGTGGGTTACCTCCACCAAAGGTTGAAGACAATCCTCCTCCTTTTGGATTTTGAACCATGATTACCAATATCAAGAGGATACAGGCTATAATTATTAAAGTGGTGATTAACAGTGTCATTTTTTTCCTTTTTCTTTCAACGATTTGCGAATTTCACGAATCTGGCCGGCAAAGAAACTACTTTTTTGAGGAAATCTCAACAGAAGAATTTCAAATGCATCCAATGCTTTACTTAAATGGCCTTGTTCTAGATACAATTTGGCTAATGTTTCGGTAACCATTTCCTGGTCTTCTCGCAAGCTTTGCTGCACTAGGTCTCTTTGGTCTGTCTTTTTAAGCGCTGATTTATCGGGTTTAATCCCTGGTAATTTCACCAAGAATTTATCAATAATTTCTTTTTGTTGTTCAATTGTAGACTTCTCCTCCTCTCCTTTTTCGTTCTGCAATTCCTTCAGCCAATGGAAAAAGTTCTTCTTTATATCCGTTGTATTGGATTTGTTTCCAACCACTTCAGCGGCCAAAGCATCCAATGTTTCCAAAGGTTGTACGCTTTCTGGAGGGAGCTCTTGATTTTCAATGTGCTCTATTTCATTCGATTCTTTCGTTTTTGAATCTTCATTCATTCCAGAATCTTCCCTCTCAGACGGTATTTCTAATTCAACAGCAGATTCGATCTGAGCAATGAGCGACGGGCTTGTCTCTTCTGTTAGAGGCGTCTTTTGCATTTCTGCAATAAGTACTTCCTTCTCGTTTGTAGGGTTTACTTCAGTTAGAGGAGGATCTAAAATTTCCAATTTCTCCAACGTCTTTTGACTTAGATCAATGGTTCTGCTTACCACCTCAACCTGTTCAGGAGGGCTTGGAATGGTCGTTCCACTTTCCATCGCCAAACGCATCTTTCGGTTTTCTTCAAGTATGCGCTTTACTTTCTCCTTTGCACTCAGTTTTTCAGGCTCTATACTTTTAACCTCTGGGCTTTTCTCTGAAATTACTGATTCAACTTTTTTAACTGTCTCCGCTTTTCCTCGAATTAAATCCGGAATAGGCTGGGCAAGGGTTTGATGTGTTAGCTCGTACATTTTTTCCCTGCTGCCAATATGAACTGCACACTTTTTAACTTCTAATGGGAAGGAAAGTGGATGAGTAAATTGGATAGATTGTAAATAGAGGAGTCGTGCCGAAGTGAAATAAGGATAGTCCTGAATCCATTTTTTTAAGGCATCAAGATCTTCCGAAGTTGCCTTTGTTTGGTTTGATATAGCCGAAAGAAATTGCGCTTTATCCATTCTTACCAATTGGCTATCGCTGCGTTTAGAATATCCTCAGAAAGTTGCGTGTTGATTTGTTGAATGAGTTCTTCTTCTACATCAATCAAATTTGAATTTCCAGGAAAGTCGGCAAATCGTGTGAAGGATTTTTCAAAATCCTTGGTTTCATCTGTTCTATTGGTAAAGCGCACATTCACCGTAATAGTTAATCTATTTTGGGCTACTTGAGCATCTGCTTGGGCGTTTATAGGCTCCACATAGTACTTTAAAATTTCGCCTTCAAAATGAAGATCTCCTTCGAAAGTAACTAAGGTTAATCGGGTTTGCTGAACGAAAATATTGCGAAGCGATTCGCTAAAGGTCAGACTCAAATTGGGTTGAAATAATTCAGCATAATTCGGAAAATTGGCAACTGAAACAGTTTTAGCATCGCCAACATCACCTCCAGTAAAAGAGTATCCTCCTGTGCATGCCGACAAGCAAACTAACGCTAGGCATATAAAAATTACACGCATTTTAGAGATCATACTGCTTTATTTTGCGATATAAGGTTCTTTCGGAAATGCCTAGTTCATTGGCGGCATCTTTTCTTCTCCCTTTATTTCTTTCAAGCGCTATTTTAATCATTTCCAACTCTTTTTCATGCAAAGAGATGGGCGCATCCTCCTCTACAGATTCGGCGTCATAAAACAATTCATCTTCGGTAGGCTGAGAATTTATTTCAGCCCTGTGTACAGATGTAGAAGGGGCTGGCAGTAGGCGAGAGCTCTGGCTGCCTGTTGAGGCATTTGTTTCTTTGTAAAGCTTAGTAAGTATGCCTTCATGTTCTTCTTCAAATCCATCACCCCCGCCACTTTTCATGAGATCTAAGGTTAGTTTTTTAAGATCATTTAGATCATTCCGCATATCGAAAAGAATCTTGTACAGAATCTCACGCTCATTGGCAAAATCACTTTCCCCATCTGCATTTCGCTTTGTTGAAACGGGTAATTCGTTTTGGCTCTGAATTATTTGTGGTAAATAATGAGTTAGAATCTCGGCGGAAATAAGTCGCTCTTCCTCTACCACACTAATTTGCTCGGCTAAATTTCTCAACTGTCTAATATTACCTGGCCAACGAAAGGAGTTCAGTAACTCAATAGCAGAGGCGTCTAAACGAATGGGAGGCAGGCTATACTTATCTGCAAAATCAGCGGCAAATTTGCGAAAGATCAGATGAATATCTTCGGGTCGGTCTCTCAAAGGTGGAAGCAAGATTTCAACCGTGTTCAATCGGTAATACAAATCTTCTCTAAAGCGATTGTTTCGGATGGCTTTTTCCATATCCAAATTGGTGGCAGCCACAATCCGAACATCTGTTTTTTGAATCCTACTTGAGCCGACTTTAATAAACTCTCCCGTTTCGAGTACCCTTAATAAGCGCACTTGAGTTGAAAGAGGCAATTCTCCTACCTCATCTAGAAAGATGGTTCCTCCATCGGCTTCTTCGAAATATCCCTTCCGGAGATTTGTTGCGCCAGTGAAAGCACCTTTTTCATGTCCGAATAACTCAGAATCTATGGTTCCTTCCGGAATAGCACCGCAGTTTACTGCAATGTAAGGTTTGTGTTTTCTGGCGGAAAGAGAGTGAATTATTCTAGGAATAGACTCCTTTCCAACTCCACTTTCTCCTGTAACTAGAACACTAATATCTGTGAACGCAACCTGTCTGGCTTTTTCAATGGCTCTTTCTAAAGCAGCAGAATTTCCAATAATGCCGAAGCGCTGTTTAATTTCCTGAATTCCGCTCATCTTAAAATATATTCAGCGGTTATTTCCTTATCCTGATAAATTCTAGTCCCGGTCATAAGGTTAATCACGAAAGGCTGAGTTGCCTTAATTTCAATTTTATATCCGTCTGGAAGGGCTTTTTTAAAGCTCACTGTTTTCTTTTGTCCCATCCAAAGGGCATTCCAAATTTCCTTCCCAGATGCGTCTAGAATTCTTGTTTCGAAAGCGGTAAACAGATTTTCTATGCAAGCCTCGGTTTCGGTGCTGTAGATACAAATGGTGATTTGGCCTGTTTTGCGAATACTTTCTTCTACCACACGTATGGTTAGGCTATTGTCTATCCAGCGGTCGCCTACAAGAGTTTGGGCAGAAATTGGATTCACCCACAGGCTGAGGGCAGAAATGAAAAGGAAAAGAGGGAATGGCTTCATATTCTCTTTCCCAAAAGTGTTGCTGTGGTGCAGGATTCAATCAAGACATGAACAAAATCGCCTGGTTTTTCGTCTGTTTTTGGAAAAACTACTACGGTGTTCTGCGGAGTTCTTCCATACCAATGGTCATCCGATTTTTTCGATGATCCCTCTATTAAAACCTCTCTAATTTGTCCGAGTTCTGCCTCATTCCAGAAAAAAGAATGTTTGCGCTGCAAGGAAATGATATCATCTAAACGTGCTTTTTTTGTTGCCAGGGGCACATTGTCCTCAAAATTTCTCGCTGCATAGGTGTTGGGTCTTTCCGAGTAATAAAACATAAATCCGTAGTGATACTTCACTAATTCCATTAAGGACAAGGTTTCTTGATGGTCTTCATCGGTTTCATTCGGAAAGCCAGAAATCATATCCATACTGATTGCGCAATCAGGAATTATAGTGCGAATACGGTTGATAAGGTCAATATATTCCTCTCTATTATGGCCGCGATTCATTTCTTTTAAAACCTTGCTGCTGCCGGATTGAACAGGTAAGTGAATGTAATTGCAGATATTGGAGTGGCGTGCAATGGCATGAAGAACAACATCAGCCATATCTTGTGGATTGCTTGTAGAAAAACGGATGCGCATTCCTGGAACGGCCGTAGCTACTTTATCGAGAAGTTGAGCAAAATCTACCGAAGTTGCCTTAGCGGATTCACTGGCTTTTTCGAAATCTTTTTTCGCCCCGCCACCATACCATAGATAAGAATCAACATTTTGGCCCAGCAAGGTGATTTCTTTGTAGCCAGCTTTATCCAAATCTAGCGCTTCTTGGATAATGGTATCTGGATTTCGGCTTCGTTCTCTTCCTCTTGTGAAGGGTACTACGCAAAAACTGCACATATTATCGCAACCACGAGTAATAGAAATAAAGGCTGTAACACCATTTCCTCCCAATCGTACAGGCTGTAAATCGCCGTAGGTTTCTTCTTTAGAAAGAATAACATTTACTGCTTTTCTACCTCCATCGATCTCTTTTAGTAAGTTTGGAAGGTCTCTATAGGCATCTGGACCTACCACTAAATCGACTAGCTTTTCCTCGTCTAATAGCTTGTCTTTTAGACGCTCAGCCATACAGCCTAAAATCCCAATGGTCATGGAGGGATTTGCGGTTTTTAAATTATTGAAGTGCTTTAATCGATTTCGAACCGTTTGTTCTGCTTTATCTCTTATCGAGCAAGTGTTGAGGAGAACTAAATCTGCTTCTTCAATATCTCGGGTGGTCGAATACCCTTCAGAAGATAGAATGGAGGCCACTACTTCACTGTCTGAAAAATTCATCTGACAGCCGTAACTTTCTATGTAAAGTCTTCGAAAACCCTCATTCGATTGAGATTCAACTACCTCGCCTTGTCTAGCTTCGGGTAGTGGAGTATTTGTCTCTATTAATCCTTTGCCCACTTTGCTTTGAAATTATACGTACAAAGGTAACACAAGAAGTATAGTGACAGTTTGACAGTACAACTTCTGTATATAATCCTTTAACCCAAGCAGCTTTTAGTTTTCTTTGCATTCACAGAAAGGAAAAGTAGATGTCGAAGAATTTAGTTATTGTAGAGTCGCCTGCAAAGGCAAAAACCATAGCGGGCTTTCTTGGGAAAGATTTTGCTGTTGAGTCTAGTTTTGGTCATATCCGAGATTTAGTTCAGAAGGATATGGGTGTAGACGTAAAAAATGGTTTCAAGCCTGTTTACGAGGTTTCCAAAGACAAAAAGGAAATCGTAAAGAAGTTAAAAAAGCTTTGTTCAACGGCAGAAATTGTTTGGTTGGCATCGGATGAAGACCGGGAAGGAGAGGCCATTGCATGGCATCTTGCGGAAACCCTTGGCCTAGATCCTTTAGTAACCAATCGTATTGTATTCCACGAGATTACAAAAACGGCTATTCAAAAAGCGGTCTCGGCACCACGGACTATTAATATGGACCTTGTGAACGCCCAACAAGCACGGAGAGTGCTCGATCGTTTGGTGGGATATGAATTGAGTCCTGTTCTTTGGAAGAAAGTGCGAAGAGGCCTTTCGGCAGGTAGGGTACAGTCCGTTTCTGTTCGTCTTCTAGTTGAAAGAGAAAGAGAAATTCAGGCATTTAATTCGGAATCTGCCTTCCGTATTGTGGCAGAATTTAATGCTGGAAAGAAGGTCTTTAAGGCTGAATTAAATGAGCGTTTTCAAAAAAGTGAGGAGGCTCAAGCTTTCCTCTCCAAGTCTTCATCCTTCCAATATTCTATCGAAGGATTAGAGGTGAAACCCGCAAAAAGAAGTCCGGCGGCACCTTTTACTACTTCCACCTTACAACAAGAGGCTTCTAGGAAATTGGGATTTCCGGTAGGAACTACCATGCAAATTGCCCAAAAACTCTATGAGGCAGGTTTTATAACCTATATGCGTACGGATAGTGTAAACCTTTCAGATGATGCGCTTGCCGCAGCTCGCAATGAGATTGTGAGCTCCTATGGTGCCGAGTTTGCCGAAACTAGAAAATTCAAGACCAAGGCGAGAGGTGCTCAAGAGGCGCACGAAGCCATCCGACCAACCTATATGGACAAATCCACTGTGGGGGGCGATGCTAGGATGAAAAAACTATACGAACTCATTTGGAAAAGAACCTTGGCTTCTCAAATGAGCGACGCAAAATTGGAACGAACAACCGTTACAATTCCCGCACCGAACGGTCTGCATTATACGGCCAAAGGAGAGGTAATACGGTTCGAGGGTTTCTTGAAAGTGTATTTAGAAGATACAGACGACGAAGATGTAGAGGAGCAAAAAGGTATGCTTCCCGCACTATCGCTGAACCAAGTTTTAAATTACGATAGAATAGAAGCTACTGAGCGCTATACTCGACCTTCGGCTAGATATACAGAAGCAAGCTTGGTTAAGAAGTTAGAAGAGCTAGGTATTGGAAGACCTTCCACCTATGCGCCTACTATTTCAACCATTGTGAAAAGGGAGTATGCCGTAAAATCGGATTTAGAAGGGGAAGAAAGAGCCTATCAACAACTGGTCTTAAAAGGTTCTGACATTTCGAGTAAAACGCTAAAAGAAAGAACAGGGGCTGACAAGGGTAAGTTGATGCCAACCGACATTGGTATGGTAGTGAACGATTTCTTAGTAGAACATTTCAACGAGGTCTTAGATTTTCATTTCACCGCTAAGGTGGAGGAAGACTTCGACCGAATTGCAGAAGGAGAAGTAGATTGGACAGAAATGTTAGACGGCTTTTACAAGGAGTTTCGTCCGAATATTGACAAAGTAGAGGAAAATGCAGGATACGCTAAAGGCGAGCGCTCTTTGGGTTTTGATCCTGAAAGCGGTAAGCCTATTGTAGCTAAGATCGCTCGTTACGGACCAGTGGTTCAACTTGGATCAGCTGAGGATGAGGATAAACCACGTTTCGCTTCTCTTTTAAAGGATCAACGAATTGAAAGCATAACCCTAGAGGAAGCTTTGAAACTTTTCCAACTACCAAGGGTTATTGGCGAACTTGAAGGTAAAGAACTGAAGGCGGGTATTGGTCGTTTTGGTCCTTATGTGCAGCACGGAAGTTTGTATGCATCTATTAAAGCGTCTGACGGGGATGACCCCATTACTATAGGCTTAGATAGAGCAACGGAACTTATTTTAGCCAAACGAGATGCAGATGCCAAAAAGAAAATAGCACTATTCGAAGGGGATCCGGTGATAGAAATATTAAACGGAAGGTGGGGCCCGTATATAAAAGTGGGAAAAGAAAACCATCGAATTCCAAAAGGAACGGATGTAGAAAGTTTGGATAGAGAAGCCTGTGAAGCGCTCATTGCAAAAGGACCTAAATCGAAAAAATAATGTTTCAGGAATGGCTGTCACCAGTCCCTTCTTCCTTACTTGAAAAATACAATAGGGAAGAAGGTCAAGAAATAGGGGCAGGACTCTATGTCCACGATGAAATTGCAGGTTTTCCAGATTGGGAGAGTTGCAAAATTGCCATCTTGGGCGTTTGTGAAGGTAGGGGTTCAAGCAGTGGTTTGGTAGAGAATTCTCCTGATTTAATTCGCAAGAAGTTCTATGATCTGTTTCCAGGTGATTGGAGAATGGGTGTGGCCGATTTAGGCAATCTATATGCAGGTGAAAGATTGCAAGACACCCAAATTGCCCTCAGAGATATCTTAGCTCAGGTTCTTTCAAGACAAATAGTCTTGATTGTTTTAGGTGGTTCTCAGGATCTTACCTATGGCATGTATAGAGGCTATGACAAATTAGAACAAACCGTTAATATAGCGGCAATTGATAGTCGATTTGATTTAGGTAGGCATGATTTAAGTCTTTCAGAGGAAAATTATGTGAGTCATATTATTCTAAATAAGCCTTACAACCTATTCAATTTTTCAGCTATTGGCTATCAAACGTATTATATCAGGCAAGAAGAGCGAGATTTGATGGAGCGAATGAATTTCGATTTAGTTCGTTTAGGTGAGATTCGAGCGGATTTGAAACTTGCAGAACCTTTAATGAGAGATGCAGATCTAGTGAGCATTGACCTTGCCGCAATGAAGCGATCGGGGGCAAGTGCAAGCCAGAGGTCCGGTCCAAACGGATTTCTAGAAGAAGAAATCTGTATGCTAAGTAGATATGCAGGCATTAGCGATAAAGTAAGCTCGCTAGGGATCTTCGGCTTAGACTCAGGCCATCCTAATGCTGAGCATACGGCCGATCTGGTTGCTCAGGCTCTTTGGTACTTCTTAGAAGGAGTTGATAGCCGTAAAGGAGACTACCCTTTTGCCTCAAAGAAAGAGTATTTACGATTTTCTGTACTAATAAATGAGGGCGGCGAGCAAGAGTTGATTTTTTATAAAAGTCCATTGAGTGGAAGATGGTGGATGGAAGTTCCCATGCGAAATAGAAATATTGGCATGGTTGGAAATATCGCAATGGTTCCATGCTCTGATTACGACTATGAAAGGGCTTGTCAGAATGAAATACCCGATAGATGGTGGAAAGCATACCACAAAGGAATGTGATTTTAACATCTGAGTACCTCTTGAATTTCAAGGCCTTGAATGTTAAAAAAACAAAGTTTCCCATACTGAATGGTTGAAAACACTTGCATGCGCCGCAATTTCTATATCTTTAGCGGCATTTAATACAGCTCACGTGATGATAAATCGCCTATGAGGAGGATAATTTTGGGAATTGCATTAGGTCTTAGTTGGATGGCTTCCGCCCAACAAGACGTTCAATTTACCCAGTTTACACAGAATAAGTTGTTATACAACCCTGGCTATACAGCCAATAGGGGTAGTATTTGTTTGGATTTATTGCATCGCAGTCAATGGGTGGGGTTCGACAACGCTCCTACAACTCAGAATTTCAATGCTGATATTCCTATTTCATTCCTCCACGGCGGATTGGGACTGATTGTTACAAATGATCAAATTGGGTTTTTTCAGGATATATCTTTTGGTTTGTCCTATGGATACCAAATGGACTTAGCAGGAGGAAAGCTTGGTTTTGGTTTGATGGTAGACTTCAAGAACAAAAGCGTAACCTCTGGCGATTGGGTGTTTCCGGATGGCAATCTTGGAGGATTTGATCCTTTCGTTGCAGCAAACGGAGCTACCTCTTTGTCGCCTGATCTCAATTTTGGAGTTTATTTTGAGAATGATAAAGTTTGGGGAGGGCTTTCAACTACCAGGGGTATTGAAGGAACTTTTGCATTAGGAAGTCAAGTGGGTGTGGGTGAATTTGCATTCAGAAGTAAGCGACACTATTATTTAATGGGAGGTTATAATTGGTATATCCCCAATACAAATTGGGCACTTATGCCAGCCATTATGGTGAAGTCAGATCTTGCAGGCCCAATGACAGCAGACGTTAACGTGAATGCTATGTACAATAATAAAGTGTGGGGAGGCGTTACTTATCGCAACCAAGATGCTTTAGCCATTCAAGCAGGTCTTTTCATTTTGCCGAGCTTAAAATTAGGTTACTCATACGATATTACCTTGTCCGACATATCGGTAACAAGCGGAGGTAGCCATGAAATAATGTTGGGATACTGTTTTAGAATAGAAATTCCAGCTAGAGAAAAGGGTAGTAATAGGAATCCAAGGTTTTTGTAACATTGCATCCCCAAACAGGGATCTTAAAGTATTAGTCTTCAAGGAGAAACTATGAAGAGAACAAATAAAGTGCTTCTATTGTCATCAGTAATGATGTTATTGGCTGCTTGCAGTAGTAATGATCATGGTGAATTAGTGGGCGTTCAAGACAGACAAGAGTGGTTCCCATCGGATCCATTTGGTATGGTGTACATCCCGCAGGGCTCCTATAACATGGGAAATGCGGATCAGGATTTGCCATATACACTCACGGCACCAACCAAAACGGTTTCTGTGCGGTCTTTTTATATGGACCAGACGGAAATTACCAATAATGAGTATCGCCAGTTTGTGAATTGGGTTCGCGATTCTATTGTACGTTTTCGTTTAGCGGAGGATGGGCTTGCGGAGGGATATGAGTTTATTGACTATGCTGAAATGGCAGAGCCAACCTTCTATCAAGAATACATAGCACTCAATTATCCCGATAGCTTGCAACGTCATATAAATTGGGAGCCTTACCTTGAATGGAGAACAGATCGTTATCCAAGTACGGAATACACAGAAATTATTGAATCCATTTTCATCTCTCCCGAAGAACGTTTCCAAGGAGGTAAAATGGTAGATTCTCGCCAATTGAATTACGTTTACTATTGGTTGAATCGCCAAAAGGCTGGAAGAAAACAAAACCGTGTAGAATACGACTATGGTGATAAAGATGGCGATGGGCTTGAGTACAACTATCGTGATTTCATTAAGGAGAACAAAGAGATTTCAGACAGAAGTTCTTTCATTGAAAAGGAGATCATCAATATTTACCCCGATACACTTTGTTGGGTTCATGATTTAACCTATTCGTTTAATGAGCCTCAACATGATAAGTATTTTTGGCACCCAGCCTATGATGATTATCCAGTTGTTGGAGTGAATTGGCATCAGGCGCGCGCTTTCGCTAACTGGCGTTCGAAATATCGTAATGATTATTTGAGAAGAGAAGAAGGTGTAACAGAACAAGACTTTAGGCTTCCAACTGAAGCAGAATGGGAGTATGCTTCACGTGGCGGTCAGAACTTAGTAACCTATCCATGGGGTGGACCGTATGCAACCAATAGCTCGGGTTGTTATTTGGCTAATTTCAAGCCGATGCGTGGTAACCTTACTGCAGATGGAGGGTTTTATCCAGTGAAAGCTACGGCTTATAGTCCGAATGGGTTTAATTTATACTGCATGGGTGGTAATGTAGCGGAATGGACTAGCACTGCCTACGAAGCGGCTAGCTACTATTATGTGAGCGATATTTCTCCAGATTTCCAATACAATGCGAGTGAGACAGATGACGTTACACTTAAGCGCAAAGTAATTCGTGGGGGCTCTTGGAAAGACGTAGCAGCATTTATGCAAGTAAGTACTCGCGACTTTGAATATCAAGATACCGGCAAAAGCTATGTGGGCTTTAGAACTATTCAAGATTTCTTGGGTAGAGATGCCAAAGATTTTTAGTAAACAGTAAACAGAAACACCTAACACCAAATACCTCAATACCTATGGCATTTATCGATGTAAACGGAAAGCGCTTCAAGAACTTCATGGCAAAACTCTATGGATGGGGAGCATCAGTAGTAATTTTAGGAGCCATGTTCAAGATTTTACACTTGCCTGGAGCTGACTTTATGCTTGTAGTTGGTTTAACAACTGAAGCCGTGATTTTCTTCTTCTCTGCTTTCGAAAAGCCTCATCAAGAAGTTGATTGGACATTGGTATATCCAGAATTAGCTGGTATGGAAGACATTGATGGACTTTCAGAAGGCGGTTCTAGACATAAAGATAATAGCAATGGTCTAACCTTAACTCAAGAGTTGGACAATATGCTGGAAGAGGCCAAAGTCGACAAAGACCTAATAGAAAGTCTAGGAATGGGCTTAAGAAAGTTTGGCGATACTGCGCTTCAACTAAATGAAACCGCGTCGGCTGCTGTAGCCACTCAGGATTACAGTAAGCAATTGAGCATGGCTTCTAAGAATATGGAGTCATTGAATGCTTTGTATGCAGTTCAGTTGGAATCATCAGCAGGGCATGTTGAGTTGCAGAATGCGCTCATGGAGAATCTTCAGGAAAGTGTTCAAGATTCAACTAAGTTGAATGCTGAGGTTTCAGGTCTCATAGACAATATGAAGAATCTCAACTCAGTATACGGAGGTATGTTGAGTGCAATGAACGGCGGCAGAAATTAAGTCATCAAGTAGAATAGAATAACAAAGCCAAAAAGAAGAAAGAATGGCAGGAGGTAATCTGTCTCCAAGACAGAAAATGATTAATATGATGTATTTGGTGTTGACGGCTTTATTAGCCTTGAACATTTCCAAAGACATCCTAGATGCTTTAGTTAAGCTAGAAGATGGCCTTGAGCAAGGTGCTCAGATTGTAGAACAGAAGAATGGTGAAGTATATAGCCAATTCACAGCTGCTGCAATTGAGAATCCAGCTAAGGCAGGCGAATGGAAGGATAAGGCTTTCGAGGTTAAATCTAAGTCAGATGCATTGTATTCTACCATCGAAACAATCAAGAAAGATTTAGTAGAACTTACAGGTGGTGAGATTGAAAAATCTGGACAAATGATTCCGAAAGGCTTAGATAATCGCGAAAAAGCTGCAACCTATATGCTTGTAGAAGGTCGAGG
The DNA here is from genome assembly GCA_017858515.1 of Cryomorphaceae bacterium. Lineage (GTDB taxonomy): Bacteria > Bacteroidota > Bacteroidia > Flavobacteriales > Schleiferiaceae > RFXV01. Next base: position 3,426 of record JAFMBM010000021.1, on the reverse strand, counting down.
AAAAGAACTTCGGGCTAGTATTGAAGGGCATAGAGAGGCTTTATCTAATTATGTAAAAGGTAATGAGGCAATTGTGTCTTCTATCAAAAATGCATTTAACACCGATGATGTTTCCATGGAAGGAAAGCAAGTAAGTTGGGAAAATGCTACTTTCGAGCATTATCCATTAGCAGCGGTATTAGCTTTTCTTACTGACTATCAAGCCAAAATTAGAAATGCTGAATCAGATGTAATCGGTGAGTTGCAAAAGAATATTGGTAAGTCAGATTTAAAGTTTACAGACGTTATTCCTGTGTCAATTCCCAAAAGCCAATTTGTAACACAAGGTGATCAGTATGAGGCGCAGGTTTTCCTTGCGGCTTATGATAGAACTCAGAATCCGGAAATTCTGATTAACGGTCAAGCTATAGATGCTTCAGCCATTATTGACGGAAAAGGAACATTTAAACTACCAGCGAATTCGGTTGGTGAGCAAAAATGGGCTGGTAAGATTAGACTTAAGCAAAATGGTGTGATGAAGGAATACGATGTAGAAGGCTCGTACAATGTGTCGCCGCCGACAGCAGTAATCTCGCCGTCTAAGATGAATGTTTTATATCGCAACGTGGACAATCCATTGGAAATAGGTGTACCTGGTTATGACCCTGCAAAAGTTAGAGTTACAGGACCAGGTATTAGACAAGTTTCTGCAGGTCAATATATGGCAGATGTTTCAAGTGTAAATGACAAGGAAATTAGTATAAACGTAGCTGTTGAAGGTGAAGATGGAACGGTGAAGCAAATGGGAAAAAAGACTTTCAGAGTTAAGTCGGTTCCTTCCGCTGAAGGCTCTCTTCAAGGACAGAAAGAAGTTCTTCGTTCAGCTAGCTTCATAAAGAATGCATCTGTAGACGCGAAGTTACCAGACTTTGCTTTTGATCTTGAATTGAGCGTTACATCCTTTGAGGTAGTTATTCCTGGTTTTCCACCAGAAAAGATTCAAGGTAATCGTTTAAATGCAGGTTCTAAAGCCCTTATCGATAAGACGAAAAACGGTGCTACTATCGTGTTTAGAAACATTAAGGCTTCTGGTCCTAAAGGTCTGCGGGTAAGTGCTGCTGGCTTTTCAATTGATGTAAACAACTAATTTGCAATGAAGAATCTGAGATATTTCCTTTCTTTTTTCCTGTCGTTAATGATGTTTGGATTTATGAGCGAAGCTCAGATCCTAACGCCAGATGATGATGGTGTAATTCCAGAACCCACTAAATTCCAATACCACAATAGAGTAGTAGCTTATCCTTTTCTCAGACAGGCAGACATGCTCTGGTCTACTAGACATTGGGAGAGAATAGAGCTAAAGGAGAAAATGAATCATCATTTGTATTATCCTCTTAAAGCGGTAGTAGATAGAAAGCCTTTATTTGACGTGCTTGTAGATGGTATTATTTCTGAAGGCACTATTTTGGAAGTGTTTAAAGACGATAGATTCACCATTCCTCTTACGCCTGAGGCTTTAGAACAATTGGTTTCTAGTTTAGATACTATTCCTAGAGATCCGGACTTGCCTGTAAGAAGAGAGGATCCTAGCACCTATTTCTTAGATACTATTCGTGTACGCGCAAATAATGTTACAGCTTATTTAATAAAGTCCGATTGGTTTTTTGATAAGCAAAGAGGCGAAATGAAGAATAGAATAATTGGTATTGCTCCATTTGTTCAAGATCCAAAAAACCCTGCAAATTCATACCCGCTTTTTTGGGTGTGGTTTCCAGATGCTCGCTACGCATTGCATACGCATACTGCTTTCAACAGAAATAATGATGCGCGTCGTTTAACCTTTGATGAGGTATTTCATTTAAGACAGTTTAATAGCGTGCTTTACAAGGAAGAGAATGTCTTTGATAGAACCATCGCTGATTACAAGAGAAATGATGCATTGAGCCAGCTTTTAGAAGCTCAAGCTATTCGTGAGAATCTCCGTAATATGGAGCACGATATGTGGGAATTTTAGAAAATATTTTAATTATGAAGGCCACCCATTGGGTGGCCTTTTTTATTGAATCTATGCAGCGAATAAGAGTGATAGGCGGTGGATTAGCTGGAAGTATTTTCGCTATGCAAGCCTTAGAAAGTGGATATACTGTAGAATGGTGGACTTGGGGAAGGCCGAGTTCTAGTTTAGTTGCAGCTGGAATTAGTAATCCTTTGGCACTGAAGCGATTAAAGTTCATCCAAAGAGCAGAGGATTTCATGAATTCATCTCGAGCATTTTATCATTGGCTTGAAAGTGAAACGGGTAGATCGTTTTATCAAACTTTACCTCTGTATCATATTCTCTATACCGATGGTGAAATAAATGATTGGGAAGTAAAAGCGGAATCTCCCTTAGGAGAAAAATACCTTGGGAGAATAAGCAGAAATGCGGAGTTAAATAGAATATTAGGCGAACTTAATAATGTTGGATGGCTAGATACAGAAGTATTTCTAGAAGTTACTCAAGAAATGAAAAGTCCATCGCTAAACTTAATTGAGCGATGTTGGAATATTTCAGATTTGAATGATGAGATAGAGACTGTTCTTTGTCAGGGCTGGAAATCCGATACTCTTCCCTTTGGAATTGAACCTAAGGCCTTTAATCCAGCGAAGGGGGAGGTGATTATAATCTTTTCAGAAAGTTTTCCTATACGAGATGGAATCCTGCACGGTGGAGTATTTGTACTGCCCTTAGGAAACCATTTATATAAAATTGGCTCTACTTACACTTGGGATGATTTAAATGAGCTTCCCTCTGCAACTGGATTGGAGTTTTTAATTGAAGAATTTGAGAAACTGTGGAAAGGAGAATACCATTTGATCAGTCATTTAGCGGCAGTGAGGCCAACAACAAGGGATAGAAAGCCTTTGGTTGGACGAGTTCCTAATTATAAAAACCTCAGTGTATTTAATGGAATGGGTAGTCGTGCCGTATTAATGGCTCCATTGCTATCACTTGAATTACTAGCTCACTTATTCGAAGGTTCTGAGCTTCCTCCAGAAGTATCCCCTTTGCGTTTTTTAGCGAAATGAGGGTCGTATTGAACAAAAAGATTGATATACGTACTCCGAGACAACCGTAAGAGATAGGGGCCAATTGAAAGCAAGATAAGAGAAAGACTTGCTACTGTACCCCAAATGCCCCAACCCAAAACAAACTTAGTAATGATAAAAACGGCAACAAAAATGGCTACTGTATAACCGTAGCTAACATACATTGCTCCGTAGTAAAAAGAAGGTTCTAATTCGTATTTCTGACCACAATGGCTGCAATGCTTAGGCATAGTAGCCATTTTTGACCAAGAGTAGGCAGAACGGCTTTCAAAAAGCGGCTCTTCATGACATCTTGGACAGCGCATTCTTAGAATGCTATAGAGTTTAGTCCCTTTTTTTAACATGCAACAAAGGTAA
>JAFMBM010000020.1 GCA_017858515.1 Cryomorphaceae bacterium | reverse complement strand
TATTTAGAACCGATTGAGAAGGATTGGATTCAAAGCCTGCAAGGCTTGGCGGCAAAGCAACACAAAGACAAGCCTATTCGTACTGCTATAGAACCCATAGAGCGTAGCATTGCATTGAAACCGCTTCGAATGGGCTTCAAAGAGTGCAAGCATTGGAGACAGTCCGCGAAGGATTGGCTTCGAAGCGTTTACCCATTGCGTTCAAAGGGCGAAGGATTGGAGACGAAGCCTGTTCTATTGCGTGCAGACTGCGAAGGATTGGAGACGAAGCGCGTTCCGTTGGATTCGAAGCGTGTTCCATTGCGTTCAATCAATGTAAGGATTGGATGCAAACGCTAATCTATTGGCTTCAAAGAGTGCAAGCATTGGAGACGAAGGCTGTAAGGCATGCGTACGAAGAGTGTAAGGAATGCAAGAGAACCATTTTCCATTGGGTTCAAAGAGCGCGGGATTGGGTGAACCCAACGAAGGCTTTCCAAAGTCTGAAACAGTCTTCGTGAAAAACGATAAACCACTATATTTTAAGTATTTATAAATAACACCCCTCCATTAACCCAAGGACGAAAACGCGGGCAGGTAAGGGTGCTTTGGGGATATGAGGCCTGAGTTGATACTAAAAAACACACCCCTAAATCCCCTCTCGAGAGGGGACTTTTTAATTGCGCTATACTTACTGCTATCTCTCCAAATCATTCATCATTGCACTACACACCCCTAAATCCCCTCTCGAGAGGGGACTTTTAATGTTCTGCATTTGGGGCTTGGCTTGAAATAAAAACCACCTGCACGCTTTCTTACTTAAAATCAGTGAGAAAAGTATACATTCCATTTCCGATAGAAAGCCAAGAGTAAATGGAGATAAATAAATTGAAACCCAGAAAGGCACTGAACAAAGCCTATTTAAAGGTTAAGCCCAATAGGACAGAAATAGAAGGTTTCAAAACCAATCTTATTCAATTACTAGACAGAACTAATGATACAGAATCAGAAGAATTCCACAAGAATCTTGTTATTGACTTTCTCAAAAAGACGTATTACGATCCTAAACACTTCGTGAATACCAAAGGCAGAAATGACCTTGTAATACATAATGGAGATAAAGCAAACAGCAGCGTTGGAGTAATCATTGAAGCAAAAAAGCCAACGAATAAAAGCGAGATGGTGACTTTGGAAAAGCTGAATACTAAAGCTTTTCAGGAATTGGTGCTCTACTATTTAAGGGAAAGAATTACCCAAAATAACTTCGAAGTCAAACACGTCATTATTACCAACATCTATGAATGGTTCATTTTTGATGCAAGGGTATTCGATCGGTATTTCGCCCAAAATAAAAGCTAGTCCAGCAGTTTAATGACTTTGAAGCGGGGCGTTTGGCAGATAGTAAAACTGAATTTTTCTACAAGCAAATTGCAGAACCTTTTATTGCAGATATCCAAACAGATATTGAATTTACCTACTTCCATTTGCAAGAATATCAAAGGCCTCTACGCAATGAGGACAAAACAGACGACTATAAACTGATTGCACTTTTTAAACTTCTTTCTCCTGCACACTTATTAAAACTTCCATTCAATAACGACAGCAACAGTCTCGACAAACGATTTTACAGCGAGTTACTGCATATCATTGGCTTAACTGAAACCAAAGAAGGAAGCAAAAAGCTAATTGAACGGAACAAAGCAGGCGAGCGGCTTACAGGCACCATTCTAGAGGATGCTATTATTCAGCTAGACAGTTTAGACAAAATAAGCCGCTTAGAACGATCAAGTCAATTTGGCAACTCTCAAGAAGAAAAGCTTTTCAATGTGGCTCTTGAACTTTCCATTACATGGATAAACCGCCTTCTATTTCTAAAGCTACTAGAAGCTCAACTCCTTACTTACCACAAAGGCGACAAATCGTATTCGTTTCTGAATCAGGATAAAATCAAAAGCTACGATGATTTAAATAGTTTGTTCTTTCAGGTTTTGGCCAAAAAACACGACCAAAGAAACAAAGATGTTATTCAAGTATTTGAGAAGGTTCCCTATCTCAACTCCTCCCTCTTTGAGCCAACAGACATTGAGCAGGTAACGCTTTTTATTAGCAATCTAAGAGACGACAAAAGCATACCTATTATTTCGTCTACCGTTTTGAAAGACCAGCATGGCAAAAAGCGAAAAGGGAAATTGCATACGCTTGAATATCTTTTTGAATTTCTTAATGCTTATGATTTCAGTAGTGAAGGTTCAGAAGAGATACAAGAAGAAAACAAATCGCTCATCAATGCTTCTGTACTTGGACTGATTTTCGAAAAAATAAACGGCTACAAAGACGGTTCATTTTTCACGCCCGGATTCATTACCATGTATATGTGCCGCGAAACCATTCGCAAAGCCATAGTACAAAAATTCAACGAATCCACTCCTCCCTTCTTGAGAGGAGCCGAAAGTAAAACTCCCCTCTTGAGAGGGGTTGGGGGTGTGTCTCAGAACCCAAACAAAACCGAAGACCCGTCTCCCCAACGCAACCAAAACCAAGTCGCCACCAAAAGAAAAATCATTCCCTACAATCCAAGGCTCAAAGAACTAGCCAGAGAGCTTCGGAATAACAGTACCAAATCAGAAATTATCCTTTGGAAGGAATTAAAAGGAAAATTTGAAGGCAAATATGATTTCCACCGTCAAAAACCATTAGATGAATTCATTGCAGATTTCTTCTGCCATGAATTAAAATTGGTAATTGAACTAGATGGTGCCTCGCATGATTGGGAAGAAACACAGCAAAAGGATTTTCTAAAAGAGTGCAGACTAAATGAATTAGGCCTCAATGTATTGCGCTTCCCAGATTTGGATATTTTTAAGCACTTGGAAAGCACATTGGATACGATTCGATTGTATGTTGATGGATTTGAAAGAGGGGATCTTTCTGGGTTTAGGTATGAGGACACACCCCTAAATCCCCTCTCAAGAGGGGACTTTTCAGTAAACGATACAGCATCAAATCTGCAGACTGGAGACTTTTCAATACAAGACACACCCCTAAATCCCCTCTCGAGAGGGGACTTTTAAAGCTCCGCATTTTGGCCTTTGATTGCAACAAAAAAGAACATTAATTAAAAGCCAGTTCACACAAGCTCGTATTGTTCATAGTTAGAGTTTCTGTCTTGGTGCAGCCATCTTCTTTCTTAGAGGGCACGCAGCTGAAAATGCCGTTTTCAAATGAAGGAACACAATCAGATTCATTCTGACGTATACAAACCACCGATCGCATGCCATCAAGTCGAGCGTAGCGGGTGTTCAGCTCCACCACCTCTAGGGCAGCCATGGCTGTATGTGATCCATCCATACCTACAATAAAGTAATCTGTACCCCCCTTGTGTTCGTTAGACTTCAATTCAAAATCTCGGAATTGATATCCAGGTTTGAACTGCTTTAACTCATTGATGTAGTCCGACAGTATGGCGTCGGTTAAAGCCAAAGTATCGCCCTCGCATACCACAATAAAACTCAGATTCGAATGGATTGTAGTTGTTTTGGATTCCACTTCCAGGCCTTCGCCATTTTTTAGCGGGATCTTTGAATGGCTTGTATTGAAAAAACTCAAGGCTGAAATTGAAAAGAGTAGAATGATTTTCATGGTAATAGGAAGGCTTGATTGAGTTATAGCGATAATCTACTTGGTTATAGATTGGGTTACTGATCGAATTTCTTTCCTCTGATTGACAACATAACAAAGCCTGCGATAGGCGTTAGAAATATTGACACAAGAAATATGGGGCCTGCTCGCCATCCATTCTGATGACTTTTGTATGCTATGTAAGCACACAAGATAAAATAAAGTCCTTGCATGTGTTTGGATGTTTTGTTTGTTAAACTTGCCACATTTATAAAGGAGTGCAATGATTTTCTTAGTATTAGAAAGGCTTGATCCAGTTGTTCTTATGTAAGTAAATTATTCTAATACTTATTCCATTCTGTAAGCACGTCGCAGCCATTGAGCTTCTTGATAGAACAGGTCTATTTTCTCAAAGAGAATAGAGGGCTAATAAAAAGTATATCCCTCATCTAGTATGCCGGATAGACCGAAAATAATGAAGGTAAAAGACAGATTTCATTGCATTTAGTCACTCCAAAAGAACGGCAAAGGCATGACAATACGCATTTAAGCTAGCTTCATCCTATCCTTCTTGATTCTTGTAGGTGAATGCAAAGAATAGTTAGTCAGAAAAACACATCGAACCCATTGCATTGCCTATTTCTTAGACTCTATGTCCTAGAGAAAGACCGTACTTTTATGCCTCTAAATGGCATAATTATAGTTTATCGAGATAACAGAAAGTATAAAAGCATTCATCAGCGGCATTCACAGGCTCATATAGCTTTACTTATCTGATATTCTACTCTTTACAGAACCCGAAATGAAAAACAACCTACTCGCTCTTTCCATAAGCATTCTCTGCAGCGCCGGCCTTTTTGCCCAAACCATCAGCGGTCAGCTTTCTTTACTGGCCAATCAGAGCATTCGACTAGAAGGTTTCAACGGACTGAAAACCTATCCAATTTCAAAATCTTCTTTAGACGGCAAGGGTAACTTCCAACTCAATTATTCCCTTTCAGATAAGGGCGTAGCCTATCTTATTTCAGCCGACGACAAACCCTTGTTTGTAATTTTAAGTGGGGAAGACATTGAAATAGTGGGCGAAGCATTGAGCTATACCGAAACCATTAAGGTAAAGAAAGGCGCTGAAAACCTTGCTTTTGAACAATACGCAGAAGAACATCCAAAAAGAGAACAGGCCTTAAGTGCTTGGGCTTTTTTGGAGAAGATATATAGCGGAGACTCCCTATTTTCTGTGCAAACGGTGCCTAGCAAGGCTATTCAACAAGAAAGAAAACGCATTCAAGAAGAAGACGCCCTTTTTATAAACAGCCTTCCAAAAGAAAGTTATGTGCGCTGGTTTCTTCCCACCCGCACTTTGGTAAGCTCTGTTTCTACCATTGCCCAATACAGAGCAGAGGAAATTCCAGCAACCATTGAGGCCTTCCGCAAATTGGATTATGCCGATCAACGCTTATACAAAAGTGGACTGTTCAAAGATGCCATTGAAAGTCATTTTTGGCTGTTGGAAAACAGCGGACTCCCATTGGATTCGGTCTTCGCAGAAATGCATGTGTCTATAGATGCCATGATGGATTTTCTTATCCGCGATGAAAAGAAACTCAATGAGGTAACCGATTATCTCTTTGATCTGTTAGAGCGCCACAGCCTGTTTCAGGCTTCTGAATACCTAGCGCTAAAAGTTTTAAATGAAGTGAGTTGCACCATAGACAATGATCTGGCCAATCAGCTCGAAACCTATAGGGCTATGAAAAAGGGAAATATCGCCCCAGACCTCCTGTTCAGTGGAGAGAACATTGTTCCTGCCAATACGAAAGCATTTAAGAAATTAAGCGAGGTTCAAAGCCAATACACCTTGGTTGTTTTTGGTGCAAGCTGGTGCCCGAAGTGCAACGAAGAGCTGCCTGAAATTGCCAAGCTCTATCCGAATTGGAAAACACAAGGCGTAGAAGTGGTCTTTGTTTCCCTAGATGAAGAGCCCGTCGAATACAAGAAATTCGCATCCAGCTTTCCTTTCTTCTCCACCTGCGATTTCAAGAAGTGGGAGAGCGAAATGGCCACAAGTTATTATGTCTTCGGAACTCCAACCATGTACTTACTCAACAACAAAAGAGAAATCTTGCTTCGTCCGAATTCAGTAAAACAGATGGACAGTTGGGTAGACTGGTATTTGGTACAAGGAAATCTATAACAGAGTGCAAAAAAAAGGTTCAAACCGAAGCTTGAACCTTTTACAGTGGAGAATATCGGAGTCGAACCGATGACCTCTTGCATGCCATGCAAGCGCTCTAGCCAGCTGAGCTAATCCCCCGTTAGATTTCGACAAAAGTAAGTGTCCCAATTGACTTAGACAATAGTTTACTTATTGCCATCAAAAGTAAAAGCGCTCAACCCTTTTAGGCTTTTTTACGTTATGGAGAAAACCACTAATTATGAAAAAAAGCTACCTCACACTTATTGTAGGTTCAGCCCTAATCGGATCTATGATCTCACAGGCCAATTCTGGAGGCTCAATTGCGGGAAGATCGGGTTCTGAAGCCAGTAATTCAAACACTTGTGCCTCTTCCTCCTGCCATTCAGGTCCTGCAGCAGGCGCAAATCATTCTGTGAGTATACAATCGAATATTCCTGCATCAGGCTATGTTCCTGGAGCCACCTATCAGATTGATATTGTAGTAGACGACCTCAACGATGTAGCAAGCCTTGTTGGTTTTACAGCCAGCGTAGAAGATGGCAATGGCAATCATATAGGAAGTCTTGCGGGCTCTTCCAGTTCCAGTCTCACTTTCGGTAATCCGAATTTTGTTACCCATTCCTTTTCAGCCACCACTTTACCAAGTATGGGTAGGTCTTTCCGCTTTGATTGGACTGCTCCTTCAACGGCTACCGCCCCTTCGAGCGTGAAAATTTATACAGCCGTTAATTTCTGTAATGGGAATGGAAATACCTCTGGAGACATTGTACAATTAGCGAATGAAACCATTGCAAAGGGTTCAGGTGTGGGTCTAGAAGAGACTGAAATAGCTTTTAGCGCTTATCCCAATCCTACTCGTGAAAAACTCAATCTCAAGCATGCAGCCGATTTAATAGGAGGCCACTATCGCTTATACGATATGAGCGGAAAGCTTGTGTTTGAGGAGAAGATTGTAGACTCAGAAGGGCATTTAGATCTCAGTTACCTAAAGAGGGCTACTTATATTCTAAGTATAGAAAAAGAAGGTCGAAGAGCACACAAAGAGATGATACAAAAAGAAGATTAAAATATAAAGGCTCCCACGGGAGCCTTTTTTTATTGAATGCGCTTAATATCTAGAACGGGCAGCCAGCCTACTTGTCCGTCTGACAATCGGATCTCTTGCCATTCTTCTATTTGTTCTTCCAAGCTCAACTCAGTACCCTCATGCAACACAAAAATATCAGGGGCTTTCGTATTGGGAGCCGAGCGAACATATACATTGTCTGAAATTACTACGGCCTCTTTTATTGAAGAGTGCACTCCTGTATACAATCCCCAACAAAGGGCTGAAAGCATCACCAGAAGACCAAAAAAGGCAATGATGTAAAACTGTCCCGATCTCCTTTGGCGCGACCAAAGAATCCAGCCAATCAATGCTCCCCACAAAGAGAAAGACAAGAGAATAGCGAAGCCCATATGGCCTAACCAATGGGCCAAGCTCATGAAGTATCGCTCTACAAAAGGAATAGGAACGCTCTCGATCTCATCTACACGCAAGGAGCGGGTAAGAGCCAAATTGAACTCGGCATCTCTATGTTTAGGATCCACACTCAAAGCCATGCGGTAGGCCCATATAGATTCTCCCAATTCACCCGAGCGGAAGTAAGCATTGCCAAGGTTATAATAAAGATCCGCCGAATTCCAGCCCTCAGCCAATAAGCTATCGTAAGCAACAATGGCCTTTCTATAATCTTGTTGCTGAAAGTATGCATTGGCCGAATCGAAAGCAGCCTGTTGTGCGAAAAGTGAATTTGAAAATCCAAAGCTCAAGAAAAAGGCAAGGAGCATTATTTTCAGGGCACCCTCTAAATTCTTAAGTTGTTGAAGCAAGCGATCTTTAATCTGCAGGTTCGAAGACATGGGGGAATAGTGCATCACTTGAATATCAGTTCTAAGTTGAAGCAATTCTTTTGTTATTTCTGGATTTACTTTCAATTGCGAGAGTTTCAACTCAATCTGCTCTGCTTCCATCTGAGAAGCTTGCAGTCTAAACCGCTTTTGGAGATACTGTTCTAAAATCTTATTTATTTGCGTAGAAGCCGATTTGTCTTCCAGCGACTGCATCTTTCCGATCTCCTTGACTGCCAGTCTATACGCCTTTGAAGCCGCGCGCTCATAGTAATTGTGTTGGTTCTTTTTCTGGAAAGAACGCATAATGAGAAGAATAATGAAAACTAAAATCGGAAGGATGATGTTCATCCACATCCAAAGGGTTTTGGAACGATCTCCCTTTTTACTCCACGAATCCGTTTCCATAGCTATGAAGCGAATGTCTTTTCCCAAGGCACTCACACCTTGCTTTTCGGTCGAGCCGATATTCGAACTGACTTTTCCAGGTGAGGCCGCCCCTCCCTTTACAATAATTTCTTGTTCCGCAGTTTGAAGTTGGATGTACTGCTCCTTCTTGGGATCGAAATAAGACCAATCAATAGATGGAATTTTATAAGTGCCCTTGTAGCGAGGTACGAGTAGATATTCTACATATCGTTTTCCTTCAATGCCTCTACTTCCAATGCGGATGTCATCTTTTACAACAGGGTCAAAGACTTCAAACTCATTGGGGAATTCCAAGGTCGGAAACTCGATCATGGAGAGATTGCCCTGTCCTTTTATAGACATACGCAGACTTATACTCTCATCGGCATTTACTTCCGACTTACTCAAGTCTACATCCAACTGAAAACTGCCCACTGCTCCATTAAAAGAGCTGGGTTTGCCTTTGCTTGGAAGTGATTTTACATCAATGGATGGAGGGGCTACGGAAACCTCTTGATTGAAAATTTCCCCCACAGGCCTGCCGAAAATATCGCGGCGATTGGTGCGAATAACAGTGGGAATGGTGCACTCAAAATTTCCTTCAATCTTGGCATTCGAGAGTTGAGGAACCAATAAAACTCGGTTAAGAATAGCGGTGTTGTATCGCATTCCATTCAAAACCTCCTTTCCATAGCGCTCCTTATCGTCTACTTCTAACTTTTGAATATAATAGCCTCTATACTCGGGTTCCTTTACCTCCCGAGGCTGATCTACCTCCAAATAATAAAGAGTAAAATCCAATACAATGGGCTCGCCTACATAGACATTGCGCTTGCTGGCTTTAATCCGAATAAAGGCAGACTCTTTCGCTTTGGCCGCAGGACTATTTGGCTGAGCGGGACTTTCGCTAGGAGAAACAACTTCTATTTCAAGCTCTTTGCTCTCTACATACTCGCCGTTTACCCGTATGCGAGCAGAAGGCACCTTTAAGGTTCCCGTGCGAGTAGGTCGAAGAGCATATTGAAAGCTCTGACTCGAGCTAACTCTTCCATTAATTATGGAACTTTGATAGCTTCTATTGGGGCCTGAAAGCAGACTAAAATCAGGGGAAAAGTTCGGCGATTGAAATCCAGAGCCCTCGCCTTCTACACTATAGCTTACCCTTAATACATCTTCCGTTGTAATGCGATATCGATCGGCTTCAGCAATAAACTGAGCCTGAGCCAGCATCCAAATGGGCAAACAGAGAAATAAAAAGAAAGCCTTTGTTTTCATTACCAATCCTTCTCAGTTTTCTTCTTCGGTTTCTTTGCTTTTTGCTCTTTTAACTTCTTTTGAAGTTGAGCCTCTTGCTCGTCTAGCACATCTAAAAGACGTTCAGCCTCTTCTTTGTTTAATTCACCTTCTGCCTGGGGTTCTTCGTTAAATTCTTTCCCATCATTGCTTTCCGAATCTTGTTGCTGACCTTCTTTTCCGTCTTGCTGCTCATCGTCTTGATCACCCGATTTGGGTTGATCTTGTGGTTTCTGTTCTTCGGGAGAAGAGGGCTGATTGTTTTGATTTTGCTGTTCTTCCTTTGGAGGTGGAATTTGAATCTTTCTCAAGCTCTGAGCGAGATTATACCTCGTTTCCTCATCGTTCGGGTTTAATTTCAAACCTTGCGAATAGGCCTGAGCCGCCTCTTTGTACTTCCCTCCCTTATAAAATGCATTGCCCAAATTGTGAAGGCTAGCCGCCCGCTCATTGTCGTTGCGAGCTTTGTTGTAACTCTCTTGAAAAACTTGAAGTGCTTCCTCAAAACGCTCTTGTTTGTAGAGAGCATCTCCTAAGTTAAAAGAGGCATCGGGGCTCTCTGGATTTGCCTCCAATCCCTTTCTATATTCTTGTTCTGCCTTTGCATAGCGTCCATCGGCATAGGCGTCATTTCCTTCTCTTAAACTCTCACCATATTTGGGTTGAGCAAAGGCAATCATAGGCAATAAGAGCAAAAAGACTAGTCTTATTGAAATAATCTCTCTAACCATTTCGTTTTTCTTTTTATTAAGAATACATCTAGTAATACGAGTAAAAGTGCCAATCCGGCAAACCAATAGAATTGATCTTCATAATCTGTGTACAATCTCGACTCGAACTCTGTTTTTTCTAAATCAGACAGCGCATCCAAGAGCGCACTTACCGTTTTTTTATTGTCTTTGGATTGAAGGTAAACGCCTCCACCTTCGGCTGCCAAGCTTTGAAGAAAAGCCTCATTCAATTTGGTAATCACCTTATTTCCTGAGCCATCTTCCTTAAATCCCAAACTTCGGCCATAACTATCTCGAATAGGAATAGGGCCACCTCGCTCGTCTCCTATCCCAAGGCTAAATACTCGTATTCCCTTATCTGTTGCCGCCTTCAGGCTCGTATTGAAATCGCCTTCGTGATCCTCACCATCTGAAATAAATATCAGCGCTTTTGAATGAAGTGACTCCTCTCCAAACATAGTAACGGCTAAATCGATGGCTTCGTTGAAAGCCGTTCCTTGACTGTTTACCAAATCGGTATTTACCTGAGAGAGAAATAAGCGTGCAGCTGCCAAATCCGAAGTAATCGGGAGCTGGGGTTGTGCTTCGCCTGCGTACACAATAATTCCTACGCGGTCTCCTCCAAGTCGGTCGAGGCACTCGGAAACAAACTGCCTAGCTCTACTAATGCGATTCGGACTCACATCTTCAGCCAGCATACTATTCGAAACATCAATAGCAAAGAGTAAATCGATTCCCTCTCTCTTCATTGTTTCTACTTTGCTTCCCGACTGAGGGTTGGCAATAGCGATGGCCATTAAGCCTAAAACTAAAAGACTCACCAAGGCTTTGAACCCATTTCTACGAACCGAAACCTGAGGTGCTAAGACCTCAAAGGGCGTTTTCAGTCCCATTTGCGAGCGGGCTCGTTTCTTCCACCAACTTGCGTAGGCCATAGCCAGCATTAAAACAGGTAAGGCGCTGAGCAACAAAAGGTATTGAGGTAATTCTATTCTTTCCATTAGGTGATTCCTCTTAAAATGGCAATCTTCATAAACCTTTCAAAAAAGAAAAGCGCAAATGCCCAGAGAACAAAAGGCCTAAACCATTCTGTATAGGTGTAATAGCGCAATTCTTCCACCTCCTTTCTCTCTAAACGATCTATTTCTTTATAAATTTTCTTCAGAGACTCATTGTCGGTTGCTCTGAAATACTGTCCGCCCGTACGTTTTGCAATCGTTCGCAAAAGCGCTTCGTCTATTTCTACTGGAACATTTCTGTAGACTAGATTTCCGCTAAAATCTCTAGAAACAGGCATGGGGGCATTTCCATTTGTTCCCACGCCGATGGTATAGGTTTTAAGGCCAAATTCGGCCGCCAATTCGGCCGCGGTAATCGGATCAATGGTTCCTGTATTATTAACTCCGTCTGTGAGTAGAATAATCACCCTACCCTCGCCAGTTCCATTTCTCAAACGGTTTACCGAAGTGGCCAATCCCATTCCAATGGCGGTTCCGTCTTGGATGAGTCCATAATCGAGTTCTTCTAGACTATTGAGCAAGACTCTGTGATCTGTGGTTATAGGAGCTAGCGTATAGCTCTCACCTGCATAGGCAACAAGACCAATTCTATCGCCCGGTCTATCGGCAATGAAATTGCGAGCCACTTCCTTAGTGGCTTCAAGGCGATTGGGTTTAAAATCGCGAGCCAACATACTTGCCGAAACGTCTATAGCCAAAACGATATCAATGCCCTCCGAACTGCGTTTTTGAATGTCTACTTCCTTCTGCCGCGGACGAGCCAAAGCAATAACCAACAGAAGGATTACAGGAATTCGAAGAAGATGTAAATATTCTGCCAAGAAACTCTTCCAACTCCTACTTGCATAAAGAGAAGAAGTTTCAGAAAGCCTAAAGCTAGGAATGTAATTGCGCTTAACCTTCCAACGAAAGTAAAAAGCGGGAATGGCCAATAAAAGCAACCACAAAAAGAAAGGAAATTGAAATTCAAGATTCTCCATTGCTTGGTTTAAGTTGTTTTGGATAATCTGTAATGATTTGCTTCAGCAGTTTGAATTCCAGCTCAACCGAGCGGTTCAGCTCTGCCCTTTCAGCGTATTTAGCAAAATCCGAAGCCAATAAGAAATCTTTCAGTTTCTTTTCATCCTCCGCTTCGAGCTTCAATTTTTCCAAAGAAGATGCTAATTCTGTTCCCGACATTTCCATCGCTTGAATGTGAATTTCGTCTTCCAAGTACAATCGTAGCACATCGGTGATTTCAGTGTAGAAAATTTTAGGACCCATGAGCCATGCTTGATTTTCTTGAAGACTTTGCAATTTATTTAAGGCTTTTTCTCTAGGAGGGATGGGTGGATCTTTCTTAGCAGCGAATTCTTCTTTCAAGGGTTTGAAACGTTTCCAAAGGAAGTAGAGACCGAAGACGACAAGAAGAACCGCCAGCGGTAAAAGAACCCAAGTTACATAGTCGAAGGGGGCCTTTCGAGGTCCCTTAATATCCATTAATTCTACTTCCGAGCGCGGAGGAAATCCAACGTATACATAGGTAGCTTCGCATCGCAAACTATCTGATCCCAACTTAATGGGCGAGAAGGAAAGCAAATGATAACCCGAATCATAACGTGTTATTTCTAGTCGATATCGCCAGAATTCAGCCGAATTCTGCAAAGCGCTATCCGCATTGGATTTTAAAATGGCCCAGGCAGTGTCTTTCGGACTTGGAAGTTGGACGATATTTTGAAGTGTAGCAACCGAAACCAATTCAATTTTCAAAGGTTCTCCAATGAGTATGCTGTCTTTAGCTACGCGCAATTGAAGCCGGTTTTGGGCCGAAAGCATCTCAACAAACAAAAGAAAAACCAAAGCTATTTTTTTCATCTTTTGTTCCTCTTCTTAAAGAATCCTAAAAGAGCATGTATGTAGGAAGTACCGAGCTCCACTTCCAACTGATCTGCACCCGCAGAACGAAAACTCTTAGTGAAGTACGAATCCATAGATTGCATCCAGAGCTCGTATTTCATTCGAATGTGGGAAGAGCTAAAATCTACCCAATGCTGCGATTGAGTTTCAGCATCGAAGACCGGAATAACTCCTAAGTTCGGCATCTTTTTCTCGAAAGAATCCTTCAAACGAATTCCAACCAAATCGTGTTTCCTCGCGGTTAAACTCAATGCTTTTTGATAATCCCCATCGAGGTAGTCTGAAAGCAAGAACACAATTCCCTTTTTCCTTTGAACCGCATTTAGATATTCCAAAGCAACCCGAATATTTGTCTTTTTGCTTTTCGGGCTGTACTCAATCATTTCTCGGATAATGCGCAAAACCTGAGATCTTCCTTTTCTGGGAGGAATGTAGCGCTCTACGCCATCGCTAAAAAGCAATAGACCTACTTTGTCGTTATTCTGCAAGGCTGAAAAGGCCAAGGTTGCTCCAATTTCGGTAGTTATTTCTCTTCTCAACTGACCCTGGGTACCAAAATCGCCCGATCCGCTGATGTCTGCCACTATCATGAGGGTTAATTCTCTTTCCTCCTCAAACACCTTAACATAAGGCTCTCTCAGGCGGGCCGTTACATTCCAATCAATGGATCGAATGTCGTCTCCATACTGATAGGCACGCACTTCACTAAACGACATACCTCTCCCTTTAAATGAGCTATGGTACTCGCCCGAAAATAGATGACTACTCAACCGATTGGTTTTAATCTCTATCCGACGAACCTTTTTTAAAAGTTCTCTAGTATCCATTATGTGTTATTCTCAAGGTACCTCAACGGCATTCAAAACCTCCGTTATAATGTCTTCCGACTTCATATTCTCGGCTTCGGCCTCGTAGGTAAGACCTACTCTATGGCGAAGTACATCCATGGCAACGGCGCGAACATCTTCTGGAATAACGTAGCCACGGTGATGAATAAAGGCATTCACTCGAGCCGCCTTCGCCAAATTTATACTAGCACGAGGGGAGCCGCCAAAGCTAATGAGGGCTTTTAGCTTGCCCAATTTGTACTGTTCGGGATAGCGGGTAGCAAAAACCAAATCCAATATATACTGCTCTATTTTTTCATCCATATAAATCTCATGAATGATATGTCGCGCTTTTTCGATTTGATTTAAGGAAATAACCGGCTTTACCTTTAGCTGATTCGCCTGAATTTGCATGCGCACAATCTGTCTCTCTTCCTCTAACTTGGGATAATCTAGGACGGTTTTAAGCATAAAACGATCCATCTGTGCCTCAGGGAGAGGATAGGTTCCTTCTTGCTCTACTGGGTTTTGCGTAGCAAGTACGAGAAAAGGCTTGGGAAGCGCATGTGTTTCGTCTCCAATGGTAACCTGCTTTTCTTGCATGGCTTCCAATAAAGCACTTTGAACCTTAGCGGGAGCACGGTTAATCTCATCCGCCAATACAAAATTGGCAAAAATGGGTCCTTTACGAACGTGAAAATCGCCCTTTTGCATATTGTAGATCTGCGTGCCGATGAGGTCACTCGGCAGCAAGTCAGGAGTAAATTGAATACGCGAAAAATGGGCATCCACAGCCTCTGAAAGGCTTTTAATTGCCAGGGTTTTCGCCAATCCGGGTACTCCTTCCAATAGAATATGGCCATCGCCTAAAAGACAGATAAGCAAACGGTCGAGCATATGCCTTTGCCCAACAATGGCTTTTCCCAATTCCATATGCAAGAGATCAATAAAAGCGCTTTCGCTTACGATGCGTTCATTCAGCTCCTGTACGTTTATTTCCTTTCCTTGTGCCTCCATGAATTATTAAACTTTAGTGGTTACAAAACAAATAGAAGTCTTAAAATTATGGCGTTAAATGTCTGTTAATTGCCAATAAATTATAGTCTACTAAAAGAATGGGATCAATGATAATGCTTTCTTACTTTCGTAGCACAACAATCTACAATTGAAAAGAGCTAGGCACTGTATTTTTTTCCTTGCCCTTTGTTTTGCCGCCTTGCCCTCTTCTTTGGCAGCAGCAGCAGGAGTCTTAGACCTTTCCGAATACAACTTCTGGATTCAAGGAGGTGCCTCTTTGAACGAAAATTGGCTACTCTACCCCAGTACTTTTATCAACCCTTTAGAGTCGAATAGCCGATCTGCAGAAAATAGTATTCAACTCACGGATCTTTGGAATTACACTCCTTCAATGGGTACTAAATGGTCGGCCATGGGCTGTGCCTCGTATTCGTTAACGGTTTATATGCCCAAAGATCATCCAGAAATGGGCCTGAAGATTCCAGAAGCATACACCACCTATCGACTGTATCTCGACGGAAAACTGATATCTGAAAATGGTGTTCCGGGCAAAACAGCAAGAACTTCAAAACCAAAATGGATACCTAGAATTGTGGCCCTTACCGAGGTAGACGACACCTTAGACTTGGTTCTTCACATTAGCAATTTTAGTCATTTCAAAGGGGGAATGGGAAAGGAAATAATACTCGACAATTTCTCTTCACTCAATTTTAAAAACAAAAGAGAGGCCGCTTTAACCACCTTGCTATCGGGAGGATTGGTCATTGGTGGCTTGTTTTTTCTGGGTCTCTTTCTTTACGACAGAAGAGATGTTACTGTTTTGTATTTCAGCCTTTTCTGTATATTTTATTCTTACCGAGTTATTGGAAGTCAGAGCTATGTACTCCATGAACTGCTCCCAAACTTTCCGTTTTCCATCGCCATTCGCCTAGAGTATTTATCGCTCTACATTTCTGTTTTGCTGTTTGCCGAGTTTCTAAGGCATCTTTACCCCGAGGAAATGAATAAGCAGACGCTGCGTTTGTTCCGTTATGTCTCTATTTTTCAAGCGGTTGTTGTTTTCTTGCCCGTTTATTACTTCACCGCCCTTTTCTAATATTATATTATTGCCGCCCTTCTTTTTACAGTTTATGGCCTTTTTGTCTTTATTCTCGCTGCTTGGCGCAGGCGGATGGGAGCAAAATTGGCGTTGAACTCGAGCATTTTACTGGCCTCTGCCTTTATTGTTTTAATTTTAGAGTTCTGGCAAATTATTCCTCCTCAACCCGAAATCTTAATCATACTCTACATCGGGTTCTTCCTTTCTCAGTCGCTATTGCTATCGTATCGATTTGGACTAAACCAACAGCGATTGCTTTGGAAAACGGAAGCAAGTTCTCGAAGCAAAACCGAGTTTATTTCAAATATGAGTCATGAAATACGGACTCCCTTAAATGCCATTTTGGGTGTTTCCACTTTGATGGAGAACAAGATGACCCATGCGACGGAGCGCAGTCAAATGATTAGCATTCGCAAACATGCCGAGCAACTTACCACTGTGATAAATGAAATCTTGAGCTTCTCAGAGCTCGAGTCAGACGATATACGCGTAAAGAAGGAGTCTTTTGATATTCACGAAGTATACAACAGATTACTAACTTCACTTGATACAATTAAAGGCACCAAACCTATAGAGCTGGTTGGTTCTTTAGATAATAGCATTCCCCATGCCGTTCGCGGGGATAGCATGAAATTTAAACAGGTGCTTTCTCATTTGGGAGGAACGGTTCTTCGAAATGTTGAATTGGGCCAGGTTCAGTTTGGCATGAAGTGCGTAAGGGAAACCACGGAGGCACTGCTTTTGGAGGTGCGATTTGATATTCCTGCTGGAAGCCTAGGCTCAAGATTGCTTGATTTTTACGAAGACACAAGCGGACGATTCATTGATATTCAGGCGATAAAATCAAACAGTCATATTCTTGGACTCTTTACTTCTTCTCAGATAATTAAGGCAATGGGCGGAAGTGTTTTTGTGGAAGGAACTCCTGCTCGTTCTTTTGGATTTAAGATTCCTCTAGAAAAAATTGTAAAGCCCGTTGAAGAGTCTAGTAGACAAATAAATGAAAAGCTCCGAATTTTAGTTGCAGAAGACAACCCAGTAAATCGAAAGCTTATAGAGATGATGTTCAACAGTTTCGGACTTCACCCCAATATGGCCGAGGATGGCAAAGAAGCTTTTGAGAAGGTAAGAGATGGCAATTTTCATATGGTATTTATGGATTTGCGCATGCCCGTTATGGATGGTATTGAGTCTACACGGAAAATTGTTGATGAGGTAAAGCACAGACCGATCATTATTGCTCTTACTGCCAATTCAACCGAAAAAGATCGGCATCTTGCCATTTAATCGGGTATGAATGACTTTATGACTAAGCCCCTAAAAATCATCGAACTCAAGGAAATGATTCTCAAGTGGCAAAGCGTAAGCGAAGTGTTGGACGTTCTTTAAATCAATGCTCTAGTGGCCACAATTTATTTGCGGCTAGACCTACACTCTTAGAGCCTTTTTGGGCTTTTATATGCATCCCTCCTGTAAACTGACCGAAAGCAGGCAAGTATAAATTGCGCTTTTCAAAGTGAAAACAGGGCATACTGATCGATTGTCTCGCTTTCCCCCGAATTCGAACTTTTGGATGAATATGGCCAGAAATCTGAAAGGCATCGGGTCTTTCTTTATCCTCTTCGTGCAACAATAAATACGGACCGATTTGCAGCTCCGCAACAGATTCTATTCGCTGTGCATAACTGGAATGGGTGAATTGACGATCGTGATTGCCCACCACCAAGATGAAGTTTATCTCAGGTCGCAATTCCATCCAATTAAAAAATTCATCCCATTCTGAATTGGGATCGGAATGAAAGAGATCACCCAAAAAGACCAGATTTGCGGGCCTATGCCTCTGAACTAGTCTATCAAGCTGAAGGAAGCCCTCGGCTCTTAAGGCGGTTGGAATGGCAATTCCGTTCTTTCGAAAATGCTGTACTTTCCCTAGATGCAGGTCCGAAACCACACAGTACTTCTCTGCAATTTGCAGTGAAAAGTCAAAGTGCAACTGAAGAGATTCTCCCGCCCATTTTGCCTGAATTTGGGTTGCTGAAATCTGTTCTAAATGACAAAGACTATCCATTATTCTATGCTCTGAGCCAAAATTCGAGCAATTCGATCTTCTAACTGCTCACTGCTCATCTTCTGACGCAATCGGTCTACCAAGATGGGAAAGCACAAAGGACTTGGATACTTAATGTCTTCTAAAAGAATCTGTTGACTGTTTATTCTATCCAAAGCCTTTCTAAGTCTTCCCTCTTCGAGTTGAAAATCCATGGTTTCGGAATAGGCTTGTTTCAATAAAATATGGTCGGGTTGATATTCTTCGAACACTTTAAAAAGCAAGGCACTTGAATTTTGTAGATGCCGCTCTTTGATTTTCTGCCCGGGATAGCCTCTGAATACCATTCCTGCAATATAGGCGATGT
Source organism: Cryomorphaceae bacterium (assembly GCA_017858515.1). Lineage (GTDB taxonomy): Bacteria > Bacteroidota > Bacteroidia > Flavobacteriales > Schleiferiaceae > RFXV01. Next base: position 28,088 of record JAFMBM010000020.1, on the reverse strand, counting down.
CGTGAAACCGTCTTTTCGCCATTTCCGATGCGTTTACACTAGTGCTAATATGCTCTATTAAGTTATCCGTAGAAAAAAGCGCTTGCAGAAGATCTGAATCCAAATCAATGGCTTGCTCCGAGAGGAGTTCAAATCCATAATCATTCATAGCAATGGAAAAAGAACAAGGCTGGTGTTGCCCTATTCTCCAAGCAATTAGATAGGCCATGCCCTCGTGCACCAAGCGACCCTCAAAAGGATAGAAGAAAAGATGAAATCCTTCATCACTTTCTAATCTTTCTATGAGAAACTGCTTCTCATTTGGAACTACGGAATATTCCTTTTGCCATTGAATCATGGGTTGTAATAAAGCCAATTCTGGATGTCCATCGCCCCCTTTTGCTGCTTCTACCCACTTTCTCCTAAGCATCTGTCCTAGTTGAGCTGAAAGGGGCAATCTTCCGCCATTCCATGCCGGAACAATGCCCATTTTCTTATCCGAACGACGCACATTCACCGTCATCTCGCGGATCTCAATCAGTTCTAAATTCTGACCCGCGAACCAGAAAACATCTCCTTTTTTCAATTTTCCGATAAAATACTCTTCCACATGTCCTAAAACAGGACCGCGTTTTAATTTCACTCTGAGCATAGTGTCACTCACAATAGCACCAATACTCATCCGATGTCGCATGGCCACTTTTCTTGATTGGACGAAATATCGGCCGTCTTCGTCTCGCACTAATTTGTGAAAATCATTGTAGGCCTCTAGCAATCCACCGCTCGTTAAAAAAGAAAGGCATTCTTCCCACTCCTTTCTCGAAAGCCCGTTAAAGGCGAAGGTTGAAATAATTTCTTGGTAGAGTGGTTCTTCGTAAAACCCATCTGAAACGGCTAGGGTAGTTAAATATTGGAGAAGAATATCAAAGGTTTGTGTATAGGGAAGTCTATCTTCAATAAGCTCTTCTTCTATCGCCGTTCGCAAGGCCGCAGATTCTAGCAATTCGAGAGCGTGGGTAGGCACAAAATAAATTTGACTTTTAGCACCGGGCTGATGACCACTTCTTCCGGCTCTTTGTAAAAAGCGTGAAACCCCTTTGGGGCTTCCAATTTGGAAAATACGATCGACCGGACGAAAGTCTACCCCTAAATCGAGGCTAGAAGTACAGATTACCGCCTTAATACTGCCCTGAAACAAGGCGTCTTCCACCCAAAATCGAAGCTCCTTACTGATTGAACCATGGTGCAAAGCCAACCTTCCAGCTAGGTCGGGCTCAGCATCGAGTAATCGCTGGTACCACATCTCGGCTTGCCCACGGGTATTCGTAAAAACCAAAGCTGTTTTGGAAGCCTCAATTAAAGGCAGTAAATCGGGCAAAAGCTGAAGTCCTAGATGGCCTGCCCAGGGCAATTTCTCTAGGCTTTCTGGAAGAACCGGAATAATTTCAATATGCTTGTGGATGTCTGCCTTTATTAAAACAGCCTCTTTGCTTTTGCCTCCGAGTAAAACCTCTAAAGCCTGATTGAGATTTCCAATTGTTGCAGAGATTCCCCAGCATTTTAGTGCAGGCGAAATGGATCGGATATGGGCAAGGGCTAGTTCCATAAGATTGCCCCTTTTGGTGCCAATGAGTTCATGCCATTCGTCTACTACAACGGCTTGTACCAACTTAAAATGCTGGGAATGTTGTTTCTGTGCGAAGAGAATATGTAGGCTTTCTGGGGTGGTTATTAAGAGCTCAGGCATTCGGCGCTTTTGCTTATCCTTTTCAGACTGAGAAGTGTCACCCGTTCTTATTTCAATGCGCATATCCAACCCAAGGGCGAAGGCCGCCCTTTCTGCGGATTGTAAAATTTCTTTAGTGAGTGCACGGATGGGACTAATCCAAATAATCTTTAGGCCTCTTTCAGGGGTATTTGCTTTGAGTAATAGAGGAAGTAAGAGCGAATAGGTTTTGCCACTTCCTGTAGGAGCATTTACAATACCTTCCTTCCCCTCTAACACCTTTTGCCAGGCTTCTATTTGAAAAGGAAAAGCCTTCCAACCATTTCCCCTAAACCATTGCAAGGCGGGTTTAAGTGTAGACTGAATTTCTTTTTGAGTCATAGGAACTTCGCTTTAGCCTACAGCCACAAAAAGTTTAGTCAGATGGATTTAGTTTCTTCTCTCGGCGCATGATATCGCTCAAAGTACTTCTCTTCAAAAGCTCTACGGTTTCATTGCGGAGTTCAAGAAAAACATCACGCAAACCACAGGTTTCTTCGTCTTGACATTCATCGCAGCGCTCGTAGTATTTGTGAGTAACACAAGGAAGCAGCGCAATAGGACCATCAAAGAGGCGCATTACATCGGCGAGATTTATGTCGTCTGGAGATTTAATCATATAATATCCACCCCCAGGACCTTTTTTACTTCCTAAAATACCTGCTTTGCGCAAATCCAAGAGAATATTTTCCAGGAATTTCTGGGGTACCGAAGCTTGTTCTGAGATTAAATGAATAGTAACAGGCTCTGCTTCTGTTTTCTTCGCTAGAAGAAGAAGTGCATTAATCCCGTATTTCGCTTTCTTTGAGAGCATGGTGGCAAATGTACATCAGCAAAATAGGCTTGGAAAGAAATTGTTATTGAGGCCCGATTGCTTATCCTTATCTTCGCTTTTCTAAAAATCTAATCGAATTTAAATGGCAAAGACACCCATTACAGTGGCACATGGAGACGGCATTGGGCCCGAAATCATGGAGGCAACATTAAAAATCATATTGGCAGCAGGCGCTCAATTAGACATTGAGACTATAGATATAGGCGAGAAAGTCTACCTCGCAGGAAACACTGCAGGTATTGCTCCAGAGGCTTGGGATTCGCTCCGTCGTACCAAAGTTTTCTTAAAGGCACCCATCACTACTCCGCAAGGTGGAGGTTACAAAAGCTTAAACGTGACCACCCGCAAGACCTTGGGTTTATATGCCAACGTACGCCCTTGCATTTCTTACAGTCCATATGTAGCTACCAAGCATCCTGTTATGGACTTAGTTATTGTGCGTGAAAACGAGGAAGATCTTTACGCAGGTATTGAGCACCAACAAACCGATGAGGTTACTCAGTGTTTGAAGTTAATCTCTTCTCCTGGATCAGAAAAAATCGTTCGTTTTGCGTTTGAATATGCCAGAGCTTACGGCCGCAAAAAGGTAACTTGTTTTACCAAAGACAACATCATGAAGCTTACGGATGGTTTGTTCCACAAGATTTTCGATGAGGTTGCCGCCGAATACCCCGATTTGGAAAGCGAGCACTGGATTGTAGATATAGGCGCAGCCAAATTGGCTGATACACCTGAGAACTTCGACGTTATTGTAATGCCAAATTTATATGGAGATATTCTTTCAGACGTTGCCGCTCAGATTACAGGTTCTGTAGGTTTAGGTGGAAGTGCGAATGTTGGTCAAGACTATGCCATGTTTGAGGCCATTCACGGTTCTGCCCCACGACGTGCGGGTCAAGATGTGGCCAATCCAAGCGGATTGTTGCTCGGCGCCATTCAGATGTTGGTGTATATAGGTCAATCAGAAGTAGCCGAAAAGGTTCATAATGCCTGGTTGCGCACTATGGAAGATGGCGTGCACACCTACGATTTATTCAAGGAAGGAACCAGCTCTGAAAAGGTTGGAACCTCTGCCTTTGCCGATGCCGTAATTGCACGCATTGGACAAAACCCTACGAAATTGAAAACAGTCGTTTACAAAAAAGGCGACAATGCACGAATTCAAGGTTTGGCCTCGCCAACCGTTCCTGCTAAAAAGGAAATAGTAGGCGTAGATATTTTTCTTCATTGGACGGGTGACAAACGCGATCCGAATGTGCTTGGCAAACAATTGGAAGCCTTCACCTCTTCTTCCTTTAAATTGCAAATGATTACCAATCGCGGATTGAAAGTGTATCCAAACGGACATCCTGAAACCTTCTGCACAGACCATTGGAGATGTCGTTTTACATCTAAGTCTATGTCAGAGGCTGGAAGTTATGCGGATGTTTTATCTCTCAGCACCCAGGTTTCAAAAGCCGGCTTTGACATTATAAAAACAGAAAACCTATGCACCTTCAATGGAGAGAAAAAATTCTCCATGGGCCAAGGACAATAAAACTATCGTTTTTCGATAAAAAAGTCTGGTATTTTGCCAGACTTTTTTTTTCAAATGCTGACTTCAATCAGTATCTCACTCTCTAGATAACAATAACTTTGATGTTATATAAACCCTCTATATGAAAACCATACTTGTACCCACTGATTTTTCAGACAATGCATTGCGCGCCTTAGAAGTAGCAATAGAAATTGCAAAAAAGGCAGGTAGTAGTATAGTCGCGTTCAACGCCTATGATATTCCATACAGCCAAAATGTAATGACTACTTCCCTCCTTGAAATCATGAAGGAGAATTCAGAAACGGGCATGAAAGATATTTATGCAAGATTAGAAGCAAGTGGACTGGCATTTAGAGTAGAATCTCGTTTGGGAAATCCCATTCGTGCGGTTAAAGAACTTGCCAAAAAAGAAAATGCAGATCTAGTGGTCTTAGGAACCAAAGGTGCCAGTGGAATTGAAGAAATTCTAATTGGAAGCAATGCCGCATCCATTCTTCATGCAGTAGATTGCCCCGTGCTGGCCATACCTGCAAACGGAACCATAGACGACTGGAAAACCATAGTCTATGCTTGTGATTTAAACAACAATGGAGAACAAGCAGCCCTGAGCCAATTAAAATCGATTGCCAAGACCTTCGGCTCTACCATCGCTGTTGTGCACGTTCAAGACAAAGACGACAAGGAGCTACATGTGATAAACCGCTACCATTATGAGAAATACTTAGACGGAATTGAACTTTCTTTTCATGTATTAGAAGACGTGGGCGGTGTAGAAAAAACCATTTTGAAGTTTGCCCAAGAACAGAATGCAGATCTTCTGGCACTCTTGGCTCGTAGATATGGTTTTTTACAAGGTATGTTCCACAAGAGTATGACAAGTCAAATAGCCTATCACAGCCGTTTGCCCTTTTTAACACTGCACGAAGGCTAAACAAAGCCTTTGTTTTACCTTCGCTCCACCTAATAGAATACTATTCCGTTAGGTGGAGTTTTTAATTGTAGGCTTATCTAAAAGAACCCTTCTTCCTCTGAAAGAGATTATAGCGCATGAAATATCCCATTACGGCCCTCATTCCCACCTACAATGAAATTGAGCACATTGAAGCCGTTATTCAGAGCGTTTCTTTCGCTCAGGAAATTCTAGTTGTAGATAGCTTTTCAAAAGATGGCACAGCTGAAAAGGCCCGTGCGCTGGGCGCTACAGTTGTTCAAAGAGCCTATGACAATTCGGCTTCCCAAAAAAATTGGGCTATTCCTCAGTCTCAATTTGAGTGGATTATCTTGGTAGATGCCGATGAAAGAGTTACTCCTTCTCTCCAAAAAGAAATCATTGAAATGCTCCAAGACCCTCCGTCTTGTAAATCCTATTGGATTTACCGTTCGAATATTTTTATGGATAAGCGCATCCGATTTAGTGGGTGGCAGGGAGATAAAGTCATTCGCTTTTTCCATAGAGATTTTTGCAAATACGAAGAGAAACACGTTCATGCAGAGGTAATTACCAATGGTGACGTTGGAGTTCTGAAGAATAAATTAGATCATCTGACATACAAAGGCCTTCGGCATTTGCTAGATAAAAGCGATTGGTACACCACTTGGGGTGCCTACGATCGTTCGAACAGAATAAAAAAAGTGGGTTTCTTTCAACTGGTTTTCAAGCCCTTTTTTACCTTCTTTAGAGATTATATTCTTCGATTGGGGTTTTTAGATGGAAAGGTTGGATTTATTCTCTGCGCTCAGGCCTCTTGGTATGTTTTTTTTAGAGCCGTTAAGATTTGGCGCATTAATGAAGGAGAAGCGCTTCCGAGAAAAAAATAGGCTGAACCAAAGGATAATAAAATGAAAATAAGTGCTTTTACCTTTGTTCGGAATGCCGATAAACTCTACATCCCTGTAAAAGAAAGTATTCTCTCTGCGCTTGCATTGGTAGATGAATACGTTATTGCCCTTGGCAATAACGATGAAGACGACCGAACCGAAGAACTCATAAAAAGTATTGGCTCTGACAAAATAAAGCTGGTTCGCACTCAATGGAATTCTGAAAAATACCCGAAGAATACAGAGTACGCCCATCAAACAGACATTGCAAAACAATATTGTACTGGAGATTGGCTGGTTTATTTACAGTGTGATGAGGCTTTGCACGAAAAAGACCATGCTGAAATTAAAGAGGCCATGAAAACCCATCTCCACAATGCAAAGGTGGAAGGCTTCTTGTTTCATTTTTTACATTTCTGGGGAGATTACGAGCACGTTCACAACTCGCATGTTTGGTATAAAAAAGAGATTCGGATCATCCGCAATCTCCCATCCATCCATAGCTGGAAAGACGCTCAGAGCTTTCGCCTTTATGAATCCTTTGAAGAGAATAATTATAAGGAATATCAGCGCAGTGAAGGAACCCGAAAATTGCAGGTTGTTCAGCTAAATGCGCAGGTTTATCACTATGGTTTTACCCGTCCGCCTGAAATAATGAGTGGTAAGAAGAAGAAAACCTTTGCTACATACCATGGAGCTGAAAAGGGAAAAGCGCTGCTGAAAAACTTACCCGATGCCTACGATTATGGCCCGCTACAGCATATTCCAAAATTTAAAGGAAGCCATCCGAAAGCAATGCTTAATTGGATAAACGACTTCCATTGGAAAGATCAACTTCAGTTTTCTGGCTTGAGGCGAACCGATAGAGAAATTCACAAGCACGAGCGATTGAAATACCGAATTATTTCGTTCTTAGAAAATGCCTTGCTTGGAGGAGACTCCCTCTTCGACTTTAAAAACTACAAGAAGATCAAAGTTTAGTGCGTGGCCTTTAGATGTTTATCGAACCGACTAATGGAAGAGGGTTTTCCGATCAAGTAAAGCAAGTCGTCGCGCTCTATTAAGGTATCCGCAGTCATATGACTGATGAGTTTATGGTTTCGCTGAATGGCCATTACATTGATATCAAACAACTGCCGCACCTTCGATTCGAGCAGGGTTTTCCCTGTTAGTTCAGGTACATCTTTGGTTACTCTGAGGCAAGTGATTCTAAGCTCTGGCACATTGAGAGTAGTATTCAGTTGAACCTTTCTCGATGTCATCGGACGAAGCATTTCATAATTCTCTGCTCTAAAAGAATCCGTAAAGGATTGAATCTCATCTTCTGGAACCAAGTATCTATTGAGAACCCGCGTAAATATTTCAATAGAGGTTTCAAACTCTTCTGGTATCACCTCATCCGCACCTAGCCTTAAGAGCTCATCGATATCTCTTACCCAGCGGGTACGAACCACAACAAAAACAGTTTTGCAAATGCTGCGGATAGAAGCAACAATTCTTCGCGTTGCTTGAGAGTCTGAAATGGCCACCACAGCTACTCTCGCTTGGTAAACCTTTAGGTGCTCTAAAATGTGTGCATCCGTTGCATCGCCATATACAATGGGCTCACCCAATGCCTTGTTTTTCTTTACAGATTCTGCATTGGTATCTACAATTACATAGGGTATTCCGCTCGTTTTTGCCGCCAATGCCAGATTGGTCCCGTTTAGGCCATATCCTATGATTATTATGTGATCTTGAAGACTGGCTTTAATTGAGGGCTCAATGCCTTCTTTGCCAACTGTATCTTGAAATGATTTTGGAATATAACGATCCAGAATTCCATCCACCCAAGAGCTAGAATAATTCATAACAAATGAGGTGGCGGCCATAGAAAGTATAGAAATGGATAAGAAATACTGCGAAAGTGTTTCGTCCATTAAGCCATGCAGCTGGCCGATACCGGCCAATACAAAAGCAAATTCTCCAACTTGAAACAGGGCAAAACCGTTTAACATAGCGGTGCGAAGGGGGTACTTCAAAGCCGCTGCGGCCAAGCTTGCTGCCAACCATTTCAATAAAGAAACAGCTATGGCCAAAGGCAAAACCAAATACCAATGCTGAAACAAAAAGTTCAAGTCGAGCAACATGCCAATTGAAACAAAGAAAAAACTGGTGAAGACCTCTCTAAAAGGCAATATATCGCCTGTAGCCTGATGGCTATACTCTGAATCAGAAAGGAGCAATCCTGCTAAAAAAGCGCCCAAGGCCAGAGATAAACCAAGGGTATAGGTTAGTCCAGCTATGGAAAAACAAATTAATACGGTAGTAAGTACGAACAACTCTCGGCTCTTTGATTTGGCCACTTGGTCTAAAAGGCTTGGAAGGAAGTACTTTGATAAAAGAAAAAGAATAAGCACAACCAAAGCCATCTTTCCCCCCAACCAGAGTAGTTCTACGCCAATGTTTCCTCCTACTCCCGCTAAAAGCGGAGTAAGCAACATCATAGGAACCACTACAATGTCTTGGAATATTAAAATTCCCAGCGCATTTCTGCCATGCGGACTAGTGATATTGTTTTGATCTTGGAGGACTCTGAGAACAATAGCGGTGCTGCTTAGACTGATACAAAAGCCTAAGAAAACACCTTGAGCCAAACTTAGATTAAAAGCCATGGAAGCCAAAACAGCAAACAGAATACTCAGTCCTACTTGAAGACTTCAGCCTACCAAAACCGTTGATTTAATGGCCAATAGCTCGCGAGGAGAAAACTCCAGTCCAATGACAAATAAGAGAAGAATAACCCCTGTTTCTGAGAGAAAGTGGATGCCTTCCATATCGGAAGCGAGGTGCAAAGCGGTGGGACCTGCAATTAAGCCGGTGAGTAAAAAGCCCAAAATAACGGGCAGTTTAAATCTTCTAAAAACCAATACTACAAATACTGCCAATGCCAGTATTACAACCACCTCTTTAATCAAGTTCGTTTCCATGGGCACTCAATCGATTTTTCGATTTGTCTAATTTACGTCGGCAAATTGTCTCGGTGCTATACTTTCTAGCCGTTAGAAACAGTATCTTGGCACTAAAGCAAAACGGAATGTCAGATCGCGTTAGATGTCCTTGGTGTGGAGACGATCCTCTCTATGTTCAATACCATGATACAGAATGGGGACAAGCTGTGCGAAACGATCAGAAGATGTTTGAAATACTGCTTCTCGAGACTTTTCAATCCGGACTGAGTTGGATAACTATTTTGCGGAAACGCGAGAATTTTAGAAAGGCTTTTCTAAATTTTGATATCCATAAAGTGGCCGATATGTCGGATGAAGATCTCCAGCTTTTGCTTTTAGATGCTGGAATTGTGCGCAACAAGCTCAAAATTTGGTCTGCACGCAACAATGCACAGGCCTTTTTAAAGGTGGTAGAAGAGTTTGGAAGCTTTCATGCCTATTTATGGAAATTCACCCACAGCCGAACCATAGTAAACCGCTGGCGATCTATGGAAGAGGTTCCCGCTAAAACAGAGCTTTCTGACCGTGTCTCTTCTGATTTGAAAAGAAGAGGATTTAAATTTCTTGGTTCTACGGTGGTCTATGCCCATTTGCAGGCCTGCGGAATAGTAGACGATCATTTAATGAACTGTTGGAAGAAAAAAGAATCTTAACACACTTAAAAATCCAACGGAAAGAAGGATACTTTCGTTAGATCGATTAGACCAAATTCTATTAGCTCAAATGAAAGCAAGTTGGAAGCCGCAATACGTGTCTCTTTTTCTGTTTTTATACTGCCTTTTATCATTCAACTCTCTTTCTGCTCAACTCATTAAAGTAGTTGATTACGATACGCAAGAGCCTCTGCCTGGCACTGTAATAATGAGTGAAAGTCCGTTGCAAACCCAAACCACCGACAATAGAGGTCAGGCACAAATTGAGGTTTTTCGCGGACTAGAGAAAATCCAATTTAGACTATTGGGCTATCAAACCCTCAGTTTATCTTTTCAAGAAATAGAAGCCTTGGCTTTCGTAATTCAACTTCGGGAGAGCAATGTTCGCCTAGATCAAATAGTGGTTTCTGCCAATCGTTGGACTCAGCCAAAAAACGAAGTGCCGTTTAAAATTCGTTCGTTGACTGCCAAAGACATAGCGCTCTTTGCGCCGCAAACCACAGCCGATTTATTGGCTCAAACGGGTGAGGTCTTTGTTCAAAAAAGTCAGCAAGGAGGTGGAAGTCCAATGATTAGAGGTTTTGCTGCTAATAGACTGCTCATTTCGGTAGATGGGGTGCGGATGAATACGGCCATTTTTAGAAGCGGTAATCTTCAAAATATTATATCCATAGATCCATTTTCTATTGAGCAGGCAGAGGTTCTCTTCGGACCTGGATCGGTTATGTACGGCAGCGATGCCATTGGTGGCGTTATGAGTTTTTTCAGCTTAAAACCCCTTTATTCTCAAAACGATTCTCTGCGAATGGAATGGAATGCAAGTACGCGCTACGCCTCTGCCAACAAAGAGATTGCACAGCATTTCGACATAAAATTGGGGAAGAAAAAATGGGCTTGGTTGCTAAGCGCTTCTTATACCGATTTCGATGATTTAGTAATGGGTACCCAAGGCCCAGATGAATACCTGAGGCCTTTTAGTGTAGAAAGACAAAACCAAACCGATGTGGTCATTCAGAATTCCAATCCGCTTTTGCAATTGGGTTCGGGCTACGAGCAGCAAAATCTTCTGAGCAAATTGGCCTATAAACCCAATTCTTTTCTAGAGTTTATCTACGCTATCCACTATTCTACCACCTCAAATTTTGGAAGATACGATCGGCTCATACGCACTCGAAATGACCTTCCAAGAAGTGCCGTTTGGGAATACGGACCACAAGAATGGATGCTCAATCAACTCACCATTAAGCATACTAAGCCCAATGTGCTCTACGATGGGTTTACAGTAAATCTTGCGCGTCAAGATTTTGGAGAAAGCCGAATCGATCGGAATTTTCAAGACAGTATTCTGAGAACACAAACAGAAGAGGTTATTGCCTATTCTGTAAACTTCGATTTGTACAAGGCATTAGGCAAAGGAAACAGCATTTTTTACGGAGCGGAATGGGTTTACAACGATGTTCTCTCACAAGGCGTTGAAACAAATATCCTTAGGCAACAATCATTTGCAAGCGGAAGTAGATATCCCAATTCGCAGTGGAATTCAGCCGCTCTATTCGTATCGTGGCAAAAGAATGTAGAGGAAAAGAGAAATTATTTTGCTGGAGTGCGGTACAACTATTTTTCAATGCTCACCGATTTCTCTCCGAGCGCACTTTCTTCAAGTTTATCCTCTCAGACCGATCAGTTAAACAATGCTGCACTTACTGCCAATGCAGGGGTAGAATGGTCGTTGCCTAAGAATTGGAACCTCAGCGCTCACATTTCCTCCGCCTTCCGCAGTCCCAATGTAGACGATGTGGGTAAATTCTTCGATTCTCAGCCGGGCTCGGTCATGGTACCTAATTTAAACCTAGGACCAGAGTATGCCTATACGGCCGAACTAGATATTCACAAGAGTATTGGCGATCAATTTCATATCGATGTGGTGGCCTACTACACCGTTTTGCAAGACGCCTTGGTAAGAAGAAACAGCAACTTTAATGGAGCGGATAGTATACTTTATAATGGCGAGCTTAGTCAAGTTCAAAGCATTCAAAATGCTGCCTCTGCCTACGTTTATGGTTTGGAAGTGAAACTAGAATATCGCCTTGATAGAAATTGGAACCTAAGTTCAAGCTTGAGTTATCAAAAAGGAGAAGAAGAATTAGAGGATGAAAGCTTTTCTCCCTTGCGGCATGCTCCCCCCACTTTTGGAAAAACCGCCCTTCGCTATACCCATAAAAAAATGAGCTTAGAGTTCTTCAGTTTATACTCTGCTGAATTGAGCAATGAGAATATGGCCGAAGAAGAAAAAGACAAGGATTATCTCTATGCTGCAGATGCCAATGGCAATCCATACAGCCCCGCTTGGTATTCACTTCATTTCAGAGGACAATTCAATCTCAATAAAAATTTGAGAATCATGGCAGGACTAGACAATCTAACCGACCAGCGTTATAGAGCCTATAGTTCTGGTTTAGCTGGAGCTGGAAGGAGTTTTATTCTAGGCATTCAATTGAGCGGGAATTAATTCTTTCGGCTTTTGGAGGAGAAATCATCCATACAAATACGGCCCTGATAAAGCCTGATATTCTTGTTTAGAAAAAAGATGTTGAGATTAAATGACAATTCAACCTCAGTTGAACTCATCTAGTCTATAAGGACCTTGGTCTTCTTCGGATGCCAGCATTCTTCGGTAGCTCTCATATCGACTAGGAGCCAATTGATTTTCCTCGTAGGCCTTAACGACGGCGCATCCCGGTTCCTCTAAATGAAGACAGTTGTGAAACTTACATTCTTTACTGAGTTCAAAAATCTCTGGAAAATAATCACTGATTTCTTCTTTTTCCATATCCAACAAACCAAAACTCTTAATACCAGGGGTATCGATAATCTCGGCTCCAAATGAAAGTTCAAAGAGTTCGGCGAAAGTAGTGGTATGCTGGCCTTGCAAATGTTGCTTGCTAACCTCTTTCGTGCGGAGGGTAAAACCTGGATCGAGTGCATTAATGAGACTGCTCTTTCCTACTCCTGAATTGCCCGAAACCAATGTAGTTTGCCCTTTAAGTATGGCCTTTAAGTTTTCAATTCCTTCTCCTGTTAGCGTGCTTACAATATGCACAGGATAGCCCGCTCTTTCGTAAACTGCCTGCACATATTCTAAGTCTGCTTCTTCCTCATCAGTATGCAAATCGCATTTGTTTACAATTATGTGAGTGGGAATATCGTAGGCCTCGGAGGTCGCTAAAAAACGATCTACAAAACCCAACTGAGTTTTGGGTGGAACCAAAGCAATAATTAGAAAACTCTGATCGAGATTGGCCGCAATAATATGAGCGCGCTTAGAAAGATTTACCGATTTACGAATGATGTAATTCTTGCGTTTCTCTAATTCTATAATATACCCTTTATTGTCTGCTTCGTCCTCAAAATCAACCCAATCTCCAACAGAAATAGGATTGGTGTTTTTAATGTTTCGGGTTCTAAAATGCCCCGCCAATCGACAAGCAACAATTCTATTCGCTTCGTCTCGAACAATATACCAGCTACCCGTTGATTTTAACACTTTACCCCGCATTTGGCAAAGGTCGTATGTGTTCACGGTCTTTTAACAATTCCTTATGCAATTTAATAGCAATCAAACGAAGTATATTTGGGGCTTAACTGTTATTTGGAATAAAATCCGATTAAATGAAAAATATTTTATTAGCTGGCTCTTTGCTTTTAGGCCTTAGCTCCATGCAGGCCCAAAAGAGTATTCAATTTGAAGAATACACCCTAGACAATGGGCTACACGTAATTCTTCATGAAGACCATACCACACCTATAGTAGCTGTGACCGTTCTTTACCATGTTGGCTCTAAGAATGAGGTGGTTGGAAGAACGGGCTTCGCCCATTTCTTTGAGCACCTTTTGTTTGAAGGAAGTGAAAACATTAAGCGCGGTGAGTACATGGAAATTGTTCAAGCCAACGGAGGTGCCTTGAATGCCAATACTAGCCAAGATCGAACTTTCTATTATGAAGTTCTTCCAAGTAATAAATTGGAGTTGGGTCTTTGGTTAGAATCTGAGCGAATGCTGCACGCCAAGATAGACAATGATGGCGTTGAGACACAGCGCGAAGTAGTGAAAGAAGAAAAGCGTTTGAGAATTGACAATCAGCCTTACGCTTCTTTCTCTGAAAATATGTTCAAGCGCGCTTTCTCTAATACGGTATACGAATGGGTACCCATTGGAAGCATGGAAGACTTAAATGCAGCTAAGTTGGAAGAGTTTATTACTTTTTACAAGCAATTTTACGTTCCAAACAACGCCACTTTATCTATTGCAGGTGATATTGATCCTGCTGCTGCAAAAGAACTAGTAGCCAAGTATTTCGGCGATATTCCACGTGGAGCTGAGGTGGTTCAACCTGCTTTTGCCACTCCCGCTCTTCCGGCTGAGGGCATTGAAGATGTGGTGTACGACAACATTCAACTTCCTGGTATTTTTATGGGCTTCAGAACGCCGGGTCAAACCAGTGAAGATGCATACGCTGTGGCCATGTTGGCACAAGTATTATCTCAAGGAGAGAGCTCTCGTTTGTACAAGAAGATGGTAGACCAAGAACAAAGTGCCGTAGCCGTTTTTGCCTTTCCTTTCCAACTGGAATCCTCCGGAATTTTAATCACTTTGGCGATTGCCAATCAGGGCGTTGAGCTAGATCAGGTAGAAGCCACCATATTGGCAGAAGTAGAGCGATTGAAAACAGAGCCAATCGGAGAGCGTGAATTTCAGAAGCTTCAGAATCAGTTGGAGAGTAGCTTTATATCCAGCAATTCAAGCATGGCCGGTATTGCGGAAAGTTTAGCCGATTACCACACTTATTATGGCGATGCCAACCTCATCAATACCGAGATCAACCGATACAGAAAAATCACTGCTGCAGATCTTCAGCGCGTTGCTCAAAAATATCTCACCAAAGACAATCTAGTTAAACTAAAATACTTGCCTAAGTCTCAGGAATCGGGAAGTCTCTAATTCAGATCCAACAGGAATACCACGAAAATGAAAAAGATATTATTCGCCTTGGCCTTTATTGGCCTTAGTCTTTCAACTTTTGGTCAATTAGACCGTAGCATCCGCCCTAAACCCGCTCCAGAACGTCAATTGAAGATTGGAACTGCAGAGACCTTCGAACTGAAGAATGGCCTTAAAGTGATTGTTGTTTCAGATCGGAAATTGCCTCGCGTTACCTATTCTCTTATCATGGATCGCAAACCCATTAACGAAGGTGAAAAGGCAGGAGTAGCGGACATGATGGGACAAATGCTAACGGAAGGTACTACCACTCGCACCAAAGAACAACTCGATGAAGAAATAGACTTCATGGGTGCTAATCTAAATACGGGCACTACCAGTGCTTTTTCCTCAGGACTTTCCAAATACAAAGAGGAGTTAATTGCACTTTTAGCTGACGTTGTACTACACCCAAGTTTTCCATCAGAATCTTTCGACAAATTGAAAAAGCAGTCTGAAAGCGGATTGGAATCTTCGAAGGAAAATCCAGATGCTATATCGAGTAATCTAGTTAGTGCTGTACTTTTTGGAAAAGATCATCCTTATGGTCAAGTAATGACTCAAGCCAGTTTAGAGCAAATTGAGCTTCAAGATGTGAAGAATATGTACGCTCAATTGGTAAGTCCGGAAAACACCTATATCGCTATCGTTGGAGATATCTCTAAGAAGGAAGCGAAGAAATTGGTGAAGAAATACTTCAATGATTGGACAAGCACAACTACTTTAAGTACTGAAATTCCTTCAGCTCCTGCGACAACCAGCACGAATACGGTGCATATCGTAAACAGACCCGCATCTGTTCAATCGGTAATTGAGGTAACGCATACCATCAATCTTCAACCTGAATCTGCAGATCATATGGCAGTAAGAGTATTGAATCAGATTTTAGGAGGAGGAATGTCTGGGCGTTTATTCAAAAATCTTCGCGAAGACAAAGCCTACACATATGGAGCTTATAGCAATATAAATACCGACCGATACGTAGGAACGGTAAGTACAACAGCGGAAGTTCGCAACGACGTAACGGACAGCAGCATCACTGAGTTGTTGATGGAGATCAATAAAATCTCTACAGAAATGGTAAGCGATGATGAGCTTGCCGCTGCAAAAGAATCTTTAAAAGGAAGCTTCGGACGTTCTTTAGAACGCCCCTCTACCCTTTCGAGCTTCGCCTTGAATACCTACCGTTATAATTTACCTGAAGACTACTATCAGAATTATCTAATAAAGTTGGCTGCAGTTACCAAGGAAGATGTACTACGTGTAGCCAAGAAATACTTAAGTACAGATGGATATAGAATTACCATAGTAGGTAAATCCGCCGACTTCTCTAAGAAAGTGGCTGCCTTTGGGCCCATCACCTATTACGATTTTGAAGGAAATGTTACCGATGCTCCTATTGAATTGCCAGCCGGTGTAAATGCCGAAAGCATTTTGGCAAATTATTTCAAAGGATTGGGTGGGCTTGAAAAGTTACAGTCAATCAAAACCCTTGAGGTGAGCAGAGAAGCTAGCATACAGGGCATTAGTCTTAAGAGCAGGGATGTCTTCTCTTTCCCAAACAAAGTGTATAAGCTTCAAGATATGGGGCCAATGGGTAAGATTGAAACCATACAGAACGAAGCCAACTTTAAATTTATGCAGAACGGCATGGAAACTCCCCTTCCGGAAGATCAATTGGCAGCGATAAAGAAAGAAATGGGATGGATACAGGAACTAAACTATGCCAAGAATGGCGTGGTTTGCAAGGCGGTTGGAATGGATGAGATCGGCGGTAAAACGGTTTATATGCTAGAGGTTAATGACAATGGTGAAATAAGCATTGATTTCTTCGACGCAGAAAGTGGATTGAAGCTGAGAAGTCAAGAAAGCTCTACCTCTGAAGGAGGCGAGACCATTGTACAGAACATTGACTATAAAAACTATGTAGATAAAGGCGGGATTATGATGCCTGAAATTATCTCTGTTCCAGTGGGATTGCCCATGAATTTGGAGTTCAAGTTGGTAGATGCAAAAGTAGATGGCAAGATAGACGCCACTCTTTTCACCAAATAAGAATAAGATTCAGATCAACAAGAAAGGCCTCGCGAATGCGAGGCCTTTCTTGTTTAGTACCATTTAATAAGCTAGTTGCAGAGAAAATGAGAGACCTCTTTTGTTTGCCTCTGTGGCTACAACACTTTTGATTTTTTCGATGAATGCTCCTTTATTGAGCTAGGCGAGAGAGCATCTCTTCAACCATTTTAGGAAGATCGAACTTTGGATTATGGCCCCAATGCGCTCTAGCCTCTTCATCGAGTATAGAAGCGGGCCAACCTTGGGCGATGGCATCTCTAAAATCAACATCATAGCTAATTTCAAAATCAGGACGATGCTTTCTTATCTCCTCTGCCAGTATTCTCGGATTCACGCAAAAAGCAGCAATATTATACGAAGTTCTAATGCGTACATCCTCTGCCTTCGCCTCCATAATGCCTATGGTAGATTCTATAGCATCTTCCATATACATCATAGGCAAACTGCTCTCTGCAGCGATGTAGCAACTGTATTTATTCTGAGCCAAAGCCTTGTGAAAAATGTCTACCGCATAATCTGTAGTTCCTCCTCCAGGTTCAGCCTTCCAACTAATTAAGCCTGGATAGCGAATGGAGCGCACATCCACCCCAAACTTCTCGAAATAATAACTACACCAGAGTTCACCTGAAAGCTTAGAAATACCATAAACTGTTGCCGGATCCATCACCACTGTCTGACCACAGGGATCTTTAGGTGAGGTAGGACCAAAAGCAGCAATCGAACTTGGCCAAAACACCTTCTTCAATAAACCTTCTTTCGCCAATTCCAAAACATTGAAGAGGCTTATCATATTTAAATCCCAACCCGCAATCGGATACTTCTCGGCCGTAGCCGATAACATGGCCACCAAGTGATAAACCTCCGTGATTCCGTGCTGTACCACAGCCGCTCTAAGTGCTTCACGATCTTTGGCATCGATCTCTAAGAAAACTCCTTCCACTGCATGCGCAGGTCTTCTGATGTCGGAGGCAATAACAGATTCAGCACCAAATCGCAAACGCAACGCATCTACCAGATCTGTTCCGATCTGTCCTAATGCGCCTAAAACAAGAATTTTCTTCGACATACTATTGGGGGTTTGAAGCGCAAATATATTGGCTGATTTATCTCAGTAAATAATTCCTAGTCAAAAGTAAATTTGCAAACTATGGACAACAATAGACCTTACCCTTCCAATAAGTATGGTAAAGAAGACCTGATCAAGCGTTTAGACCAAGAAAAATTTAAGCGCAAAACCATTTCTTTTTATCGTTATGTTTTAATAGAAGACCCTGTTTATTTGCGAAACAGCCTTTACAGAGAATGGCAGCAACTCGGTTGTCTTGGAAGAATCTATATTGCTCGAGAGGGAATCAACGCTCAAATGAATGTGCCCGAACCCCAATGGGATGCTTTCTTCAAGCAATTGAATGATCGAAAGGAGTTTTCCCAAATGCCGATAAAATATGCGGTTGAGGAGAAGGCACCTAGTTTTCTCAAGCTCGCCATTAAGGTGCGCGACAAGATTGTAGCTGATGGATTAACCGAAGACGATTACGATGTTACCAATGTGGGCAAGCACCTCACTGCTCAAGAATGGAATGAAGCATTGGAAAAAGCCGACACCGTAGTGGTGGATATGCGCAATTTTTATGAAAGTGAAGTAGGGCATTTCGAAAAGGCCATTCTCCCACAAGCAGAGACTTTTAGAGATGAACTTCCAGAAGTGCTCTCAATGTTAGAAGACAAAAAAGATAAAAAGATATTGCTTTATTGCACCGGAGGTATACGATGTGAGAAAACCAGTGCTTACCTAAAACACCATGGTTTTGAAGATGTCAACCAACTGCATGGAGGGATAATTGATTACTTCAGACAAATAAAAGAAGCAGAGTTGCCCAACCACTTTAAGGGTAAAAATTTTGTGTTTGACGATCGCTTAGGTGAGCGGATAACGGAGGATGTAATTGCGCATTGCCATCAGTGTGGCCAGCAGTGCGACACTCATGTGAACTGTGCCAACCAGCAATGCAATCTACTTTTTATACAGTGTAGCGATTGTGCGGAGAAATACAATCATTGTTGCAGTACAGACTGTCAAGAAGGAAAAACGCCGCCTCCCTTTGAAGGAAAACGGCGCATTTTTCACAGAAAAAGCGAAGTTTAGTCGCAGTATTCTTCAAAAGCTTGAACCAAATTATCGGCAATCATCTGCGCTGGACGACCTTCAATATTGTGGCGCTCGATCATATGAACCAATTCACCGTTTCTAAAAAGGGCCATAGATGGAGAGGAAGGAGGAAAAGGAGCCATCATAGTGCGGGCTTTATTCACTGCTTCAACATCGTTGCCCGCAAAGGAAGTAACCAAGTTAATCGGTTTCTTTTTGGAAGCTTGTAAAGCCATGCGTACCGCAGGACGGGCATTGGCTGCAGCGCAACCACATACCGAATTGATTACTACTAGAGTGGTTGCATTCTCGTCAGCAATATATTTTTCTACCTCAGCTGCTTGCTTGGCTTCAGAAAAACCAAGTTGGACAAGCTCTTGACGCATGGGTTTAATTAAATCTTCTGGATACATAAATAGTTAATTTCGACAAAATTAAACAGCTTAAGCGAAGATGTTGTTCATTTGGCATAAAAGCTGCGATCTTTCAATAAATTTAACACTCATGAAAAAAGCATCTCTACTCTCCATTCTTCTTTTACTTTTAATCGGATTGGCTTGTAAATCGCAACAACCGGGTGTAGACCCGCACAAGAAGGTTGACGATGCCTACGAAAAGCATATGGACAAGAATAAGGGCGAGTACGATAAGGACCCTCCAAAATAAAGCCAAGGGAATTGGTCTATGAAGAAGGGGAGCAACTCATTATGCCTACCTTTGCAAGCTAGAAAATAAATCCATGAACCTATCTATACTTTTGGGTATTGTTGGTCCTCAGCAGCTCATCATCATCTTAGTGGTGGTGCTTCTCCTTTTTGGTGGAAGAAAAATTCCAGAATTAATGCGCGGCCTTGGCGGCGGAATTAAGGAATTTAAAAAAGCAGTGAAAGACGATGACAAAAAGCTCGACGAGAGTAAAGACAAAGAATAAATATTCTTAAGCCTTGGCCTATTCTGATTATCCTTCCTACCGCAAAGAACTCGAAAGTGGTTCTTTAACTGTGGTCGCCGAAGTAGAACGCATTCTTGAAAAAATTGATCAATCTGCGCACCTCAATGCCTATCTGGAAGTTTTTGCTTCCGATGCAAGGGCTCGCGCCAGTGTGATAGATCAGAAAATTGCACATAAAACCGCGGGACGATTGGCGGGCATGGTGATTGCCATTAAAGACAATCTTTGTTTTAAAGATCATAAGGTTAGCGCAAGCAGCAAGATTTTAGAAGGATTTCAATCGCTCTTTACCGGCACAGCCATCGAGCGACTGTTGGCGGAAGATGTTGTTATCATCGGAAGAACCAATTGCGATGAGTTTGCTATGGGTTCCTCCAACCTCAACTCGGCCTTCGGTCCAGTGCTTAATCCATTAGACAACTCTCGTGTTCCGGGTGGAAGCTCAGGTGGTTCAGCCGCAGCCCTTGCCGCTGGATTATGTCATGCCAGTTTGGGTAGCGATACCGGAGGGTCCATTCGACAGCCGGCTTCTTTTACAGGTCTATGGGGACTTAAGCCTACCTACGGACGTATTTCGCGCCACGGATTAATAGCCTACGCATCCAGCTTCGACCAAATTGGTCCTTTTGCTTTGAATGCCTATGACTCTGCATTGCTATTGGAAATAATGGCCGGAAAAGACGAGTATGATTCTACTTGTTCTGAGCAAGCGGTTCCTTCCTATTCAAAGCATATTGAGGAGCCTGTAAGTAAAAAGAAAATAGCCGTCTTCAAATCGGTTTTAAATCACCAAGGCTTAGACCCTGCTGTACAAGCGAATTTCCATCAACAAATAGAACAACTGAAGCAGAAAGGCCATACAGTTGAAGAGGTTGATTTCGATTATTTAGATTATCTAGTTCCCGTTTACTATCTCCTTACCACAGCTGAAGCCTCATCTAATTTAGCCCGATTCGATGGTGTTCACTATGGATTTAGAGCCTCTGAGGCCGAGGAGCCGGAAGCGGTGTATAAAAAATCGCGTACCCAAGGATTCGGAAAGGAAGTAAAACGACGCATTCTTTTAGGCACTTTTGTTTTGAGTTCGGGTTATTACGATGCCTATTATGGCAATGCTCAAAGAGCTAGAAGATTGGTTACAAATGAAATGAATACCCTCTTGGAGAAATTCGATTTCATACTGACGCCTACCACTCCACACGAGGCTTTTCGTTTAGATAGAAAAGATACCGACCCAACGGTAATGTACTTAGAAGACATCTTTACGGTTTTAGCCAACATCTGCGGACTGCCTGCGGTGAGTGTTCCAACTGGCTACGGATCGTCTAAGCTTCCTTTGGGAACCCAGCTTATGGGTAAGGCTTTTTCAGAACTCGAATTGCTTCAAACAGCCAAGCAATTAGGCTGACAATTCATCGTTGATAATTGTAGCTTAGTCAAGAATAAAAACTTCGACTAGCCCTTATCTTGCTCAATGTTTCAAATAAGTAAATGAATTTCAAAAGAACTCTCGTATACCTGTCTTGCGCTTGCTTGCTCTCTACGCTTAGCTATGCCCAAGAAGTAGAAATATTGTCGAATGAGGCGCAATTAGAAATTGAGCCCGTAGAAACCACAACCGATAGCATTGTTCTATATACTGCCTTTCGCAACGATCCTACTTTAGCTAGGATAGACAGTATGATGTCTTTATTAGGTTCGAATCACAAGCCAAAAAAACATAAAAAAGGAGATGAACTTTGGGATCGATCGGTTGAGATGCCTTCCGCTGAGCTCTTGAGTCAACGCATTGATTGGCTTAATGAGCAAAGTCAAATTGATTTAGACTACAACAGTACCGTAGACCGCTTTATACAACTCTATGTTGTACGCAAAAGAGAGCAAGTTTCGAGAATGCTGGGCGAAGCGGAGTATTACTACCCCCTTTTCGAGCAGGCCTTAGAAAAGCACGGCTTGCCCCTTGAATTAAAACATTTGGCGGTGGTAGAATCTGCTCTAAACCCTGCGGCCATTTCATCAGCTAAGGCGAGAGGGTTGTGGCAATTTATGCTTCCTACCGGTAGAATGTACGGATTACAGGCTAACAATTATACAGATGATAGACAGGATCCTGCTCTATCTACAGAAGCGGCTTGTTTGTATTTGAAAGACCTCTATGGCATATTCGGCGATTGGCAATTGGCCTTGGCCGCCTATAATTCTGGTCCGGGCAATGTGCGCAAGGCCATTCGCAAAAGCGGGGGCAAAACCAATTTCTGGGAGATCAGTCCCTATTTACCCAGAGAAACGCGTGGCTATGTTCCAGCTTTCATTGCCGTAAATTATGCCATGAGTTATGCTACGGAGCATCAGATTTACGCTCAACCTGCTACTCGGCATTTAAGTCAGACTGATACAGTTCATTTAGATCATTCCATCTATTTCACTCAATTGGCACATTTGCTCAATACGGATGTGGAACTGTTGCATCAGCTCAATCCGCGCTATAAAACCGATTTCATTCCCGCCTCCACGCTAGCCGAAGCAAAGCAGGTAATATACATTCCAACCGAGAGAATCAGCGCCTTTACTTCCTTTAGAGATTCTATTCGTGTTCTTGCCACCCTTGAAGCTGAACGAAGAGAGACTCTACAACTTGAAGAGCCTGCAATACAGGAACAAATTACCCACCGAGTGCGCAGGGGCGAAAGTTTAGGTAGAATTGCCAATAAATACAATGTGAGCGTTTCTGAAATAAAAGAGTGGAACCGACTGAGAAGCGATGTGATTCACAGTGGACAAAGACTGAGCATTTTTACCAGCACATCGATTGCAACGGTTAAGAAAGAAGTGAAAGAAGAAAGTGATTCAGATTCAAACGATTCAACTTCAAGCGATCCTGAAATGCCGATTGTATATCACAAGGTTGAAAAGGGCGATACACTTTACAATATCGCTCAAAGATATCCGGGCGTTTCTGCCAACAATATCATGGAATGGAACGATATCGCCAATGCCAAGCACTTAAAGGCGGGAATGCGCCTCAAGATTCTTAAGAAAGGATGAGAAAGTTCAGTGGTTTTTCACTTTTATTCAGCCTATTATTGGTCTTTTCGTGTCAAGACGATTTAAAGCGCGATCTAGGCCTCCTTCCCTCCTCCTCAGGCAGTCCGCTTGAATTGCTATTGGTAATTTCAGACGACTTATTCTCAGGCCAATCGGGCGATGTTATTATAGATGAGTTGGGTGAATCTGTAGAAGGACTTCCCCAATCTGAGTCTTTTCTCAGGGTAGTTAAAGTGGCCTCGAAGGACTTTAAACCCTTATTGAAGAGATCTAAACTCATTCTACTCATTGAGAAAGACACACTTACTGCGCGATCGCTTCTAAATAATGTTTGGGCAAAACCTCAGCTGGTGCTCAGCTATAAAGGGAAAACCGAAGCTGATGTGATCCGCCTTCTCGCCAAACACTTGAAAGAAGACAAACAGCTGCTTCGCGAATTTGAAGAAAAGCAATTGCTTCCACGTATCACAAAACAGAAGGTGCTTCCCTCTAGCTTCATGAAAAAAAATGGACTTGAGCTAACTATGCCTGCCTCTTTTGAACTGAACACAGATAGAGACGACATAAGTGTTTTTTGGAGTCGAAACCTTCGTAGTGATCAGTGC
Organism: Cryomorphaceae bacterium; assembly: GCA_017858515.1. Taxonomy (GTDB): domain Bacteria; phylum Bacteroidota; class Bacteroidia; order Flavobacteriales; family Schleiferiaceae; genus RFXV01. Next base: position 4,647 of record JAFMBM010000020.1, on the reverse strand, counting down.
ATTATGATGTATATCCGTCCGATGAATGGAGATGCCTCTCTTATGGGTGGCGACATCATTAGTGTGCGCGACAGCGTTTGTAAATTGTATATTCCAGGCGAAATGGAAGGCAGCTATATGACCACGGAACACGAGTACAATCCGGCTATTGTGTCTACGGATGTAAACGGCATTTACAGTTTAGAAGCCCGTGGATTATGGAAGTTGGAAGGCGATTTTATGGGCGGTCCGTTTATAAACTACACCCTTTTCGACGAAGTCAATGAGCGCATTATTACCCTTGAGGGATTTGTGTATGCTCCGCAAATAGAGAAGCGCAATCTAATGTTTGAGCTTGAGTGCATTCTGCGTTCAGCGAAATTGAAACACAGCCCAAGCGAGGGCTAGATTGCTTTAGTGTTCATCTATAACTAAGCCTTTACCCATTTACAAGCTGGATGCTGCCTGTTCTTTCTAGCGAGGCTTCCGCTTAAAACGATTTTGCACCACACTATTCAGGAATATTTTAGATTCTACACACTGAAATTCTAGGCGCCTTGGAAGTTCCGTAAACAAGGGAGTGCCTCCCCCCAATAAGTACGGAATTTGGGTAATAATCATTTCATCTATTAAATCTGCACTCAAGAAACTGCGAATGGTTTGTCCACCATCGATATACAGATTGAAATAGCCTTTGGCGTGAATCTTTGCAAGGACCTCTTTTAGAGTTCCTTTTAGTAGAAATGCCTTATCCGTAAACCCATCGGGCAGGCTTTCTAATTGATTGCTCAGCACAAAAACGGGCTTCTCGTAAGGCCAAGGAATAAATCTACTAACGGTTTCGAAGCTCTTTCTACCCATCACAAGGGCATCTATTCCTTCCATAAAAGAAGCATAGCCCATATCGATATTTTCAGGATTGGGAATGGAATGCAGCCAATCCAATTTACCTTCCTTGTCTGCAATAAAGCCGTCTACACTGCTCCCAATAAATACCTTGTTCATATTCTTTGATTTGCTTGTTTCTCTCTTTATGCTTGGATGACATCCTTCTTTAAAACTGCGGTTCTACAGCCTCTTTTCGAGAATGCCTTCGTACATCTTTAGCGTGAATCTATTTACGTCTCAAAATACTGCCGTTTCTTCCCACTACAAAAAGGCCATTAGCCTCTGTCTTTCCCATTTCTAAGAACTCCTCAGAAGAGGAATAATCGAGCGTCCAATGGGTGCCCGCATTTTCGGTCTTATATATCTTTCTATTGCCGATTAAAAAGCCCACCCGCTCATTCAAAAAACAAAGATCGGTGTCCAATCCCAATAGGCTTGATACTTTAGTCCAACTTACTCCCCCATCTGAAGTTTTAAAAATTTTATCTTCAAAGCTCCAAGCATAGCCCATGCGACTCCTTAAAAAGTCGATGGCTTTAATCTGCGAATAATCCAATTCAGGCGGCAAAGAGACTTCCATCCAACTTTCTCCAAAATCTATTGATTTATGCATTTCACCATCCGTAACATTATCATAAGTTCGTACACTTTCTAAGTATACGGTCCCATTGGGTAAAACTTGCATAGGCGTGCTATATTCAAATTTGAAAAACCCTCTTCACAAAAACAGAGCGAGACGGTATAACACTCCATCCAGTCTTATGAAAATCAAAACTCTACCCATTCTTTTGCTTTTGAGCATAGCAGCAAGTTCATGTCAAAATACCCAGATGAATTATAAAAGTTTAGACGACTATCCGGCTACAACGGATGCACTTTGGTTGGAATACAGTACCAAAGCCAGCGTATTTAGAATCTGGTCTCCCATAGCCGAAAGTGTTCAATTGCATCTGTACAAAGAAGGGCATGGAGGGAAACCCATGGCAACGCATTCCTTGCTTCGCAAAAAAGACGGTCTGTGGGAACTCAGCCTAGAGGGCGATTTAAAGGGTACCTATTATACCTATCAGGTAAAAACAAAAGACCAATTGCTCCATGAAACCCCCGGTATCTACGCCCAAGCCGTAGGCTTGAATGGAGAAAGGGCAATGGTAATTGATCTGAAAAGCACAGATCCAGAAGGCTGGGACCAAGACAAGGGTCCGGAAGTAGGCAGCCCAAATGAAGCCATTCTTTACGAAGCGCATGTGAGAGATTTTAGCGTAGATCCCCTTTCGGGCATCCAAAAGAAGGGTGGCTTTCTTGGTTTGGCTGAAAAAGGAACAAAAGGTCCGGGCGGTTTGGCAAGTGGAATAGACCATATAAAAGAGTTGGGGATTACGCATGTGCATTTGTTGCCCACCTATGACTTTAATTCGGTTGATGAGTCGCAATTGAATACTGCACAATACAATTGGGGATATGACCCCTTGAACTACAATGCCCTAGAAGGCTCTTATTCTACCGACCCCAGCAAAACTGAAGTTAGAATAAAAGAGTTTAAGCAAATGATACAGGCATTCCACAACGATTCTATTGGGGTTGTTTTGGATGTGGTTTATAATCATACCGCCTTATATGAACACTCTAATTTCAATTTGGAAGTTCCGGCTTATTACTATCGTCATTGGGAGGATGGCAGCCCATCCAACGCATCCGCTTGCGGAAACGAATTCGCATCGGAAAGGAAAATGGCGCAGAAGTTTATTGTTGAATCGGTATCGTATTGGGCCAGAGAATATCATGTAGACGGATTTCGGTTCGATTTGATGGCCATTCTAGATATTGAGACCATGAACAAGATTTCAAAAGCTCTAAAAGAAATCAATCCGAATTGTATCATTTACGGTGAAGGCTGGGCAGCCAGTGATTCACCCTATCCATTCGAAAAAAGAGCTTTTAAGGCGAATGTGGCTCAAATGCCTGATGTCTCTGCTTTTTCAGATGAACTACGAGACGGACTGAAAGGATCGGTATTTGAAGAAAGAGGGCTTGGATTTGTAAGTGGAGCAGAAAAGACGGAAGAATCGGTGAAAATGGGCATAGTAGGCTGCATTGAACATCCACAAATAGAAAATGCCACTGCAAAAGCTTGGGCAAGTGAACCTTGGCAATCCTTGGCGTATGTGAGTTGTCATGATAACCATACGCTTTACGATAAGCTTAAAATATCGAGGCCAGACGCAAGGGAAGAAGAATGGATTGCCATGGATAAATTGGCCAATGCCGTTGTTTTGACCTCTCAAGGTATTTCATTCATTCACGCTGGGGCTGAAATGCTGCGAACCAAGCAAGGCGTAGAAAACAGCTACAAATCTCCAGATAGCATTAACCAGATAGATTGGAGTTGGAAGGAGAAACATCTACAAACTGTTGCGTATTACAAAAACTTAATTCAACTGCGGAAAGCGCATCCTGCTTTTAGAATGAAGACAGCCGACGAGGTTCGGAAGAATCTAGAGTTCAAAACAGTTGAAAACGGACTTCTTTCGTATCAAATCAGCCATAATGCCAATGGAGACACCTGGAAGAACATCTATGTTGTTTACAACGCCAGACCCGAAGCAGTAGAGTATTTGCTAGAAGGAAAATGGACTCTAGCGGTAGTAGGCGATGATTTTAATGCAAACACTATGGTAGAGGGCAAGGTTCAAGTTCCAGGTAGATCTATGTTGGTGGCATTTCAACCCTAATGGAGAAAAGCTGAAGGAGGAAGAGAGAAAAAGACAAGGCTTGAAGTGAAAGTATAGAGCGGCTTGCAAGGGAAGCAAAAAAAAACCGTCTCCGATAGCAATCGGAGACGGCAAAGGATCCGTTCATACAGAGTCGATTAAGGCATTGCAGCCGCGTCAGGTGAAGGATTTCCCAGATCGGGCGCAGGATTGGCCGTATTCAACCCATCGGAGCTTTTAGGCTGACCGCCTCTGATTTTGTTGGTGCGGCGATGCACCAAGTAGGCCGCATAAAAAGCAGGGTGTGAGAGCGAGTAGATTCTAAGAACCGCATCTAAGCGCACAGTTAAAAGCAATTTAATCTCTTTGCGCAAGAGAATGGCCTTTTGACGTAAGGCAGCCGCATCTAAACGACGACCCATGGGCAGATGGTTCTCATCTGAAAAAGCCTGGTAGGCCTCTAACATGTTTTGATAGATTTCTGCTCCGTTTGACATAGCCTCAAAATCGGTTTGATTTTCAGTCATAAGGCGAATGAGCACCTTAGCGCGCACTATTCTCACTTCTAAGCGCGAATTAGACAAATCGCTACGGGTAATATGGGCTTGGTGCGCCAAAGTGGGATTGTTCTTTTGCAAGGCCAAAGACTTCAACAGTCCGGAGAGTTGCAATAACTTCTCAGAAATGGCCACCAAGGCCTTTTTCTTTAAAGCAGAATAGGGCTTGCTCAATTGGGCAATGCTTTGGTGCACTTCCTCCAGTTCAGCTTGTTTCTGCTTTAGCGTTTCTAAAACTTCATTGGCCTCGAGATTGTCTGCGAAGACCGTTTGCTCTTGCTTGAGAAATTCAAAAAGTTCTCTACGCATGCGCATTTCGATAGATGTGGATTTTTCCATAATTACAAAAATTTGATTATTATTAATTCATTGTCTTTGGATCCTTTAGACGAGACAAACCTCGAAAATCTGCTAGACTTTGATGTGTACGTTTCGTATAATCGCTCAGTAAAATCAAGGCTTTCAGAGCGAAAGATTTTTTGAGCTTTTTTTCATTTTGGCCCAAAAGAGTC
>JAFMBM010000088.1 GCA_017858515.1 Cryomorphaceae bacterium | reverse complement strand
GGCAGCTATGTGCACCAAGCCATAAAGCATCTCAGGAACAATCTCAACGGCACAAGAAAATATGTATAGAAAATGGTAAAGATGGTGAATGGCATGAGTAGGGGTACGATAGGCAAATAAGAAACGAGTAAATCAAGAAAAGATACCGTAAAGATCATAAAACAATCACAATACACATCATGCTCACTACAACACCTACTCTAACAAATGCTGCTGCAGTAGGCTAAAGACAAAGCCCATCCTCATCCCACCCGACAACTGACCCCCCTTCCTCCCCAAAAAAATAAATAAATCATATATCAAGTACGTTCCAAGTGGGATTTGGAGGTGCGGTTAGTAGAAGAAGTTGACGAAGTAATGATCGCGGGATTGATGAAGAAATCGGTGAATGTGTGATCGAGAGGTTGATGAAGAAATCGATGAATAGGTAATTAGGAACTAGACCGGGGTGTCCATGTGTATGGGTGTGTGGTAGAAGAAGTAGAAATCTAGGGTAGAAGGTGTTCTTTGCGAATCCCTATGAGTATTATGGTATATCTCCACCACCTCCACCACTCAACAGAGTAACATAGTATATCTTCATAAACGAGGACAAAATGCAGCAGTGGCATTAATAGTAATCATAAACATGGCAGTATTCGCGATATTAAAATAACATAATTATTAGTAGCAGCAGTAAAGGTCCTTTCTATTTGAAGAGTTCAGCAATGAACTTCTCAAGAGAAATAAAGCCAAATTTAAGTAATTGATATGTATATCTGTCATAGAAAGTAACACATTTACGGCGAAGCAAGATGCGTGAAAAATGTTGAGCCTGTAAGCGGTTAATGAAACCCCTAGCCCTACTAATGAAATGAGAGCGATGATGGCAGCCTAAAGCAAAGCGCAACAACTGCCCCACTACGACACCATGCGATTTACTAAAAGGGACATTACCTGAAAGGTTCATATTTTTCACAATATCGAAGTTGAAAGCGTCACGTTTATCGTATAAATTAGTAATGAAGCGGCCATTATGTACCTTAATCTCAAGATCCAAAAATGTAGCTTTATTATCCTTTTTATTTTCTTTATTGAGTACTAGGAATTTCGGGTAAATCTCCATCTTCGCAACAAATTCAGCAAAATTAGGGTTATTAAGCGCAAGCAAATCATCAATGTAACGAAACATACCTGTGCAAAATTTATACATGTCCTGATGTTTTTTATCTCCACTTGCCTGATCTTTTTTCTTCTTCCTTCTAGCCTTCATCGTCTCCATCCATTTATTTTCATAATAATACAAAAACAGATTTGCAATATAGGGGGCGCAATCAGTACCCATAGGGATACCAATAATTTGCCTGAACACTTTGTCACCTACGAGAATATAACTATTTTTCAACAAGAACTTGAACAGCGTCATGACATCGTCGCAACTAAGGGAGAGATATTTACCTTTCTTTGTCTTTCCATTCACGCCATCACCATTCACCCAATTAGGTGTGCACTTTTTCTTGTTCAACTTATCCAGCTTAATTTTCAGATGTTGTGTCTTGTTAGACTTACTTTTCGTCTTGGCGTAATCGAAGGCCGATGTCAGAATTTTTTCCATGGCATCCTCCAGGTCCTTGTGCTGTATCTTAGTATATAAGGTGCTGAAATCAAAAGTACTTACACATTTTGCAGCTTTTCGGATAGAGAAGTATTTTAGCTTCCTTCTTGGTGCATCTGCGTTGTCTGTAATCCATATGTGGTCCTTCGTATTGTTAGCATTATGCATGGCACGGAGGGTATTGAGTACCTGCCTAAAACATTGGGTAAGTACTTGGGATACAGGTTTAATAGCACACCGGTTAGAGGCCGTGATGAAGCGGCTACCGACCGGTGTCTTGTGCATCTTAGCAGTCCAATAGAAAGAGGCAAGCTTTGACCATGCCTCCACTGTTGGTATCTTCAATTCCTTCATTTTGTGTTCTATAGTAGTAATCACTTCTGTAGCAATGTCAATGTTATCACTATTGTTGAGGTAAACCTGTTCAAACGTATTTTTATCCGACTGTTCATCAGGTTGTAATTCTTTGATTACTCGCTGGACATAAAAACGTTTGCAGATAACAATAACATTTCCCTCAGCTTTATCCGCAGGTACTAAAACAAAATCCTTATGCAGGGTTTTTAAAGCATTGCAGACTGACGGCTGAGAGAGAAAGGGCGGCACTAAGCGAAATGCAGAACTCCGAGGGGGATTAATGAATTTCCGCTGCAGCATATCTAATCTAGCAGTCACTAAATCACGAAAGTTTACCTTCCATTGGTAGAAAGTACTTATATCCACATGCAACTTGTTGGCCCAATCTTGCGTAAGTGAATCCAAGCTCTCAAAAACTTCCTTCTTCACTTCATCCCAGTCAAGTGGGACTCTATCTCTAAATTTTGGTCCCAACTTCAGCATTTCACGAAGTGCAGTGTTAGAAACAATATCTAGATTACCTGTGATCACGTGGCCATGGGCCTTATCCACAAAATTTGAAAAAGGGGTGGTAGTACAGCAGCATGGGGTGTGGGAGTCAATATTATTCCATACCTTAGTGTCCAGGTCGTTGAGAGTCTTGGTATAGTTGAATATCCGATTTCGAAGAGGTTTAGTCTGTCTGAAGACAATCGTCGGGCGGATATTCTTTGCTTCATCGGCATCTTGGTTGGGGAGCGTAGCTACAAGTTCAGGAGTGCGGATTAGGCGTGGTAAGTTTAAGAAGTCCATTCCTGGGTTACAAAACAAAAGTTTCCAAATAAGATCAGGTGGTTTTTTCTTCGCAGGTATTGAAAGGTGAAGTTTCTGGCCTAAGCGTGTCTTCAAGAGGTCCATGATGCATCGTCCAAGTATGGTATCCACTTTTGATGATTGGTCCTTATGGATCATCCATTCATTGACTTCCATCATGGCACTTCTCTTGTA
>JAFMBM010000087.1 GCA_017858515.1 Cryomorphaceae bacterium | reverse complement strand
ATTTTGGGGAATGAGGGAAGTAGACTTTGCATTCATGCGGATGGGGTAGTGGGCTGGCTGAGTATATTCAATAAACTGTGCCAAGACTAAACGCTTCTTTTTCTCTAGACTTTAAATACTACCATTTGTGTTTATTTCAATCAAAAGAAAAGGCTAATTACTATTTGATGTATTTATTTCTTCCTAACGACGATAGTATCAACAAAAAGGTCATATACGTTTTGTTTCTGGTCATTGAAGAAGAGCCATATGCATGGAAGAATGAGATAGAACATACCTCCTTTTAAAAATTCACGAAGAAACCCAGAAAAGATACTTTTATCTTCCTTTTTCGAGGGATAGCTTACCACTTTAATGCCCATCATATAGTGTCCTAAATTCCCAGAGAAGAAAGGGTAAAAAATACCATTAAATATACCTCCTCCTAAAGCAGCGTAAAGCATTTCAAGAGATAAGCCTTGCCAAGTCTCTTCTTCGTCCAGAGATCCACCTAGCAAAAAGAAAAGTACAAGTGCGAATATTTGCGTTATTATGAATGCGACAAATCTTTCAGTGTTAGAAGCTATTTCAAGATTCTGCTTTGGAATGGCCGGCGGCTCTGGAATGGGAGGCATTTTATTGGCCTCTTCCTTTATATCAAGCGGGTCTATGGGAGGAGGAACTGCTCTGAACAAAGGCTGTAGTTCAGGAATATTTCTAGCTCTTTCCCATTTATCAAGTCCATCAAACCAAATAAGACTTTCTCTGTTAATTTTTTGGTTTTTAAGATTTTCAAATGAAAAAGGACCATTGGGCTTCCCATGAATAACTATATAATATTCTTTAGATTTCATCTCTTAGTGGCCTTTTATGGTTGAATTGCGATTATTCTCTTTATAAAATGGAGGACGAGAAGTGGGATAAAAAAGAATCTCGTGCTCAAAGTCAAAATATTCGCCGCCTGGGTGTTGGGGAGAACCAAACCAATCCAAATTAAGCCAATATTTCCCGTCCTCATCTCTGCGATAATGTATTCTTTTGCTTCTATAGCGATAATGGCTAGTAATTATTCCAGCAACTCTTTCCATTTCATTTTCCGAGTTAGCTACATAGACTTCGGCAAAGGCATGCCCTCCTTCTTGATTATAAGCAAAAGAAATACGTGCGTCACCGCCAATGCTCTCAATTGTGGCTGCCATTAGAATGGCAAAATCATCGCAATCACCAGCAAGATTATTGCTAATGGTTCTACTTGCCGAGCGTATATTTTCTTTTTTATCCGAGTCGTTAACATACTTCCACTCAGTAACTAAATGGTCGTAGATTTTACATATCTGGTTTAGATTATACTCCCCAGGATAGCGAGAAGCAAGTCTCAACGCGAAATCATTTGTGATAGGATTGGCATAGTCTACAGCATCAACTACGATTTGTAAAAATTCATCCGCTCCAGCAGAGGATATGCCTTGGCTACCGATTTCACCTGAATAGAACGCATCAAATAAGTCTGAGTGCCGATAGATCAACACAAGTACGACTATCGAGCCTACTATTAGAGTGAACCACTTATTTTTCTTTTTCTCTTTTCCACTTTCTAAAAGAACGGTGAGCTCTTTAATATTTCTCAGCTCTACCCAATCATTAAGACCTTCATACCAAACTAGTGTGCTTAAACTCAGTTTTTCTTGATTTACAAGCTCAATTGCAGTAAATGGTCCTTTTTTCAGTCCATTTACTACTATGAAATATTTGGGTGTATTCATTGAGATATCATTTTATTAATGACACGCATTTCAAATATTGAAATTCTTCAGGAACACTTTATGAAGGTGTCATTTTTTCCGTTTCGCTGCCAATGAAAGACCATAATAATCGATATACTGATGAACATTTGTGTATTCTAAAGATGGACAGCAGTTTGCGTCGCCCTCCGCGTAGCATTGAGACCGCCCGATTACCCAGCCATTGACAATCTGTTCTGGGAAATACAATCCCCTATCGCAGCCAGAAATGCTGCCTGAATCATTGTGCATATTGGCTATAATACTTCCCCCTTTATCCAGGAGAAAGGTGAAAATATCCCAGTCTACAATATTTCCAGCTGACAAACCAATGGTAGCAATTACATCCTCACTGCCATCTAAATTTATATCTCCAAAGAGGTATTTTTCCTTATTAACCGATATAAAAACAGTGTGGCTCAATTCCCCGTCAATTCTGAAGCTTAACTCAATAAAACCACCCTCTTCGTCTAAGGAAGATTCCATAATACTTTCTTTGTTTGAAGAGGCATAAAAGGATATTATGCTTTTAAGTATTTGTTCATCGATTTTTTCTTTTGAAATCGAGAGATCATTTACTTCGAAGTTTGGATAGCTAAAAGCGTCTAGATGACTTGAGAGAAGAAAGGGGAGGGTCAAAAGGGCAAAGCGTAAATACTTCATCATAATATGTTTTAATTCCAGCTTTTGATTCTGAAGTAGAATCAGCTTGAATACGAATATACTTACTTAGAGTGTATTTGTGAAAATATTCATTAAATCGTGTGCTTGAAAATAAATGGAGGATTTGGAATTGTGCTAGAATGTCTCCCGTCATTTTGTTTGAGCTGATAGGTTACCTCTTCTTGTCAATACATCTTATTAAGGACAGTGGAAGAAAATCCCCAGTAAAAACACACTCTCTCTAGTAAGCCACAGATGTAAAGTTTGGCAAAACCCAATAGGGCGGTCTTACCGATTTAAAATTTTTAACCAATAGAAAGCAAAGCTACCTAAGCGCATCTTCTTTGAAACCAAGTTACTTCCACTCACCGCTTGCGCAACCAACCCAAAAGGAGGCTGTCTTTGATCTTCCATTTGCCGTCCTGCTCTTCTAGGCTTAGCACGGCTCTCGATGCGCCTAAGGGTCCAGGGTTCTGCTGTATGATCTCTATTCCCTTTCTCTAACTTCTGAAACAATGGCTACATGACCATAGGCGTTGAATATC
>JAFMBM010000002.1 GCA_017858515.1 Cryomorphaceae bacterium | reverse complement strand
ATTAGCATTCACTCACAAATTCAAGATCCCCTTAGATTCAGACACCACCCAAACCACCTTCCGAGCGTTTCTTTTCGCGTGGCTTGGAAGCTAAAACCAAAGAAGCCATAGAGAAAGCAAAGACCTTGCGATTCCCATCGCATGAACCCACGACCACAAGTAACAGAGTTAAAGAATCAGAATAACCAACAAAACAATAGGCTTAAAAACAAACAGCATTGCCCTAATCCATAAGCTTAAAAGTAGGTATATCAATAAATTAGAATTAATAATGAGCTGAAATTATAAGTTCCACAATCCAGAAAGCTTATACTTTGTAAGCTTTGCAGTAATAGTATGGTTAGACGTCTTTACCCGAAGACAATACAAGGATCTACTATTAGAAAGCATGAGTTATAGTCAGCAGTATAAAGGCATGGAAATCTTTGCTTGGTGAATCATGACCAACCACGCGCACATTGTATTCTGTCGCATAGGAACAGTAAAACCGGAAATAGTATTAGGACATTTAAAACGCTACACAAGTAAGAAGATCGTAAGTGCTATCATAGAGAATCCGCAAGAGAGTAGAAAAGAATGGCTATTGAATCTATTCCAAAAAGAGCAGCACAGAGCAGTTCAAAGGTGAACGGATATCATTTCTGGCGGCACGACAATCGACCTATTGAGCTCTCGAACAACTAAATGATTAATCAGAAGATTGACTACGTTCATAACAATCCTGTAGAAGCTGGAATAGTATTACAGCCAGAGCATTATCTATACAGTAGTGCAACAGAATATGCAGTCGGGAAAGGTCTATTAGAGAATTTTCAGATACTGTGTTAGACTGCAAAAAGTTAAAGGTTTCAGGCCGATAAGAATGGCTTAAACACAGCAGGATTTTTAGGTATAAAGTACTAAGCCAAAAGGAAAGACTCAGAGAGAATCAATCAAGCGATAGGAATCGCACAGCAGATAAGTACAATACCACAGAGAAAGCGAAAGAGAAAGACAAACAAGCGAAGCATTGGGAATTCCGCGCTAGAGTAGTATTATCTGAATGGACCAATAGCAAGGATGGAAAAAGGAATCCTGTTATTCAATTAAGGCTCAGAAGAAATTTCCAAAACACCTAAACTCTCTGCTGGGGTTCAATAGATGTGTATCTTTAACAGAATGAAGTCATTAAAGCAACCGAATTGAAAAAGAAAAATGCCACATTGATTATTGGCTTGTTCATGATTCACAGTCTGTCCTTTGCTCAAAGTCCCTATTTCCCGCCCTTGAATACCAATGCCCATTGGGACACACTTTCTCCTAGCAGCTTAGGATGGTGTCTAAACGAAGTAGACAGCCTTTACAATTACCTCGACCATCAGAATACAAAAGCATTTATTCTACTAAAAGACGGTAAGATTGTATTGGAAAAATATTTCGACAATTTCACCCAAGACAGTCTCTGGTACTGGGCTTCCGCAGGAAAAACCATAACATCCTTCCTAGTGGGAAAGGCTCAAGAAGAAAATTATTTAAGTATTACCGATAGCAGTTCGCGATACTTAGCTGCAGGCTGGACCAATAGCACCCCAATCCAAGAAAGAAAGATTGAGATTCGCCATCAACTAAGCATGACAACCGGCTTAGATGATGGAGTGGTAGACAACCATTGTACAATTGATACCTGTTTAAACTATCTAGCCGATGCCGGAACAAGATGGTCGTATCACAACGCTCCCTACACCTTATTAGAAAATGTTTTGGAGGCCGCAACTGGGGTTTCAATCAATGTATACACTCAGCAGAAGTTGAAATCGAACACTGGAATGAAAGGCTCTTGGATAAAAATTGGATATGATAATGTTTATTTCAGCGATGCACGCAGCATGGCGCGATTTGGTTTATTGATGCAGAATAAAGGCATCTGGAATTCGGATACTCTTTTAAAAGACAGTATCTACATAAGAGAATCGATGCAGAGCTCTCAGAATTACAATCTCTCCTATGGTTATCTGTGGTGGTTAAATGGCAAATCATCCTATATGTTGCCCGGCATTACATTAGTGCTTCCCGGATCCTATGCACCTGAAGCCCCGAGCGATATGGTAGCGGGTTTAGGTAAAAACGGTCAGATTGTAAGCCTATCAAGAACCGAGGGATTGGTAATGGTGAGATTAGGAGAGGATGGTGGACCCGAAGTGCCCACTGTATTGTGCAATAAAATATGGGAAAGAATAAATGCTATTCGCTGCAATACCACCGAATTGTTGGAAATCGAACGAGATTCAAATCCAATCCGTTTGTATCCCAATCCAGCCAAAGAGGAAGTAAACCTAACAATGAGTTCAGAAGAGGATTTTGAAGTGGAAGTGTGCAACGCGCTAGGTAAAACCATTCGAAAAGAAAAGAACCAAAAAAAGATTGATGTGTCGCAGCTGAGCAGGGGCTATTACTTCCTTAAAGTTCAACAAGGCGGAGTTACCAAGGCATTAAAGTTCTGGAAGGAATAGAAAAGGTGGGGTAGACAAAATCTTAGGGTCAAGAAAAACAGGGAGTTCCGGTTCACACTTATCGAAAGAGGGAATCAATTGATTCGTAGGTTTTTCACATCGATCTCAAAGGGGCTTAGCGTTTCATTCTCTTTAATCCGCATTGATCAGCAGAGATTCCGTTCCACTGCCAATAATCACCTTAGCATTGGGAGAGCGTGATAATTCTTCGTACACCTCTAAACTCTTATATTGTAGAATCTCAGGAGTGAGGCCCTCAGAAATAATTTTATTAGCATCTCGTACACCCGCTGCTTCAATCTTTTTTCTTTCAGCTTCTTGTCTTTCTTTTTGTAGAACAAATTCCATGCGCTGTGCATCTTGTTCAGCCTGTAGCTTCTGCTCTATCGATTGGTATAAGCCAGGTGGAAGGGTAACGCTTTTGAGCAATACGGCTTCAATAACAAAACCCCTTTCGCCAATGAGTTCCATCATCTTGTTTTTAATAGCTATTTCAATGTCGAGCCTGTTGCCAGTATGCATATCCTTGGCCATAAACTTAGCTGTTACATCTGCCGCCGCTGCCCTAAAAACAGGAAGGATAATGGTGTTCAAATAGTCCTCTCCAATACTGCCAATAATCTCTGTTGCTTTCGAATCTTCGATGTGGTATAGGATAGAAATTTGTGTCTCAACATTCAATCCCTCTTTGCTAGGTAGGGGTAGACTAACCTCGAGGTTTTGCGTGTTAACGGGAAGTATAATGATGCGCGAAACAAAAGGATTATACCATCTTGGTCCGGGAGGAAGACTAGGTTCATGAATCTTTCCAATGGTTCGTTTCACACCAACACTGCCTTGACGTACGGTAGCACAGCTTGAAGCTTGGAGAATAAACACTGCGGCTAGCGAATAGAGGAATAGCTTTTTCATGATCTGTAGGATGAACTATATGATTATATATCAATGGAAAGCATCTATTTGTTCTTCGCTGAGTTGATAAAAAAATGCTAAAACTTTACGGAAGTTAGTTGCCCAATAATAGAAGAGGAGGGAAGGAAGGAGTCTTGAGAAAGAATCAAAGGAAGTAGCTATGACTTCTTTGCAGTATTACAAGATGGAAATTCTAAATTTCTTTCCCGTTTTGCCTTGAAACAAATTTCCTTTAGAAAGAGATTAAGGAAGTCTAAGGGCCTCTGTTTTCGTTTTCCCATCCAGAATAAGGCTCTGAGCTATCTTGGCTTGATTATCCGAGAAAATCACTCTAAACTCCAGTAAACTCAAGCTATATCCATCCTCTTTGTACGGAAACAACTCATGAGATTCCTGCCCTGTCTCTTTCATAAATAAACTTCCAGCTTGCTCATATATATGGAGTGTATCTCCTGGTTTCAGAAGATAGCTTCCTATAGCCAAGGTTTTCATTTCTTCTGTAAGGGGAATCAAAGGGGTAGGATGGGGATTCTCTACATCCTTCCCCAAAACCAAAGAGGCTAGGTCTTCAGCCATTCGGTATTTCGGAGTATTATCGTCGTTGGTTAGAAAACAAATGAAGTATTCCCCTTCGGGAATAAAAGTCATAGATCCAACATATCCATTCATTCCTCCGTGATGACTATAGGCACGACTTCCTGCGTAATTGCATATACCCCAGCCATATCCATAGACTTCAGAAATCTTAAAAATTGCATTGGTTTTTTGCGAGTCGAGTAGGTGACTTCCCATTACAGCTTTACAGAATAGAAATAGATCTTGCGGAGTGGAGTACATATTCCCAGAAGAAAAGGCTTGGCTGTAATGAATGTATTCGGCTTTAAGGGTTTCCCTAGGATTTGAACTGTAACCATTAGCTAAATGAGGCACTATTTTCTCATTCGTAATGATCCCCGTGTTTTTTAAGTGAAGCGGATTCAAAATGGCCTGTTGAATAAAGGATTCAAAAGACAATCCACTCACTTTCTCTACGATCAATCCCAATAAGATATAACCCGTATTGGAATAGCGGAAGCCAGCACCTGGATTGAATAGATATGGATCAATAGATACATCCTCTACCGTTTTAAGAGGATTGCGATTTTGTCTTCCCTTTTCACGCCAATCGGGTAAGCTATGGTAATCTTTTATGCCACTAGTATGGGTAAGCAATTGTTGAACAGTTACTTCATGAGAGCGTGGAAAGGAAGGGAAGTAGGATGAAAGGGGATCGTTAAGACTCAGCTTGCCCTCTTTTTCAAGAAGGAGAATGGCCATGGCAGTAAAAGGCTTGGTAATAGAACCAATAAGAAAGCGAGTGGAATCTGTGTGTGCCATTTGAAACTCACGGTTGGCCCATCCAATAGATCGAGAGTACAACAGCAAATCTCCCTTCATAATAAGCAGACTTCCATTAAACTGCCCATTGGAATGATGCGCGTCTAAATAGGAATCGATTCGCTCGGTGAGTTTCTCCTTGAGACTGGAATTGAGTTTGCCTTGAATTCCAGATTGGCAAGCCGTTAAAACAATGGCTACAAATACCAGGGAGATAATACGAAAGGACATCAAACAGAAAAGAGTTTATGGAACAGATCAACAAGCCTAAATTACGGATCGATAATAGGGATTTATCCATTGTCAAATACAACCCAATTAGTCATTCTTACATGAGACTGAGCGAAGAGCTTTGGCATCAAATGATAGACGTTTAGCTGCGATGCTAATCTGAGATTGAATTTAGGTAAAAAAAAATGATATTGATATTCAGAGTTTTATAATAAATTGATCAGAATAGTATGCCATCTTTAGACTTATAGTGTATATTACCATAACCTAAGCACTAAAGCGAAGGTTAGAATCAAAAAAAATATGAAGAAAACTACACTTTTTGGATGGGCACTTTTTACAGGCCTTTCTCTTGGTGCGCAGAATAGTCCAATTGATTTCGAATCGACTGGATTTGGAGCCAATTTTACTTGGACTGTATTTGAAAACAATGGAATAACCTCTCTTAGTGTAATTCCAAATCCAGACCCAACTGGGATAAATACCTCTGCTACCGTAGCAAGTATTGCTATTTCTCAATTAGGTGCTCCATGGGCAGGATGCGAAACACAGCATGGTTCTGATATTGGATCTTGGACTATATCCTCATCCAATCATATCATTCGCATCATGGTTTGGAAGTCGGTAATTTCAGATGTTGGAATTAAACTTGTTAAACCAGACGGTTGGAGTTTGGGTGAAATAAAGAAGAGCAATACCGTTACAGGTGCATGGGAGCAGTTGGAGTTCGACTTCACTGCCCATATCGGACAGACTTACGATCAAATTGTAATATTCCCAGACTTTAATGCCAGAGCAGCAGACCACGTGGTTTATTTCGACAATGTATACGGTCCTTCTGCTTCAGTTGGAATCGATGAAGACGGTTTGAATAAGGAAGTTAGTCTTTATCCAAACCCCTCAAATGGTAGATACAATCTAGAGTCGAACTCAAACCTAGAGAAAGTGGAGGTACTTAGCTTAGATGGAAGAGTTCTCTTCACAGTTATGCCGAATACCAATAATTATACGGTTGAAATTCCTGAGTTTGCCAATGGTATTTATATCATGCGCATTCAGGCGAACAGCAAAACAGAAATTCATAGAGTTGTTAAGTCGAACTAGAACTTGAATCTTTAATCAGAACTCGCCCTTAGTGGCGAGTTTTTTTTTGCTTACTCCGAATGAAAAGACATGTCTTTCCGCAGGAAGGATGGAAGTTGGATGGGACACTTGTTTCCATCTACCGTTTAGCTTATTTGTAAAGAAAAGAGCCTCTCTTGAACCAATTATCTCCCTTCCAATAGAGTGGCAGTCTTCAATGGGCAGATTGCAGAAGTACTTCACATCTTCTAATTTCAAATGAAATGATACAAAGACGATCTTATGTTTTAAATTATTTAGTAGACATGGGCGATTCAACAAGAATACGATTGTCTAGAATCAGAAAGAGAATCATAGAAATAGGCACAAAAAAGGCGAAGAACGCAAGACTTAGCACAATGGAGAGAAGTACGGAGTTTGATCTTTGAAAAAGCAGGTAAGCGCAGCCTAAAGTGAGTACATAATAGACGATAGCCAAGCCATCCTTTATCTCTTTTAGCGTATTGGTTTGGTGAGGATAATGGAATTCAGAGAGAAATACAGACCATTAAATAGAGAGCAATGCGATGCTGAGAACCCATAAGCTAATTCGCAAGTACTTTATAAAGGGAATCTTATTCAAGGGGCTAATCGAAGGCAAGATAAAAAGGCTTACATCCCCTGAGTATTATTCCATTCTTCATCTTCAGTGGCTTTGAGGGTTGCTGAAGGAATGGAATTATTGGGCATAAGATTCCCTTCTTTATCCCAGAAAAAGGCCAATTCTACAAACACAAGACCAATGAAGGTAACGAAGTTAACGGGGAATTGGGTCATCACAGACTCACCGTAACTGGAGGCCAAAACCCCAGCGAAGGCCGCAACCACTGCCATTATAATGTATTTATTTTCAGAGTAAGGCATGCGCAAGGCTAATCCCATCCCTCTTGCCAGAAGAGAAAGCCAAATAGCGAGGTATATGTATTTACCTACCACACCTCCCTCCGCTCGAATACGCGTATACAATCCATCTGGAGCAAAATCAGCCAGCCAAGTACCTGGAGCAAATCGTTGTCCAAAGTGACCTGAGGAACCAATTCCGCCTCCAAAGGGTTTTCCTTGAAGATATTCAGTCAGTCGCTCTCTATTTTTAAGGCGAACAAGAAGTGAGGCATCGTTTGGATCTACAGCGGTTCTCATTCTTTGAATCTGATACACACTATGACCGATATAGGTGAAGCGCAAGAAAACATATCCGCCTATTAAAAAAACAGAGGTGATAAGAATGAGTCGCATATTCCGAGTCATAATCAAGAAGGCAATTCCTCCTGCAGCGGGAATAGCCAATGCACCTCGAGTTCCTGAGAGTAACATACCGTAAAAAGCGAGCAGTCCAGTAATAAAGTAGAAGAGTCTAAGTTTTGCCTTAAAGGGTCCTAGTGCAAGAATAAATCCAGCCAAGCTGGCTTGTGCCATACCAGAACCATAAGTAGCACCATCGAAGTAATAAGAGAACACGCGAAGCTTTCCAAAAAGCACGTGGGTTCTACCTTCGCCTGTATCGAGCCAGGCTTGTTCAATAGTGGAAACACCAAACACCAATTGTTTCCAACCCCAAATTACCGCAACTATGCTAAAAATGAACCAGATATTAGCAAAAGTGAAAAAGTCTTTTTTGTTTTGAAGGATGATAATCCCTACCATAGCAATAAGGAGTTGGTACAAGCCCAGTCCGCGCATAGAGTAGAACCAAGCTCCGAAAGAGGGTGCCAGCGGATTAAAGAGTTCTAGCACCATATAGCCAAACCAAGCAATCATGAGCACCACAAATCGATTGGTTAGAACCTTGCCGAAATCCAGTTGTCTGTAGTATTTGAAGAAAACTACAAATAACAGAATGGCAAGAGCCGCATCTCCTCCCAAACCCCATGGAAATACGGGGATGTATCGTGTGAGGAACGATATAATGAAGGTATAACCGAAAGTGAGCCAGAAGCCCAATTTTGGTTTTTTGAATATAAAAGCTAAAAGAAGAAGAAAGGCCGGGAGTGCAATTAAAAAGGCGGCACCTAAAAAACCAGTGTAGACAATTACACCCGCACAAACTAGCGCAATCAAAGTCCATTGAATGTAGCGTTTAGATTGATCTAAAGACGATCCCCAAGAACTATTGGATGCACTTTCTCCAATCATAGTATCGGAAATACTTGTCCTAAGTCGTACATACTAGTTTCAAAGTAGCAATAGTCGAATAAAGCAGGTCTTCCATAGAGAGATTTCCCCTTGTAGGTAAAATTATGCAAGATGCCTTCGATTTCAGGAAAGACTTTGTGATTGCTACTGACGGCAAAGCGAGCAGTATTGTTTCCTCTAAATAATTGGAGCATTAAAACGAGTTCTCTATCGAAGCTTTGACCGAAGCGAACATGCTTTTGAATGGCCACAGTGATGTTTTCATTATCGATTTTTCTTAAAGTGCCACCATAAATCGCCGGAATTTTCATTACGTGGATGACAGAATCTTCTAAATTATCCATCACCATTAAGTCATCAGGCCGAACGAGGAAATAGTAGGCATCGGTCCATTCTTTCCATCCTCTTTTGGTACCAGGATATTTGTATGCTCCATTGCGCATATACTTTATCACTGCCCAAATACGCTCGTTTTGAAAAGTAGCGTCGTATACTTCAATCTTGAGAGTGTTGTCGTTACCTAGCTTATTTTCAGGCATTTCATATTTTTCATCATCGAAACTGCTGAATCTTTTCGGTGTGGTATTCTCAGCAGAAATCTACTGACCATCGGTACTTCTCATCCAGCCAATAATGCCCGATTGCAAAATTCCAATAGGGTTAGCTGAGAATTGAATAAGAGGTTCATTCAAACGATCTTGCGCCGAAATATTCGCCAAAAAGGCGAAAAAAACGACAAATACAATTTGCTTTTTCATTGCAGCTAAATAATAAAGAATGCGGACTTAAGTAATAAGCAATATCTACATTTGAGGCAGATTATATAAAAAATTGGAAAACACACCTTTAGTAAGCATACTTACGGTCAACTTTAACCAGGCAAAGGTGACCTGTGACTTGATTCGCTCGCTCCGAAGGATGAGCTATCAAAACGTGGAGATAATAGTGGTTGATAATGGATCAGAGAAAGACGATCCATCCATAATACCAGAAAGATTTAGTGATATCACTTTTTTAAAGACTGGCAAGAATTTGGGCTTTGCCGGTGGTAATAATTATGGATTACCCTATTGCCATGGAGAGTATGTATTGTTCATTAATAACGATGTAGAAGTTGAGCCTGATTTCATGGAACCCATGCTTACAGCCTTTACCCAATTTCCTAAAGTGGGCATGGTCAGTCCGCGCATTCATTATTTCGATAATCCTGGACTAATACAATATGCAGGGAGCACTCCAATAAATCCAATGACGATTCGAAATGCAGGGATTGGCTCCTTCGAAAAAGACACAGGGCAATACTTAGATACCCGTATAACAGCGTATATTCACGGTGCCTGTATGCTGGTTTCTAGAGAAGTAATAGAAAAAGTAGGCATTATGCATGACGATTATTTTCTTTACTACGAAGAACTTGACTGGTGTCATAGGGTAAATGCGGCCGGGTATCAGATTATATTTCAGGGCAAATCCTTGGTGCATCACAAAGAATCTGTGTCGGTAGGAAGAGCTAGTCCTTTGAAGATGTACTATATGACACGAAATCGATTGTTATTTGCTCGCAGGAACTTTAAGAAGTGGGACAGGGTGGCAGCCATGCTATTCTTCACCTTTATTAGCGTTCCCAAGAATTTAGCGACATTAATACTAAAGGGTCAATTTGAATTGATAAAGCCTTTTTTCAAAGGAATTATTTGGAACTTCAGCCACTAAGAATGCGAATAGGAATTGAGGCTCAACGGATTTTTCGCAAAGAAAAGCATGGGATGGACTTCGCTGCCATTGAGCTTATTCGTCATATGCAAAAAGTAGAAAGTACAAACCGGTTTTTCATTTTTGTTAATGAAGGGGAGGATGCTCACTGCATTGAGGAAACAGAGAATTTTAAAATAGTTGTTTTTGCAGCGCCTTATCTCATTTGGGAACAATAGCTACTTCCAAAAAAAGTAAAGGAATACGATTTAGATGTGTTGCATAGTACTTCTAATACAGCGCCTTTATTTCTGTCGGTTCCATTAGTAGTTACCATTCACGATTTAATTTATTTCGAGAATCACCCACTTTTCCAGCAGGGTTACACTTCCTACCAACGATTTGGAAATATATACAGACGCTGGCTTGTATATCGATTGGTCAATCATGCCGCTAAAATTATTACGGCCTCGAATTTCGAGCGAGAAAATTTTAAACTACATTTTGCTGGCTTAGAGATGAAAAAGCTATGCACAGTTTACAATGGGGTTTCAGATCACTTCCAGCCTAAGCATTCAGAGGAGAAGCTAAAAGAAGTAAAAAAACGATACGATCTTCCCGATCAATTTGTTTTTTTTTATGGGCAATACGGATCCAAAGAAAAACTCCTACAATACTATTTTGGGTTTCTTAAAAGCATGCCCTCATTTGCATGAAGACTTCAAACTCGTTGTAGCCGAGTTTAATTCAACTCTACAGTCCCTTTTTACAAAAGAAGCGGAGTGGGCTCAATTTCACGATCGAATTTATAGCATTGGTTATGTGCACAATCAAGATATGCCTGCTCTTTTGAGCCTTGCGGAAGTATTGCTTTATACATCTCGCCGAGAAAGCTTTGGCTTACCCATTTTAGAAGCCATGGCTTGTGGACTTCCCGTTATCACTTCAAATACCTCTTCTATGCCAGAAATTGCAGGAAATGCAGCCCTGCAAGTAGATCCGGAGAGAAGTGAGGAAATTGCAAAAGCTTTGGTTAATTTGCTCAGCGATGAAGAATGGCGAAAACGACTCAAACAATTAGGATTACAAAGGGCCAAGGAGTTTAGTTGGTTGTCGTCTGCTCAGAAAACACTGTCCATTTACAATGAATGTATATGATAACAAGTTATAGAATTTCAAAAGAGCTTAGACAAAAGCAACGCTTTCAGAATAAAACGATGGATGAAATTCCCCCGTCTGAGTTGGAAGGGATTCGCGATCGGATTCTGAAACTACAAAGCGATTCGCCCGAAGTATCTATTGTAGTGATTGCTTGGAATGAAGAACGAAATCTACTTTGTACTTTAGACAGTCTTTCTGATTTAAAGCCTAGCTATGCCATTGAAATTATTGTGGTAGATAATAATTCAACAGATAAAACGGCCGAGACGATAAAGGCAAGTGGCGCAAAATATGTAAAGGAAACGATACAGGGCTATGCTGCAGCACGGCAAGCAGGGCTCAACGTGGCAAAGGGTAAATACATTATCTCAGGTGATGCAGATACTTTATATCCTAGTAATTGGGTAGATTCTATGGTAGACCCTTTGCAGGAGGAAGGGGTGGTTTGCACTTCTGGCTTGTATGCTTTTTATACAGAAGGAAGCGGTCATCCACTTTCATTGCGACTCTACCAAATTGCCAAGCACATTAGCGTTTTAATGAAGGCCGCCAAACGTCCGCATCTCGTTTGTATGGGAGGAACTATGGGCTTTAAGAAAGAAATCTCAGATAAGGTTGGTGGATATGATTTGTCTGTAGTGCGTGGCTCGGATGGAACTCTAGCATGGGAACTCGGTCATCATGGCAAAATTGTTATTGTGATGGGCAGAAAAGGA
The DNA here is from genome assembly GCA_017858515.1 of Cryomorphaceae bacterium. Taxonomy (GTDB): domain Bacteria; phylum Bacteroidota; class Bacteroidia; order Flavobacteriales; family Schleiferiaceae; genus RFXV01. Next base: position 91,951 of record JAFMBM010000002.1, on the reverse strand, counting down.
ATGGTGTGGACAAGTATGAGACGTACCATGAAGGATGGAAATCTTTGGACTGCCTTCGTAAGGAGGTTTAGAAAAGATATTAAGCCCTTCTTTGAATACTTCACCACTCAAAAAACCCGATGAATATGAGCGCTATTGCCTTGGTTTTTTGGATTCTATTGGCCCTTGTTTTCTATACTTATTTGGGGTACGGAATAGTGTTATTGGTTTTGGTACGAATTAAAAGACTATTTGTTAAGCCTAAGAAATTAATGGAATATGAGCCCGCGGTTACATTGGTCGTGCCTTGTTTTAATGAGGAAGACTTCATTCGAGAGAAAGTCGAGAATTGTTTCCAGCTCAATTATCCTAAAGAAAAACTAAAACTCTTGTTTATTACAGATGGGTCTTCGGATGGCACCGTTGAAATTCTGAAATCCTATGAGGGCATATTGCTTTTACATGAGGATAGAAGGGCTGGAAAAGCGGCAGCGGAGAATCGTGCGATGAAGTTCGTAGAAACGCCGATAGTTGTTTTTTGTGATGCAAATACCATGTTGAATAAAGATGCCATCCGCAATTTGGCGCGTCATTATCAATTCGATGAGGTGGGAGGCGTTTCGGGTGAGAAGCGAGTGATGCCAGCAAAAGGGGCAGAACTCAGTGGGGCAGGAGAAGGCTTATACTGGAAGTATGAGAGCACACTTAAAAAATGGGATTCAGAATTACTTACCATTGTTGGTGCTGCAGGCGAGCTGGTAAGCTTTAGAACTGCTCTTTGCGAAGATCTGGAGGAGGATAGTATTTTAGATGACTTTATGCAGAGCATGAGAATTGCGGCTAAAGGATATCGATTTTTATACGAACCTGAAGCTTATGCAATGGAATCTCCTTCGGCCAATGTAAAGGAAGAACTGAATAGGAAGGTGAGAATTGCAGCCGGTGGTTGGCAAAGCATGCATCGATTGAGCTTCTTACTCATTCCAATTAAAAGACCACTACTTAGCTTTATTTATATCAGCCATAGGGTGCTGAGATGGTCTATTTCTGCTTTTTCTCTACCCCTCGTTTTTCTATTGAATATTCCACTTCTTTCCGTTCATTGGATCTATACCATCCTTTTTGCTTTCCAAGTATTTTTCTACTTCTTAGCCACTATAAGATATATACAATCGCTGAAAAACAAGAAGAGTTCAGCCTTTTACGTCCCCTATTATTTTAGTCTTATGAATTATGCTGTTTTTGCGGGTTTTGGAAGGTGGATTAAAGGCAGTCAAGCGGCAGCATGGGAGCGCTCTGCTAGAGCAAAGGCGAACTAGTCTCGAAAATAAGTATCGAGACTAGGCACACTTTAACTGATTTAAAAGTTTGGTTTCAGTAAGTAACGACTGTAAAACTCATCGATTAAGAAGCAAACCTCCTCACTAGTGTCTGCTAAAAGAAAGATGTCTAAATCTTCAGGAGATACATTGGAGTGCGCGTCTAACATGGTGTTTTTAATCCAATCGATTAAACCAGACCAAAAAGACTTTCCAACCAGAATAATAGGGAATTTACCAATCTTATCGGTTTGGATCAAGGTAAGTGCTTCAAAGAGCTCGTCTAAAGTTCCAAAGCCTCCTGGCATGGCAACAAATCCTTGAGAATACTTCATAAACATAACCTTCCGCACAAAGAAATAGTCGAAGTTTAGGTTTTTATCGTTGTCTATATAAGGGTTGCTTGATTGTTCAAATGGCAAATCTATATTGAGTCCAACGGAGGTTCCGCCACCTTCTTGGGCTCCACGATTTCCCGCTTCCATAATACCAGGGCCTCCTCCAGTAATTACGCCATAGCCTTTTTGGGTTAGATCTTTTCCGATTTCTCTTGCCAACTTGTAATAGGGGTTGTCTTCCTTAGTTCGCGCAGATCCAAATATGGTAACACAGGGGCCAATTTTAGAGAGTTTTTCATAACCTTCTACAAACTCACTCATGATTTTGAAAATGGCCCAAGAATCATTGGTTTTAATTTCGTTCCAGTTTTTCTGTTCGAACGCTTTTAGGACTTTATCTTCTGACATAAAATAGAATTAGTGTAATACTTCAAAGATGCATTTTCTTCTCTTTACATGGCAAGAGAAATTGAGCTTGGGCTTTTCATTTATCAATTCTTTGACTTTCACCTAGATGAATAACTAGGTGTATTACCTTTGAGTCCTACCTATGAAAACCAAGCAACTCCTAGATCGATTTACATCGTACAACAGAGGACTCACGCGTTTGTTGTTGTTTATCGCCGCCGCATTGATCCTCATTGCCCTATATCCTAATTATCATTCTTTTCGTTATGACTTTCAGAAGGGACAACCCTGGGTTTATGCCGACTTAAAAGCACCATTTGACTTTTCGTTGACCAAATCAGAGAAGGAGCTACAAAAAGAGGCTAAGGAAATTCAGGAATACTGTCCTATTTTTTTAAAAGAAGTAGAGCTCTCCCCTGAGAATATGAGGAGTAGATTGGAAGCTTGGAGCACTATAGCAGACAGTTTACCTCAAGGTTTAGAGCTTCAATTTACTTCTCTATTGGATAAAGGAATATTGCAGAGTTTTAAGGGGTTTGGAAAGGAAGGAAGGCCACTGATCATCCGTACAGAGGATGAGAGCCTTTCTGTTTTAGAATCCAATCTAATCGATCTCTCAGATTATCCAAATAGCATTTCAAGCAAATTAAAATCGTCTAGCAAGGTTTATTTCGATCGTCACTTTGCCTCACTTCGTGGATTCTTTTTTGCGAATATGAGCATTGATACGGCGGCAACAGCTCAGCTGTGCGCCCAGCGGATGGCCATGCTTACTCCCAATGAAGGAAAAATTTCGAAAGGAGAGGTAGTCGTTTTAAAAGGAGCTTTGGTAGATGAACTAAGTTTTAGAAAGCTCGAAGCTTTGGCGGAAGCCTATTCTGGAGGAGAAGAAGAAGGATCGGCTCGTTGGAAAGAGTTATTAGGAGTAGCCATGCTCACCGTTCTTCTACTCTTAATGCTCTATTTGTTTTTGGCCCGTTTTAGAATCAATGTTTTGAATGATTTCTCCAGCTTATCCACTCTTTTATTGATGTGGATTATGGTAACGGCTTTAGCTCGCATATCATTACAGTTCGGACATGAATATCTCTTGCTTGCGCCTGTACCCATTTTGCCTATTGTACTGCGGGCTTTTTTCGATACCCGATTGGCTTTGTTTGTGCACATCTTAGCCATCTTAAGCATTGGGCTATTATCTCCCGAAGGTCTAGCAATGGTCTTCTTGCATTTTATCGCTGGCTTTTATGCCATTGTTTCAGTAGATCTACTGTATAAAAGGGCCCAGTTGTTTATTACCCTCGGTAAGATTGTGATAGTGTATTTTATTGTTTATACCTCTCTTTATTTATATAGAGATACTACGCTTTCTGAGGTTCCTTTAATGGATTATATGTTTCTAGGAATTAATGGCTTGCTTACGTTGGCTGCCTTTCCAATGATATACCTTATTGAGAAGTTGACTGGAATGGTTTCGGATGTGAGTTTATTGGAGCTTACAGATACCAACAACCCCCTATTAAGAGAATTGGCGCAGAAGGCTCCAGGAACTTTTCAGCATAGTTTGCAAGTGTCTAATTTAGCGGAGTCTGCTGTTTTGGCTATTGGGGGAAATCCCTTATTGATTCGTGCGGGAGCCTTATACCACGATATTGGTAAAATGTTGAATCCTCTTTATTTTATAGAAAATCAAAGTACAGGAGTGAATCCACACAATGAGTTGGCTTTTGAAGAAAGTGCTCAAATAATAATTCAACATGTAAAAGATGGAATTCGGCTAGCGAGAAGCCATAATCTACCCGAAACTTTAATTGATTTCATCCGAACCCATCACGGCAGCAGCACGGTTCAGTATTTTTATAGACAGTATTTAAAGAGCTTCCCAACGGAGGAGGTAGATTTGAAGAAATTTAGCTATCCTGGGCCAAAACCTTTCAGTATGGAGACGGCAATTTTAATGATTGCCGACTCAGCAGAAGCGGCTAGTAGAAGTTTAGCGCAAAAAGATGCCAAACAGATTGAAGAATTGGTAGATCGAATTGTGGATAACCAAATGTCTGAAAATCAATTTTCTGATGCGTCAATTACCTTGGCACAGATCAGTATTGCCAAGGAGGCAATCAAGAAAAAACTTCAGGAAATCTATCATTTTAGAGTTGCTTACCCCGATTGAAATTTTTTGTTGCTCAAATTAAAAACACAATGTACTTTTGCCATCCTCTTTAACCAGAGGGACAGAGGTGAGATGGGTGAGTGGCTGAAACCAGCAGTTTGCTAAACTGCCGTACCGGCAACGGTACCGGGGGTTCGAATCCCCCTCTCACCGCTTTTAAATTTAGAAGCGGCCTTTCAGTTAAAGGAAGTTTCGGGGTGTAGCGTAGCCCGGTATCGCGCCTGCTTTGGGAGCAGGAGGTCGTAGGTTCGAATCCTGCCACCCCGACAAATCCCTTTCATGAATAATGGAAGGGATTTTCTTTTTAAGATATCTTCCATTCTTCAAATACTTTTTTACCACGTTTTTTTGGCTAACTGAGATCTTCTGTTACGGTATCGTCTTTAGTTATTGGCCTATATATCCTAGATAGTTGTGTAGAATGGATTCAGTATCAAAAGTGGAATATTAATTCATTTTGGGAATAAATCCCTTTTTCGAATAACATTAAAGTATTGATAAATAGAGGTTTGTTACTATTGCGCTACAATTGACATGTATACGGCATACAACTTAGCAATGAAAAAGATTTTTTCCTTCGTATTTTTAACTCTCATTTTAACCTCGTGCGAAAAAGAGGTAGACTCAATCAATCTGCCCATGGTAGAGCAGTCCGAAGGAGCATCCACCCTTACCGTTCCATCGTCTTTCGATTTTTCAACTACTCAACCCGTTGAAATTGAAATTAACGTAAAAGACCTTCAGGGTAATCCTTTTCCAAATTCTAAAATCTACATTTATGATAAATCAATGGAAGATGGTGGAAAGCTTTTATTCTCAGGAACTACCAATTCATATGGAAGCTTTGCAAGTCAATTTGAGATACCTTCTTTCCTGAGGAACGTTTTCGTTAGAGTAAATCGTGTTGGCATGGTGAATGAAGTATTCCTTCAAATTAATTCAAATCGTATTTCCCACACATTCGGAGGTGAATTAATTCCAAATACTGGCTCTAACAAAAACATGAAATTGGCGCATGCTCCCATCCACCTAAATGGTAAATATTATTATCTAAGTACGTTTAATGCGCAAGGAGTACCAGCCAATCTCGAGCCGGTGAATGACGTGATTGATGCATCGTTTATATCAGAGGTAAATGCATTGCTTCCAGAGCGCGTTCCAATGGACTTGGGACTAATCGACCCAAGTTTTGATGATGAAATCCACCTTACACAAGACACTGAAATTTCTTTAACCTTTTTGCACGAAGGGGCTGGATACAAGAACACACTGGCTTTCTTCAAATACAATACGTCTAACCCTCCAGCGACGAAAGCTGATGTTGATTCAATCTTCATTATTTTCCCTAATTCTAGTGCTCAAGGCTCAGATGGCGGATTGCAAGCGGGAAATAGAGTGAAACTGGGTTCTTTTAAGGCCGGAACAAGTTTGGGTTGGATCCTTCTTCAAAACGCCTGGAATTCAGGCAGCCAACAGACCAATACTTCCTCAATAAATTGGTTCTCACAGCCTTCATTTAATACGAATAACGGTGCGAATGGTACAGCTGGTCCTTCGGCTGCCACATCTCAACATCACGTTGCCTTGATAGATAGGAATAGGCAGCGCATTGTTTTGGGATTTGAAGATATAAATCGTGATAATATAGGTTCTGATCTTGATTTCAATGATGCTTTATTCTATGTGTCTGCGAGCAATTATGCGGCTATTTCAGGGGCCAACTTACCTAATTTAGGAACACCCTTGGATACAGATGGGGATGGGGTAGTTGACACGGACGATGATTATCCAAATGATCCTGCAAAAGCCAATAATAACTTTGCTTATGGTAGCCTGGCCTTTGAAGATCTTTGGCCTTACCAGGGTGATTATGATTTCAATGATCTTGTAGTAGATTATTCTACCAACCTTATCTCAAACGCAAGCAATGAGTTAGTAGAGATTGAACTGGAATACAATTTTATCGCCTCTGGAGCTTATAGAAACAATGGATTTGGAGTTCAAATAGATGGACTTCTGCCTTCTGATATCTCAAGTTCTACTGCGCCCCAGCTCTATGGAAACTATATTCAATTAAACGGAAACAATACAGAAGCAGGACAGAGTTCGGCAGTATTTATCATTACAGATCAAGTAAAGGAACGCATGGGTGTATCTAGGTCAACTTTTGTGAACACCGTTCAGGGTGATACTGAGTTCCCTTCTGTTGTGGTATCGAATAGAATTGTGCTAACACATCCAGTGCCTATGAGTCAAGTAGGTGCGGCTCCTTTTAATCCATTCTTAATTTCAGATGGAAATAGAGGGCAAGAGGTTCATTTGAAGAATTATCTGCCTACAGACTTAGCGGATGCAAGTCATTTTAATGAGGGTGCCGATGCAAGTGAGCTTGCTCAAGGTAGAAGTTATTCAACTGAAAGTGGATTGCCTTGGGCTATTCATTTAAGTGGATTGAACACCTTTGCCTATCCACAAGAGCAAGTGGCCATTACAGAAGCCTATCATTATTTCGCCTCTTGGGCCCAATCAGGTGGAATTCAATTTCAAGATTGGTACTTAAATGAGACCTACAATGTGGAAGGTGGTAAAATTTACCATACTTCAAACCAACAATAATTTTCGGCTATAGCATTTGGAAGCTGCAATCCACTTATTGCTGGATTGTAAGTCACAAAGATCTTCAGAAAATTACCTAAGTAATTGAATTTGACCTGATTTTACTTGAGTTGTAAGCCTACCGTCTGCACCTACAGGAGAATATTCAAGTCGATAACTATAAAATCCTGCAGTGCAATTTTGGCCATTTAATGTTCCATCCCAAGTGAAATCAGGATTGTTCGTTTGAAAGATTACTTTTCCCCAACGATCTATAAGTACAAATTGAAAGCTTTGAGTTTGGCAAGCTACTGAAAGTGAAAATTGCTCATTAATTCCATCTCCATTGGGCGTAAAGGCGGAGGGGATATAGGTTTTACAATCACATAAGCCAAAATCAACTTCAATAGTATCGGAAGAAAAACAGCCGTTTTCACTTTCAATTTCCAACCAATAGGTACCTACCTCAAAAATATTTGTGCTTTGGTTTTGGCTTCCGTTACTCCATAAATAATTGCAGTTATTGCAATCTGGGCCAATAAGCTCTGTTGTCTGATTGCCGCAAATAGTAGCTGTAGTTCCCAAATTAATTTCAACCGTTGGAAAGACGCTGATTTCAACTGTATCCGAAGCGGAAAGACCAGAACATGAGCTCGTAGCTAAAAGCCAATAAGTGCCCGATTGACTCGGTCTTATGGCAGAAGATGTTTCGCCAGTACTCCATAAGAAGCTATCAAAATGTCCACCAAGAGCATCTGATATTTCGGTAGAATTTGCACAGATAGATCTGTCTGGACCCAATGATATTTCAGGTGGTGATGCAGGACATACTTCTGTTTCGGTATAATTAATTGGACTTGTTGATACAAGAAAGGGACGAATGGAAAGATTGAGATTGCTTTGACTTACAGATAGGTTGTTTGTGCTGAAATTGAGATCAAGAAAGGTGGGATTCACCGCCGATGTATTGCAGTTATTGCTAAAGTCGGAATTGAAGTGAGTTATACAGCTATTAACTCCAGTTGGTTTACCAACTACAATAGCCTCTAGTTTAGAGTTAAACTCCAAGTCAGTTCCCAAAAAGGAGATTGTTGTTCGAGTATTTCTAAGGAAATTCAAATTATCGTCAAACTCTAATAGTTCCACAGGGGAATTAAAAGACGCATTCGTTCTTGAAAGTCCTACGATGAAAGAGTTATTACCAGATCGTTCTATATCAAAAGCGAGTCCCTCAATACGAATGGACTTTTTGGCAATTGAATTTCCCTGGAAATCTACTTTGAATATTTCTATGAAATTGGTGAATGAATTTCCATTTGTGAAAATATAACCATCTGATATTTCAAAAATTAATTCTGAATTGTTTGCCAGTCCAACAGCATCTACAGCCCATTGGAGATTACCATTTCCATCTACTTTCATCAGAGTACTGCCTAGACGCATTAAAACTCCATTATCTGAAGTAGATATTGCCTTCCCAAAAGTTTTTGAAATTAAGTACGACCTAGTCCAAATTATTTGTCCACTGCCAGCTTCAATTTTGGTCAATCTCGGGAAGCTAGTTCCAAACAGCGTTTGTGGTAAACAACCAAAAACTATTATATCGCCTTGGTTGTCTTCCATTATGGACAGTTCATTAAAATTAAAATCTCCACTAGGATTATATATTTCGTTAGACCATACTACCGCGCCAGAAACGGTTGTTCGGATTAGGACGGATTTAGAAATATTTGCAGACCTAGCTTGTACTAAGAAAACGAAGTCACCATTGCTGAGTTGAAGAAAGTCTTTCGCGAAGAAACCCGCTGCTGGATTAATTTGTCTTTGATACTGTAAGGCAAAAAGACGGTTTCCACATTCATCGTATTGAGCCAGTTGAACGCGATCTAAGGAGGATATAACCACACCAGTAGCATTTGACTCTACTCTGAGTTGTGTACTTAAGGGATTTCCAAAGGTTTTTTCCATTCCAGCCTGCCCTTTGGCATAGAGGCAACCCAAGAAAGTAAAAAACAGAATTTCAATAAATTTTAAAGACATACGAAATCAATCAGTAATCGTCAAACAAAAGGGGGGGTGTAAAGTTCAGAATTCGCTCATTTATATTTAGTTAAAGAAGGTTTTTATCTTCTAATTGATAAGGTGAAAATACCCTCGTTGAAATTGTACTTCTTGAATTTCCCCCTTAATTATTGCCTGGTACTCTACAGAATAGGAGTAAACTCCAGACGTGCATTGTGAGCCATTTACCATGCCATCCCATTGAAAAAGAGGATTTACGCTTTTAAAGAGCAACTCTCCCCAGCGACTGTATACACTAAAACTATAGGCCTGAAGTTCACAATTTAAGACAGGAGAAATTTGGTCGTTTTTGCTGTCTCCGTTTGGGGTGAAAGCTGTGGGCATAAAAACATCGCAGTAACAAATTCCATCTAGAATGGCAACGGTATCGGAAGTAGTACATCCATTTCCATTGTCAATTTCTATCCAATAGTCATTCGGGTCTTTTACGGTAATGCTTTGGTTGGTACTTCCAGTACTCCATTGATAAGAGCAGGCATTGCAATTGGGTGCTGACAAAACGATGGACTCGCCATCGCATAAAAACTGCTTTTCACCTAATTCAGCGGGGGTAGTAGGAACTACATTAATTTCGACAGTGTCGGAAGTAAAGTCGTTTCCACATTCACTAAATCCAATCAACCAATAGGTGCCCGATTGAGTGGGTACAATGCTAGGTGAAGTTTCTCCCGTACTCCAGAGATAGGTTTGGAATGTATTTCCATTCAAGTCTTGTAGGGGGTTGGATGTAGATCCAGAACAATACATTCGGTCGGGACCTAAATTAATTCTTGAAATGCCGGTACAAACTTCAACTGCTGTAAAGCTATTTGGGCTAATTTGTAGTTGGATGTCAGTACTAACAAAAAGAACATCAAATTGAGAAATGGTTTCAGGATTTTGTGCAAAACCAAGATCAAGAAGAGGAGGGATGGAGGCCGTGAGATTGCAGTTATTTGAGAGATTTGAGCGCGAGTGCGAAATTTGTGTCGGTGCAAAAAATCCAATTCCAACAGCAATGGGTTCCAAAAGTCGATTTAAACAAAAGTCGGCTAAAACAATCCCGCCACCCGCGTCTCCACTTCTGACTACATTCATATTATTGTCAAATTCAACTAAAGTCGATAAACCAAAATTTGAACGGGTTATAATTGCCATAAAGCCACCGGAAGACAATGCTATAATCTTACGCGGGAAGCTGTCTAAATTAATCGCTTTTCTGATAACGGGATTTCCTTGCTTATCTAGCTTGGTTATGGCACTTTGAGGTGTGAGCTGTGTTTGTTCTCCGTAAATAAATCCATCGGTTGTTTCGACTAAAGTATTGAAGTAATTACCAATGCTAGAATTGAAATTTCGTTTAAGCCAAAGAGCATTTCCATTGGCATCGGTTTTAAGAAAAGAAGAGCCCGATCGCAGTAAAAAACCATTGTCCGAGGTGTAAATGGCTGTACCCCAGATACCGCCAGTGCTGTAAAATCGAGTCCAAATAACTTGGCCTGTAGCGCCGTTCAATTTGGTCAATCGAAGGTGAATACTTTGAGATGCAATTTCAGTAGCATTGCCGTAAATAAAGAGTTCATTTGAATTATTTTCCATTATCGTATAATCGATGGATTCAAATGAGTTAGAAGGGTTTTCAATCCGTTTAGACCATATTAACGATCCAGTTGAATCAAGTCGGGCAACTACTGCGAAACGAATGTCATTTTGCTTGGCAAAGAAGAGCAAGGCATAATCTCCATTCCGTAATCGCTTGAAATCCACAGGATCAAACTGAGTTAATCCCGTGTTAGTCTGACCATCGATTTTTAAGGAAAATTGAACTTGTCCGCACCGATTGAAAGCGCTTAAATGGGAATCTGCCAATGATAAAATGGCATATCCTCCCCCTTTCGCAACAATCCGACTGTTGGATCCAAAAGTCGAACTCATAGTTTTAAAACTTCCAGGTTGCGAAAACAGTACGGTTGGAAGCAAAAACCATAGAAAAAGTAAAATACGGATACCCAACTCAATTACTTTAGTTTCGCTAAGTAACAGCTAGATTTTGAGATGTTCGCCTGAATTACGAGCTTCTTTAGTGAAACAAGGAAACGAATGTTGGCATTGACCCTTTGAGTGAGTTAGAAATATTCGATCCAATAGAAGAAACGGCCTATTCTGAACTTCATTGTTTTCTATGGAAGAACCATCCCGTTTAAAAGCAGTGTAGATATGTCGTTTGACTTTGTACCTTCGTAAGCCTTATATCTACAAAAAGTGATCAGACTTCTTTTCTTAGCCTTGGTGGGTTATAGTATTTATTATTTTCTAAAAAGCTTTTTGAAGCCGAATGTGAACTCTAGTAAGAGCGCCAATTCTTCTCCAAATAAAGAAGAAAGTAGCAAAGATTGGGGTGGAAAATACGTTGATTACGAGGAAATTAAGGACGATAAATAGAGGCGGTATTGTTTATTTGCCTCCATTGTTCTCAATGATCATAGCCTTCACAACGATCTGTACTATTTCCAAAAAGAGTATTTGTAATTTGGATTTAATTTGGTGATTGAATCGGAATCACTCAAACCCAATTTCCCACCTATGAAAGTGCTCATTATCACATATTATTGGCCTCCTGCTGGTGGCCCTGGTGTGCAACGGTGGTTAAAGTTTTGCAAATATTTGCCTCAAAACGGAATTGATCCCATTGTAATTACCGTTAAAGAAAATGAGGCCACTTGGCCCATTCGAGATTCCAACTTAGTAGACCAAATTTCAGATCAGCTTGAGGTTCACTCTACCTCAACCTTTGAACCTTTTGAATTATACCTAAAAGCATCAGGAAAAAAGCAAGTACCTTATTCTGGATTCGCCAATGAAGAGCAGAAAACGAGTTTTTTCTCAAAATTGGCAAAGTTTGTTAGAGGTAATTTTTTCCTTCCCGATGCGCGCTTAGGTTGGAATTCATTTGCCTATAAAAAGGCAGTGGAACTGATTAAAAGTCAAGATATTTCAGTAGTCATTAGTACAGGCCCACCTCATTCTTCCCACCTAATAGCCAAAAAACTAAAAAAGCATTTTGGAATTCATTGGATGGCTGATTTTAGGGATCCTTGGACGGATATTTACTATTACAAACAAATGTATCCTACTCTTCTGTCTACTTATTTAGATAAGAGAATGGAGCGCAATGTTCTGCAAAAGGCGGATGTCGTAATGGGTTCTAGTCCGTATTTAACAGAATTGCTTCGTAAAAAAATAGATGGAAATAGATCTAAATTTCGATTCATGCCCAATGGATATGACGAAGAAGATTTTCCAAGTCCAAGACCAGAAATCGAGCGCTTCAGTATTGTATATGCAGGTACAATTGGCAAGATTTACCCTTGCCATAGTTTAGTTGATGCGCTATTGAGTTTGAACGGTAATAAAGAAAAATGGACTTTAAAGCTTTTCGGAAAGGCAGATGAAGAGATGCATCAGTTGTTTGGAAGATTGGGCAATGGTTTTCGCGCTTTTGGACATATAGAACACAAGCTTATTACCACTCGAATGGCTGAGGCAGAACTTCTTCTGCTTGTAATACCCGATCAAAATCCCAACCAAGGAATCATTCCTGGTAAGTTGTTTGAATACATTGGCTCAGGAAGACCAATCCTAGGGATAGGACCCGTGTATTGCGATGCGGCTAAAATCATTTCAGAGACACAATCGGGCAGTTTCTTCGATTACAATGACGTGGAAGGTATTCGTGCTTACCTCCAGACTTTTGAGCATGAAAAAACCTCCAAGTCGGAACAAGGAGGTTTAAATTCGATCAAATATTTAAGACAAAACCAAGCCATTGAGTTGGCTGAGATTCTTAAGACTCTGTAACCATAGATTGCCCCTCTTTTTTTCTAAATGCAAAGAATAGAGAACCCAAAAGAGCCAATAGAAGTACGGCGGAAAAGCCCTTGTCAATCTTTTCCCCTGTTAAGTAAGTATAAGGCTCAAACGAAAAGACAATTTCAGTTGAACCTGAGGGAACGCGAAGTCCGCGCAAGAGATAATTTACACGGATCATTTCTACTTCCTTTCCGTCGATAAACACTTTCCAGTCGTTTTTATACCCTTCATAATAGATTTCTGAGAACACAGCAAGCAAATCCTGACCAGAGGTATTCTCACTCGTATAAACCATTCTTTTAGGATCGTATTCTTTTAATCGAATAGTTGATCCAGTAGAATTATTTCCTAATCCCTCCAAATAAGTACTGTATCGTTGGTCTACAATTGCTTCGTTTTCAGGTTGAAATACTTCTTTATCTAGAGCCGCCATTTCTTCGTCTGCCGTTGCTACTTGTTTAATTGAGCTAACAAACCAAGCATTCCCAAGGGCTGTGGGATTTGGCATGGCTTGGGGTCCATTGCCTTCTCGTTGAATGATATAATATTTGGTATTGAGCATATCGTAAACCTTTGGGTTGTTTTTACTCAATTGATTTTCAATAAGATCTTGGTAGCGAATCAGCTTTGCTCCATGATAACCACCAATAGATTTATGATGATAAGAGGTGTAGGAGTCTGAGGTAAGGCCGGCAGTGGTATTCATTACGCGGTAATGGATAGCAGGATCTTGAAGAATTTGTTGATCGGCTGCGGTAGGCGCATACTGGTTTTTGAATTCTCTCTCTGTCATGAATGAATCTGAGTTTAGATGTTGCTTGTCGAACATCCATAAATCAGCCATTAAAATGAAAGCTAAAGATGGAATTAATAGCTTTTTATTGAGTTTGTCGGTAATAAAAAACCATAGAAAGGCCGCTATGGCTGCCGAAAAGACCAAGCTTCGTCCAATGCTGTTTCGTTGAAGAGATTTGCGATCGGCCAATAGTTGGTCCACATCCAATCCTTGTTGACCCAATTGGGCATCACGCATCCCATCGAAAGAAAGCAGGCCAGAACCGAGAAAGAGAAGTATATAAAGTCCTCCAACGCCCATGACTGCATTTAAAAGAAGTCTCTTTTTATCTTCATTCGATTTTTTAAGCCATTCGTTAAGCCCATAAATAGCGCCAAATGGAATAACAACAAAGGCCACAACCAAGGACATAGAAGGGACTCTAAATTTGTTATAAATAGGTAGATAGTCGAATAAAAGACGATTAAAGGTTTCAAAATGCCTTCCCATACCCATAAAGACAGAGATCGCCAAAGCGGCAATAATCCAGACCTTCATTTTTCTTTCCATGGCTAAAAGTCCAAGAATGAAAAGGAAAAAGATAGAGGCTCCGAGGTAATAGCCACCGTTGACTAAGCTTTCTTCGCCCCAATAAAAAAGGGAGCCGATAAACCTTTCGGCCGATTCACCTGCCTGTGTAGCAGAATAGCCGTCTCTTTGAAAACTCTGTTTAATGAGAGGAAAGAATTGCTGATAGGTTTCAGTAGAGGAATAGTCTTCAGACATTCCGCCGCCTGTGTACATTGGAACAATGAGATTAAAGTTTTCAGCCGCGCTGTAACTCCAACCCATTGCGTAATCGAAGTCCAATCCTCCTTTACTCTCTGCCTTTGAAGCCAATTCAGACGAGCCGCCACGCATGGTTTCGGAGGTATAGGAGTAGGTACTCCATAAATTTCCAATATTGGGTCCAATACCAACGATGGCTGCAGCCAATAGAATGCCAGCCGATTTCATGAACTGAGCTATAGTTTTCTCTTTAAAAGCAAAAAAGGCTTCAACCAATAGAATCACAAGAATTAGGATGGCTTCGTAATAGGTGATTTGAAGGTGATTAGCATAAACGGAAAGTCCAACGAAAAGGGCGGTAAGGGCAAAACCTGTTAAATACCTTCCCTTTAAGGTTAACAATACACCCATTAAAGTAGGAGCTATGTATGCCGCAGCTCTAACTTTCGCATTATGTCCCGCCCCAAATGAGATGATGAAAAAGGCAGAAAAACCAAACGCAAATGCACCCAAGGTAGCAAGCCAAGGATCTACTTTTAAGGCGACAAGCAGTAAATACATTCCTAACATAAGGAGGAAAACGATGTAAATGGAAGAGGAGGAGCCACCGATAAATATGAGCGCATTCTGTATGTATCCAAGAATGTTACCGGGATACTGTGTGCTTATTTGAAAAGCAGGCATACCACTAAACATGGAGTTGGTCCAAAGGGCCTCTTCGCCCTTGTTCTCGCGATAGTCTCGAATCTCTTTACCTTTCGCATAGCCCATCATGATATCGTCTTGCTTCAATACTTTGCCAGACAGAACGGGTTGGAAATAAATGTAATTGGCTACTAGAAGCGCCAAAATTGGAAGGAGAAAAAGTAAAAACTTATTTTTCATTGGGTTTCATTTCAGACTTCGAAAATAAGTGGAATCTCTTTAGCTATTTTTGACCACATGTGGCCAAATACAATAATTGCCGGCGCTCCTAAGGCTGGAACCAGTTCACTTTACTATTGGCTAGCGGCTCATCCGGATGTATGTAGTTCAAAATCAAAGGAACCCTTCTATTTTTTTGATACTGTGAACCGCTTTAATCAAGGTGCAAATTTTATTGAACACGGACTAAAAAAATATTCAGAACTCTTCGATCATTGCAAAAACAAGAAGATTGTTTTTGAGGCTACGGCACCCTATATCTATCAACAAAATGCTTTAAAGCAAATTCCGAGGCTCGAATCAGAGCCCAAAGTGGTATTTATTCTCAGAGAGCCTTCTGCACGTTTGTATTCAAAATATCAATTCAATCGGTATAAGTTACACAATACAGAAGTAGATTTCAAGCAGTATTGTACTTCTGAATTAGGCGTTTATCCAGGCGGGAAGCATATAATGGAAGGATATTATTCGCGTTATCTCCAAGAATGGCAAAAAGCATTGGGAAATGAAAGAATGTTGATTCTGGTTTTTGAACAAACAATGAGAAATCCAAAAGAGGCTATGAGCCAATTAAGTGATTTTTTAGGAATTGATGCGAGCTTCTACCAAGATTTTAATTTTGCCAAGCACAATGAAACTTTCGCCACTAAGAATGGGAGTCTGCATAAAAAACTAGTTGGTTTATTGCCCTATTTCCCTGAGTCGTTGATTTCTAAGTTAGGCCCTTTGTATCGAAAATTGAACAGCGGTAAAATGCCTAAAATCAGTTCCGAAGAATTAGAAATAAAAGCAGAGCTCAAACAATTTTATGCAGCTGAAGCCGATGCGCTCTTAAATTTATTTCCTTCTATTAATCTATCGAGCTGGAGATAGGATGGGGGTTGTAATAAAGCAAAGTATTTGGAACTCCTTTTACACTTATCTGGGTCTTGTTCTCGGAGCCATTAATACGCTCTTTTTATTTCCATATGCATTTGAAGATTCTATGGAGTACTATGGTCTCATTCAAACGATGCTTAGTTATACTTTGGCCATTTCCACTTTTGCCGCCTTGGGTGCACCCCAAATTTTAGTTCGCTTTTTTCATAGGGTTCGAGAAGATCAGAAGGCTAACTTGGGTTTCTTCGCTCTTCTTTTGCCCATAGTTCTTCTTGTACCTTTTGGTTTTCTGGGTTATATTTTTAAAACGGAATTCGCTGTTTTTTTTACAGAGAATGCTAGAGATGCAGAATTGCTATCTACCTACTTCCCGTATCTATTTCCAATGGTGTTGTTCAATATTTACTTTGAACTTTTCTCTAGCCTCTCCATAGCTCAATTCAAGTCGGTTATGCCCTTGTTCTTAAAAGAGGTGGAAAGGCGCGTAATTACCCTCATACTTTTATTGGCTTATAGTTTCAATTTAATTGATATTGATTGGTTTATCGGTTTATTCACTTTGAGCTTTCTTTCTCAATTTGCCGTAATTATTTCTTCTTTAATTAAACAAAAGCTCTTAGTCCTTAAACCTTCTATTTCTAATTTGCCAAAGAGAGAATTAGTCAATTATGGTTTTTTCAGCTTTCTTACCTATGGTGGAGATTTACTGATTAATAGGATCGATATAGTTCTTATCGGAAAGTACGTAGACCTAGAAAGTGTAGCCTTTTATTCTATTGCCTATTTCATCGGAATGGTTATAAATACACCCAGTAAGGCTGCGAGTGGAATAAGTAGGACGGTAATTTCGAAGTCGCTAGAAAACAATGATTTTGAGGGACTTAATGCTTTTTATAAGAAGTCTTCTCTAGCCTTGCTTATTGCTACAGGTTGGATTTTTATTCTAGTCGTAGGTAGTCTTCAAGAATTGTATTCTATCATCCCTTCTAAATTTCAAGGAGGGGTACTAATTAGTGTTGTTATTGGTCTTGGCAGGCTATTCAATGCTATTTGTGGCATCAATGGCCATATTATAACTATGGGTAAGTATTATCGGATGAACTTGCTTATGAGCGCTGGTTTATTGATTACCACCCTTGTTGCCAATCTTATTTTCATTCCAAAATTTGGAATTCTTGGTGCGGGAATTGCTTCTACTTTGGTTGTTGTTCTCAATAATTCCTGGAAAATCCAATACGTTTGGCAGAAGTATAGAATGACTCCTTATACACCTCAATTACTCATTATAAGCCTTTTGGTTTTAGGTTTTTCCGCTGGTCTTTTTAGCATTCAGTTCGAGTCTATGCCTTTCATTTCAGCCGCTTTAAAGTCTATTTTGGCATCTTTGATTTTTGGATGGATTATCTTCAAATTCAACTATCTGCCAGAGTTTAATGCTATTGTCAAGGGAATGTGGAAGAAATATGTAAGTGGGAAGTAACCTAGTGAACCCCATTCTATCAATTATCTCTAAATTGATTTCTTCTGAAATTGGCATGAATTTTTTATTAAGCTAATGCCTTATACCTAATAAGCTAAGAAGGAAAGATTTAAGTTGAAAGAAGTTTAATTAAGAACATCTAAACTCAGAATTCAAATCCATGGTTTCTTTTAAAACCTAATGGTGGTTGTCCTTTTTTACATTATAGTAACCTCTGAATTGAGGAATAGGTGGAATGAGAAAGCAATTTTGGATAGCAGTATTTATTACTGAGTAAGCTGTGTTATTTCAGAAGACGAACGTATCCATTCTCTTGTCTGAACACATAACCTTCAAAAACGCAATTGATTACGTAGAAATAGATGCCAGGTGGTTGAGGAATGCCATTTGAGTTTCCATTCCAGCCTTTATTGAGATCTTTGGTTTCGAAAATTATCTCGCCCCAACGATTATAGATCGTCATATGCATTTCTTGGATTCCATTTCCTCTTGGTAGAAAAATTTCGTTTACTCCATCTCTATTAGGCGTAAATGCAGTGGGTACGTATAATTTTTTTGGAGGTTGTCCCAAGGAAATCAAGCAAGGATTATCCAATAAATAACTCGTTCGCTTGTTACCACAGCTGCCTGAACTAGTGATTTCATAGAGCCCGTTTCGTATTACTTGAATAGACCTGGCGGTATCTCCGGTATTCCAAATAATTCGGCTAGCAGGGCCATTTGCTGTTAGAGTTAAAGTGTCGTTCGTACATGGATTTCCAGAGGTACTAATCCAAATACTGTCAGTAGCAGTCAAAACGGTAAGGTTGAGTGTATAGTTACTGTCACAGCCATACACAGATTGAGAATTGTCTGTGTAAACTCCTGAACTATTTAGAATTCGGCCATTAAAATCGTATTCCTGTCCAGCACAAATAGTATCTATAATGGTATTGTTTATTTGAGGCCAAGAGTTTAAGGTAAGGAATGAAATAGAATCACAGCCATTCGGAAGATTGTTGATAGAAGTGTAAAAACCAGTGCTTTTTCTCCATCTATTGTTGAACAGAATAGAATCGCCTTCGCAAATATTTTCTATCAGCCGAACGGTATCGTTCGTGCAGGTTGTTGTGCAAAGTTGTTGAATTTCAGAAGCTAGTAATTCTCTATTCCACATACGGAACTCATCTATTGCGCCATCGAAATACTTGTAATTTGGAATTAGGTTGCCATCGGGACCCTTTCCAATGGAACCGTTGTTGCCCGTCCAGCTTATTCCACCACCTGTACCCTGATAGTTTACCGTTTGCTGCACACAGTCTATATAAATATCAAAATCATTCGGACCTCGAATGATTCCCACAACGTGTGTCCATGTATTAAGCGGAAGTGAATAGTTTATAGAACCCGTTTGACGCGAAGCAGGACCCGCTAGTCCACCGTCTCCAAAATAGAAGGCAAGCCAGGTATCGGTTGCAGCGCACCAGTATCCATTCCAGACAACAGGGGTTTGGTCTAGGTTAAAAATAGGATCCCAATTGCTCGTTAGGTTGGATGGATTTATCCAAAAGGCAAAAGAGACAGTAACACCACTCGGACGAAGTATGGAGTTGGCAGGAAGATCGATGGCTTGATTGGAACCATTTAGTCGGATGGCACCTCCGGGCGTGTTGTCGAAGCCGGTAACATAGATCGGACTGCCAATAGGTGTTCCATTTAGTCCTGAACTAGAAATATCCAAGGGAGTTCCATTAAATGGAAGGTGGAGAATTTGTCCGTTCGTTATCTGCCCTTCAAGAACGGATAAACAGAGAAAATTGAAAATAAATAGTTTGATAATCGAATTCACATTGCAAAAATAACGGCTCTATTCTTAGGATGATTGAATAATATTTCAAATGAGTTCTTTAAATGAGCGATAGACAACTAAAAGCTTTAAATTAACTAATAGTTGAATTTACTCGCTAAAGGAGTCCATGTTTTCCAGCTTCCTTCTAGTGATACGGTGCTGCTTTTCTTTTTTGACTGATTAACTGGCTTATTGCGAAGCTTGGTAATGTGATCATCACCAGGATAAGCTAAGTCTAGAAAAGAAAATAAACTTTTAACACTTTCATTTTTTTGAAAAAGATCTTCTGAACGTAAAGTCAAAAAGCGTTCAGAAGACATTGTTTTCCCAAATTCGTGAATAAAGCGATTGGTTTCATTCCAAAGCCATCCAATTTTTTCTTCTTGGGTTTTTGGACCATCCGACTTAGGGAAGATTCTTCCCTCATCTGTTAAGTGCTCGTTGGTGAACCAATTGCGGAGCATACCACTTTTTACAAAGGATTCTGGTTTCCGGACTAGATGAATAAACTTGGCATTTGGAAGAATTTCGGCAATAGCTGGAGCCAGAAAGCTTATTCTATTGTTGGTTTCCAGATATCTAAAATTCTTCAAATACGAATTTCGAAGAATCTCATAACGCGCGGCTAAGAATGCCGCCTTAATTTCAGGCAAAGAATTCTGATTTTCATAGGCCCAACGACTCGTGTAAAGCAATTCTGGTTGGGGTTCATGCACTACATCCCATCCCAGTGTACCATCAATGAGTTCTGTAATAAACTGAGTTCCTGCCCTCCCAGTGGAAAGTATAAATACCGCTTTGCTTTCAGAAAGTACTCGATCAGGTAAACCATGCGCATCGTTAATTTTTGAGTAGCGATTAGCCTGTGCTTTTAGCTCGGGAAGAAAGTTTTTTTGTTGTTTCAACCAAAGTCGAAGTATTTCTAGTGTCTTCATTCTTGGCCCAAACTTTTTTCAATGCATTTCTGAAAATCTTTCTGGAATTTCTTCGCTGAATACAATGGAAGAGTCTCTACTAATTTCTTCACTTCGCTCTTTTTTTCCTCTAAACTCAATTGAGCGGCTCTATGAAAGCATTCAATGGCGGATGTGATATCATTGAATCGCTGGGCAGCCTTTTCAACGATTTCTTTTTGTCCACCACTGTTGTGTACAATGGGATAGCAACCAGAGGCAATGGCTTGAACCGTGGTAATTCCAAAAGGTTCATTTCTGAGGTTGTGAAGGAAATACTCCGATTCATCTAAGATCTTCTTTCTTTCCAAGGCTGAGGCATTTCCAACTAAATTCACATTCTTCAGTTTTAAAGACTCAATCTTCTGCTTACACTTTTCAAAGTAGGCTTCATTATTTATAAATCCAACTAAATAAAATTGAAATTCAGCTAGTTGAGAGGCTATTTCTATTTGCTCTAATTGTCGTTTGTCTGGAGAAAATCGGCCAAGACTTACTACTTGTTTCGACTTTTTAATTGGAAAATGAGATGGAATGTTGTCCACCTCATTCACAGGTGGATATATGCAAGTGAACTGGATCATGGGATATGACGCAAGCAAAGAGTCTCCCGTAAATTTTGAGTTTACGATCTGAAAATCGCCTGCCGAAACACGGGTGTCGAACTTATAATAATGATGAACTATTTTAAACGGATCATTCGCTAAATCGAGCCACTTTTTATCAGGCCCCTCTGGAAAGTGAATCGATTTTAATGGCGAACGCAAGCGGTATTTCCTTGGGAAATGCACATAACTTATAAGAGGAACTTCTGTTTTTAGGCCGAATGAAGTATTGTTTGAGTTAATAACAAGATCATAGTTTCTCAAATACTTTCCCACTGACTTGTTGAAAGCCAATATATTCCATTCAAATGGAAGAGTAGGTTCTTTGATTTCTATAAAATTGAGTTCAAGCTCTGCACCGTAAGATCTCTTGATTTCATCTAAATCTATCCGAGATCGGTAGCAGATGAAATCTGGTACAATCCCTATAGAATTGAATACACGAGTCATTTCCGCTGTAACTTGAAAGCGACCGCCTCTTTGAACTCTATTTTGTATAAATGCAACCTTTTTTGGCATAATCGCAAAGGTGCAAATAAAACTCGGCTATGCGAAGGAAGTGCTTATTTATAGCGAGTCCAAATCGTGCTTCTGCCTATAATAGATAGTCCTATATATCCTTTAAAATACAGTGTGCCATCTTTCTGCATTTTGGCAAAGCAAGAGTATGTATTTCCCGTTTTAGAATCGTAGATTTCTCCTCCTTCCCACTCTGTACCATCCCATTTTAGATTGGTAAGTATAACCGTTCCTAGCAATACTCTTTCTCTAAAGCTTTCATTTGGGTTATTCCGGTCTTTCAAAGGTGCAGTGCCATCCAGATTTTTATTCTCTTTGATATACTCGATCTTTCCAAAATATTGATCGCCTTTTTTGTAGACTTCCACACGTCCATCTTTTTCAGCATTCCACCAAACACCTACAATTTCGTCTGCTTTTTGGCCAAATAAACTACTGGCAAAGAAGAGGATTAACCCGATTAATTTAATTCTCACAGCTTTTGACTTTTAAGTTCAATTTTTGTGCTTCTTTTTAGCAACACTTATACTCATATTTAGTTCAAAACCAATTAGAAGTACAAATGCATTTAAATAAATCCAAAGCAAAATAACCATAAGAGTTCCGATGGAGCCGTACAATTTGTTGTATTGAGAGAAATTTTCAACATAATAGCCAAATCCCCAAGATGAAATGATGACTAAGGCTGTAGCCAAATAGGCACCAGGAGACAAAAATCCCCATTGCTTACCTCTAAGAGGAGAAAGAAAATAGAGAAAGGATGTACTTAACAATAGGATTAATAATAAAAGAACCCATCTCGAGTCTAGTATGAGGGTAGCCACGTCTACATTAATCCAACCTTTAGCTACAAAGTAATTTAATACGGATTGAGAAAGGGTTAAGGCTGAAATGCTGATTACAAATACCACACTGAAAACTAAGGTGAGCATGAAAGAGTAGAAGTACTGTTTCCAAAATCCCACGTTTTCAAGATTGTGCACCGTTTGCCCAAAGCTACTCAACAAGGCATTGGTGCCATTGGTAGCGAAAAGCATGGCAGCGATAAATCCAAAGCTCAATAAACCCGAATTCGGATTGCTTACGATATCTTCAATGGTTGAGAGAGCGGCGTCATAAGAAGTAGGAGGAAGGATATCTTTTAGAAGGATGAATATTTGTTCTTGAAGATTTTCAACGGGGATGTATGGAATAATGGTGAAGAAGAAAAGAAGGCCTGGGAACAAAGCCATAAAAAAGCTAAAGCTCAAACTTGCTGCTCTTGTGCTCAAACTTCCTTCTGATATGGCTTTGATAAATACGCTAATTACCTCCCATAAAGTCATTCCTTCTAAGAAAGGCACTGGAACTTTGCCTGACCAACGAATGAATGAAATGGAGATGGAACGCCAGATTTTAATTAGAAACTTCAATTAAAATGCTTTTAAGCTCAAATCAACACTTTTAATCTGATGTGTAAGCGCACCTACTGAAATATAATCGACTCCGCACTTAGCATATTCATAAAGGGTTTCTTTGGTTATTCCTCCCGACGATTCTATTTCAAACCTCCCATCTATTATTTCAACCGCTTTAAGGGTGTCTTCAATATTAAAATTATCCAACATAATTCTTTGTATTCCTCCCACGCGTAAAACAGTTTCTAATTCTTCAAAGTTTCTAACTTCAACTTCAATAGAAAGTTTTTTATTCGTTTTAAGGAGATACTCCTTGGTTTTGTGGATTGCAGCCTCAATTCCACCAGCAAAATCGATATGATTGTCTTTGAGCATAATCATATCATACAAACCAATTCTATGATTGTAACAACCTCCGAGACTTACTGCCCATTTTTCAAGCAGTCGGAGTCCAGGGGTTGTTTTTCGGGTGTCTAATACTTTGGTTTTAGTTCCTTCCACCATTTGGGCATATCGATTTGCTTGAGTAGCAATTCCAGAAAGCCTCTGCATATAGTTTAATACCAATCGCTCTAGCGTTAAAAGTTGGGTGGATGGACCTTCCACTACAAATGCGATATCGCCTTGCTTGGCAAAATCGCCATCACTCATTTTAGCCTCAAATCGTAAGTTCTTTCCTAAGAGGTCAAAAAGGTGTTCCGCCAGCGATATTCCAGCTAAAACACAGTCTTCTTTCACCAATAAATGAGCCCTTCCTTCGGCTGTAGCGGGAATACATGCAAGCGAAGAATGATCTCCATCGCCTAAATCCTCAGCAAGAGCCGCTTTAAAATGTTCGTTTAAAAGTGAAAAATTCATAAAAGGTATGGACTTATATTTAGGCGAAAATAACGAAGAAGAGCTTGGAGATTGTATTTCTTCTTACAGGTAAAACAGATAGTTCTGAAATTGAGAATTTGATGAATCAGTTTGAAAAAAGACTGAAGCATTATGTTCGTTTTCAAACAATTGAAATTAAGCAGGTTAAACTAAAATCGTCTGATAAAAATCTTTTGCTTTTGGCCGAACGTGATCTTCAGTTAAAAGCAATTCAAGATTCTGACTTTCTCATCCTCCTTGATGAAAATGGCAGTTATTGGACCAGTAGGGGCTTTTCGGATCAATTGCAAAAGTGGATGAATATGGGGCCTAAGCGATTGGTTTTTTTGGTTGGAGGGGCTTTTGGTTTTCATGAGGCCGTTCGAAATCGAAGCCAAGCTAGTTTAAGTCTGTCTAAAATGACCTTTTCGCATCAAATCATTCGCCCCATTTTTTTAGAACAACTTTACAGAGCTTTTACCATCCTAAAAAACGAACCCTATCACAATGATTAATACTTTGGTTTTTGCCTCTAGTAATGAAAATAAGATTGCAGAAATAAAGAGCCTTTTACCTTCAAACTACCAACTTCTTTCTTCTCATGAACTTGGATTGAAGGAAGAAATTCCTGAGACGGGGGATACCTTAGAAGGCAATGCTTTAATGAAGGCTCGTTATATATATGAACGAACTTCCAAAGCTTGTTTTGCAGATGATACTGGCTTAGAAGTATTGTCTCTAGGAGGAAGGCCAGGGGTTTATAGCGCTCGATATGCGGGAGAAGAAAGAAGCGCTGATAATAATATGAAAAAGCTGCTATCGGAGCTTGAAGGAAGTTCTAATCGACAGGCACAATTTAGAACGGCGATAGCTTACATAAACCTCAAAGGTGAAGCCTTCCTTTTTGAAGGAAAGGTGGAAGGTTTAATTTCAACTGAATTAAAGGGTAATGAGGGTTTTGGCTATGACCCTATTTTTCTTCCAGAAGGATTAAATCAGAGTTTTGCTCAAATGAGTTTGGCAGATAAAAATGCTATGAGCCATAGAGCAAGAGCCTTTGCGGCCTTTATTCACTTTCTTGAAACTCAAAAAAGCTGAAATAAACACTTCCATAGCGTTTCACAATGGTTAAATGTTCGTACTCTTTAAAGTCTACGTCTTGGCCATGCTCTAGAATCAGCATCCCGCCTTCGGCTAGCATTCCTTTTCCAAAAATCTCGTCCACTAATAATTGGTGTCCTGCAAACTCATAAGGGGGGTCGGCGAATATTACATCCCATTTTCTATACTGACCTTTAAGAAATTGCATTGCCTCTGATCGAATAGTTGAAAAATGGTCGAACTTCATTTCCATCGACATCTTTTTGATGAACTCAACGCAGTTTCTATCCTGATCCACTGCCGTAACATCTTCACATCCGCGAGATGCCATTTCATAGCTGATGTTTCCCGTGCCCGAAAAGAGATCTAAAAAAGAAATCTCATCCAAATGGAAATGATGTCCCAAAATATTGAATAATGATTCCTTGGCCATATCGGTGGTTGGACGAACAGGTAGTTTTTTGGGAGCCATTATGCGTTTCCCCCTGTACTTTCCGCTTATAACTCTCATTTAATTAGGCGATTCAAAGTGTTGGGGAAATGAGAGTTGAAATTACGTACATGGAGTTGTTTTATGTATTGACTTAAACTGCCTGAGATTTCATTCGCTTTAGGATGAAAACCGATCAGTTCAAATGAATCTATGGCTAGGTTAAGCGGAGTTTGTTGGATACAAAGCATTAAGAAGTAAATGCAGTCTGAAACGGTTTTGAAATGAAATCGATTGCATAACTCAAGTTTGCCTTCTATTAGTATGAAGACGTCAAAGCAATGGGGTTGGATGAATGCTTTTAAATAGCTCTTGCTTTCAAGAGTAGAACTCTGTAAAAAGGAAGCCATGCCGCCTGACCAATTAAAATGAGACGATGAGAATTGTGGAAGTCCGTGAATGAGCCAATCTGGAACTCTTTCAACACAATCTATCGAAAAGATAGAATGTACTGAGAAGAGCAGTTGACAGTCTTCAAATTGGGTGTTTTCAAATCGAAAAAGCTGCTCTTGTTCGGATTGATCAAAAAGGGCAAGAGGAAAAACAGAAGGTGCTTCGAAGAATGAAATACAATGAAAGGACGACAATGCTCCAATGGAAGGAGCATTGTTAAAGGCCCATTCCACACAATTTAGTACTAATTGAGGCGATTTCCTTCCACCTAAATCGAAGGCAATAGAATAGGCAACTGAATTAGAATCAACTTCAAAAATAGAAAGCTGAACAAACTCAGGAGCAAAGACCCAAAGGCCCTTACCGGCATTTATTTGTTCAGCTTCCTTGCTCTGGAAAAAGAAAGTAGGCTCTATGGCTTTATTTCCAATTACCACTTACACTGGGTTCTGTTAGAGAGCCCATTTGGAGTTTATAGGATTTGTCGATGAAATTTCCATAAACATCCATAATGTCTTTGAACATGGCTTCGTTTGAAACACTTACTTCAAAAACTGGAATACTCACTCCATTTCTTTCTATACTGCCTGCTCCAATTTCAAACTGCTCGTCTATGGTAGAAATTGGCACAACTCTTAGCTTCGAAGCATCAAACTCGCTATTGAAAACACTGCTTTTAACAGACTCTCTGCCAATCACACGAATAATAACGGTATCCCGATTCATATCTTGCTGAAAGGTCTTGTTGTAGGCCATGAAAGAAGAGTCTTTACGAACCACAATGTCAATCATGCCCGTATCTACAAATCCTACTAACTGGTCAAAGTCATCGCTGTATTTACCGTATTTCTGACGGTAAGCTTGTTGAGCATCGCGAATCTCTTCCAAACGCATTTCAACTTTCGCATAGCGTTTCGATTTTATCTTTTCGAATTCGATGGGTTTGTTGATAATACTAAATAGCCAATAGCCAAGTACAATAGCAACCAGTGCTAAACCAACCGTAAGAAGTGTTTGTGTGGATTTTTTCATATTGGAAAAATCTGTTTTTAAGCGCAGACGAAGTTAAATTATTTCAATCGAAAAGTGGGAACCTCTAAGTTATCTTTGAAAAATGAATGCTTCTAGTTCTTTGGAAGATCGTTTAAAACAGTCATTTCCTCATCAACCTACTGAAAATCAGGGTCAATTCTTTAAGAAGTTTGCAGGCTTTTTACAGTCAGACGAAGCTGTTTTTATGCTAAAAGGTTATGCTGGAACTGGAAAAACCTCACTTCTAAAGTCAATTGTGCGCACTATGAGTGGAATGAAAATTCCTGTTGTGCTCATGGCTCCCACCGGAAGAGCGGCTAAAGTAATGTCTATTCAAAGTGGTCGAATGGCCTTTACTATTCATCGATTTATCTATCGCTCTGGTCAAGCTGTTGATGGAACTCCTGTGTTTAGTTTAAAGGCAAATAAATACAAACGGGCTCTTTTTATTATTGATGAAGCTTCTATGATTGGTGTAGATGTGCAAGACCTTCATGGTAGGCGTTTGTTGGATGACTTGTTTGAATATTGTTTGGTTTCGGAAGGAATTTGCAAACTCGTATTGGTTGGCGATACAGCTCAACTTCCACCTGTAGGAGCCACCCAAAGTCCTGCTTTAGATATTGAATATTTAGAGCGAAATTATGCCATAGATGTAGTTAGCATTGAGCTAAAGCAGGTAGTAAGACAGGCTACAGAATCTTCTATTTTGGCGAGTGCTACAACCTTGAGGGAACATCTCGAACCGGATCAAGAATTCCAACTTAGAACGGGTAAAGATGTATCGGTGCTAAGTGATTCGATGGAAATTGAGGAGGTTTTTCAAAACTGTTTTAGTCGCCAGAATTATTTAAACAGCATAGTAATTGTTCGGTCAAACAAGAGGGCAAATGCGCTAAATCAAGCTATTCGCGCAAGTGTTTTATTTAGAGAGTCTGAGATAGAAGCGGGTGATTTAATGATGATTACCCGCAACAACTACCACTGGCTCGATGAAGATCAAGGTGGTTTTTTGGCCAATGGTGATATGGTTGAAATTCTAAGAATTAAGGAGCATGAAGAGCGCTATGGATTTAGGTTTGCCAAGGTTGAGGCTTCACTTTCTCTTCCCAATGGTTCCTCCCAATTTGAAGCATGGGTACATTTAGATCTTTTGAAGGAAGAAACGCCTTCTTGGCCTCAATTCAGAATGAAAAAGCTCTTTCAAGAGGTGTTGGGTAGCTATTCTCATTTGAGTAAGACGAAGCAGAAAGAGGCGGCATTAAAAGATCCATTTCTTCAAGCTCTTCAAGTGAAATTTGCCTATGCCGTAACTTGTCATAAAGCCCAAGGAGGACAATGGGCGAAGGTTTTAGTCGAAAGACCTTGGTTGCCGGATGGAACTTGGAGCACAGAAGACAAACGCTGGCTTTACACTGCTATAACTCGGGCTTCAGAACATTTGTATTTAATCGGATTTGAATCGATATTGTACGAATGAAGAAGCTATGTGCCCGGCTGTTCTTTTTTCTTAGCGGCTGGAAGTTAAAAGTGGATGATTATCAGCAATATATACCCTCTGTGATGATTGCAGCTCCGCATACATCGAACTGGGATTTTCCTTATTCACTTGCTGCTTTTTGGTTGATGGGCATCCCCGTTCGCTATTTTATTAAGGATGTATACACTAAGGGGCCTTGGGGTTACTTCTTTCGATGGACCGGCGCAATAGGGGTGAATCGTTCTAAAAAGGGCTCGGGATTAACAGACTATGCCATTTCTCTCTTGCGAACGCAAAAAGACTTGGTCATTTTAGTTCCAGCTGAAGGAACGCGAAGCAGAGTTGAAAAATGGCGCACTGGATTTTACACCATAGCTACAGAAGCTAAAGTAAATATCAGTCTTGGTTATTTAGATTATTCATTAAAAGAAGCAGGAATTTTAGACTGTTTTACGCCCAGTGGTGTTTTTGCGGAAGACATGGAACGAATTCAAGCCTTTTACAAACCTATTCACGGCAAGTTTCCTGAAAAGTACAATCAGAAGATTTATTGAGCGGGAAAGATTCCGTTCACATATTTTTCTATAATCTGAACTGTAGTTGCACTTTCAGATCCTTCAAATCCTGTGATGTCTTCATAATCAACTAGGAAATTATAGGCTAGGGTCATTTTATTTGAGAGTGGAAAATAAGACCAATGCCATTTTTCATCCCGGTACCCGCTTAATCTTTCGTTGTTCTCTTTGTCATACGGTTGAAAAAAACCAAAGCGCTTTGCGTTCGCCTTTAGCCATGTGTAGAGCTTTTTACCTTCTGCCGTTTCCCACCAACTGGGCTCCAAAGAATTGATGTCGAAGTCAGTGCCCCAATGATGTCTGGAAGTTCCGGGCATACTGCTATACTGCAATATGTAAAGTGCTTTTTCTGTATCCGTTCCTTTAGCCGCTTTCCATTTCCTTTCCCAAATTCCTTTTTGGTATTTGAAATTTCGAGTCGCTGAAAGTACAGAAAGTCGAAATCCGTCTTTGTTGGCAGCATCGGCCATTTCCATAAAAGCATTAGCTACTTCTTTTCTCAAGTAGGAATCTTCTCTTCCAGTATAGGGCGATTTTAATCGAGTGAATGTGAGCTCTCTTTCGGGTTTATTTAGTCCTATGAGGTCGTCCTTTCGAATGGTCCAAACTTCATTGCTATTCAAAGGGAATAGCTCCAGAGTCAGGAAAGCTAGAATGAAGAGACTTTTTGTCAAAACTCTAGATTGTATTTGTTCTTTAACTCTTCTATAGCGGGATTGATCTTGGCTAAATACGCGTAAATCTCTTCATTTGTATAGGGAGCAAGCTCCTTTTCTTGCATTTCAACCTCAATTCGAAGTCGTAGTTTTTTAATTTTTAAATCACTCTTCAGAAACTGCATTAAATCATATTGCACTTCTGAAACAAGACCCATTAAGGCCCGGCTATCTACTTTAGCTAGAAGATTTCCGTCTTCATCTTTTTCTAAACTAGCTGCATTCATTGCTTGGCTGTGAAGTTTAAATTGGGGAGCATTTCCGATCTTCTGTGCGTAGTTCTTCCAGCTACGATGGGCTAATGGAAGGTCGAAATTCTCTGAAACTTCATCTTCTTCTGGCTCCGAACTTTCAATATTTCCTGCATCAGGACTTGATAGGCTATCCAGCGAAATCCCGATTCTAGAACGTTGTGGCACCTCGAGTTTCCTAAGGGGCGGAGTTTCCTTTTGACTGTCTTGGCTCGGGCTTGAAAGAATGGGGGGAAGGTTCTCATTCTTATTTGTTGAAACTACTTTCGGTTTCTCCTCCAGTTCTGCTTTTACATTTTCTTGTGTTGAAACTGGCGGGGGGGGACTAACCGGAGCTTTCTCCTTTACAGGTTCTGAGGTAGATGAGGGCTGTTTTGGAAGGGGTGCCTCAGTTGCTAAGGCTTTTTTTTTTCTGTGGATAAATCTTCCACCAACTGCAATAAAGAGAGTTCTACGAGCAATCGGTTATTGGTAGTTGATTTGTATTTTGCTTCTGCGAGGGTTAAAACCTTAAGACTTTCAAAAAGCAATTGTGCTGATAATTTCTTCGATTGTTCCTTATAACGATCTTGGACATCCGATCCCACTTCCAATAATTCCAAAGTTCTTGGATCCGATGCAACTAACAGGTCTCTTAGATGAGCACATAGTCCATTTAAGAATAGATGTCCATCAAAACCTTTGGCCAAAATTTCATTGAATAATAAAAGCAAATCTTTGTCACTTCCAGCCAAACAATGGTCTACTACCCGAAAATAGTAATCGTAATCTAGAATATTAAGATTGCTCAAAACATCTTGATACGAGATGTTTTTGCCTGAAAAAGTAGCAATTCGATCAAAGATACTCAGTGCATCTCTTAGTGCGCCATCTGCTTTTTGGGCAATCAATCGAAGAGCTGCAGGTTCTGCTATTACAGATTCGGCCTCGGCAACGGATTTTAAATGACTACTAATGCTTTCGATTTCAATTCTTTTGAAATCATAAATCTGGCAGCGACTTAAAATCGTGGGTATGATTTTGTGTTTCTCAGTAGTAGCCAAAATGAAGATTGCGTGCGCGGGCGGTTCTTCAAGCGTTTTTAGAAAGGCATTGAAGGCAGACGAAGAAAGCATATGCACCTCGTCGATGATATACACTTTGTATTTTCCTTGCTGCGGAGCGAAACGTACTTGCTCCGTTAGGTTTCGAATATCGTCTACCGAATTATTTGAAGCCGCATCAAGCTCAAAAATATTGAATGAAAAATCGTTGTTATCTGCTCCGCCGTTTTGATCTTCATTGATCAAACGGGCTAAAATGCGAGCACATGTAGTTTTTCCAACCCCTCTTGGCCCTGTAAAAAGCAAGGCTTGGGCTAGGTGGTTGCTCTCTATTGCTTTCAGTAAAGTCTGGGTAACATGACCCTGACCTACTACTTCTTCAAAGTTTTTAGGTCGGTATTTTCTAGCTGAAACAACAAAAGCATCCATGGTTACAAATATATAGGACTGCTGTTATTCTGTTTGGATGAAAGTTCAATTTCTAAATATTGGGCAGTGAATCCTTTAGCCTTTTGAACTACTTCTTCAGGCGTTCCTTCCGCAATGATCAGGCCGCCTTTCGATCCTCCTTCAGGTCCTAAATCAATTATATGATCTGCTAATTTGATTACATCCAAATTGTGTTCAATTACCAAAACCGTATTGGAGCGGTCTACTAATTTTTGAAGAACATCCATAAGAATTCGAACATCTTCAAAATGCAAGCCCGTAGTGGGTTCGTCTAAAATATACAAGGTCTTGCCTGTATCGCGTTTACTCAATTCGGTTGCTAGTTTAACGCGTTGAGCTTCCCCACCAGAAAGAGTAGTAGACTGCTGCCCTAGAGTAATATAGCCGAGTCCAACATCCTTTAGGGTTTTGATTTTTGTTAGTATTTTCGGAATATTTTCAAAGAATTCTACCGCTTCATTGACACTCATATCTAAAATGTCAGCTATCGATTTCCCTTTGTACCTAACTTCTAGCGTTTCTCTGTTAAATCTTCTTCCATTGCAAGTCTCGCATTGCACATAAACGTCAGGCAAAAAGTTCATTTCAATAGTCCGAACTCCGGCACCCTGACAAGTTTCGCACCTTCCACCTTTTACATTAAAGCTAAATCTACCTGCTTTATATCCTCTTATTTTCGATTCAGATAGTTGTGCAAATAGATTTCTAATTTCATTTAGAACTGCCGTATAGGTAGCTGGATTGCTCCTGGAAGTTCTTCCAATAGGCGATTGATCTATGGTTATAACCTTATCCAGATGCTCCAGTCCGTTGATTTTTTTATAAGGCATTGGCTTTTTGAGGGCCTTAAAAAAATGCTGACTTAAAATAGGAGCGAGGGTTTCATTTATTAGGGTAGACTTGCCACTTCCTGAAACACCTGTAATTACAATCAGCTTTTGTAGAGGGAGTTTCAGTGTTATATTTTTCAAATTATTTCCACTAGCTCCTTGCAAAACAAGTAAATCGCCAGACCCTTCTCTTCTTTTTTCTGGAATGGCAATTTGCATTCTTCCGTCTAAATACTGAGAAGTAATGCTATCGCCTTTTTTAATATCCTCCAACTTGCCTTGACCAACCACTCTGCCGCCGTATTTTCCTGCTGCTGGGCCCATGTCTAGAATAAAGTCGGCCGCCTCCATCATATCCTTGTCATGTTCCACCACAATAACCGAATTGCCCAAATCTCGGAGCTGAATGAGTGAATCAATAAGCTTATGATTGTCTCGCTGATGCAGTCCAATACTGGGTTCATCTAGGATGTACAAGACATTTGTGAGTTGAGATCCGATCTGTGTAGCGAGGCGAATTCTTTGGGCTTCTCCGCCGCTGAGTGTTTTTGCCGAGCGACTTAAACTCAAATATTCCAGTCCTACGTTCAGAAGAAATCCAGTGCGAGTTACAAGCTCTTTTAGGATTTCATTTCCAACCAGAGCCCTATTTCCTGAAAAGCTTTTTTTAGCTTTTTTAAGGAAAGGTAATAGCTCCGATATGGAAAGTTCAGCAACATCTGCTATGCTTTTATCTAAGATTTTATACGACCTAGATTCAAGTTGAAGTCGTGATCCGTTGCAAATAGAACATTCTACTTTATTCATGAAATCATCAGCCCAACGCTTCAGACTTGCACTGTTTGCCTCTTTAGCTTGGGTGTCGATAAACTGAATAATTCCTTCAAATTGAAGGGAATACTTCCTCGTAATGCCTAAATTTTTATTCTCTACTTCAAACGATTCTTGCGCTCCGTAAAGAATAACATCTAGCCCTTCTTGTGCGATATCCTCAATCGGGGTATCAAGGGTGAAACCATAACGTTCTCCTATGATTTCCAATTGATTGAAAATCCAACTTTTCTTGAATTCACCAATGGGTGCCAGTCCGCCTTTGCGAATGCTTTTAATCGGATTCGGAATTACTTTCTTAAGTTCAACTTCCGAAACCTGACCTAAGCCATTACAATGATGGCAAGCCCCTCTGGGCGAGTTAAATGAAAAGGTGTTCGGTTCGGGTGCTTCATAGGATAGTCCCGTGGAAGGACACATCATATGGCGACTAAAAAAGCGAGGGGAGTCTGAATTTTCTGCAACAATGCTTAAGACTCCTTTGCCCAGCTTGAGGGCTGTGTCTACTGATTTTTTAAGTCTATCTGAAGTGGTATCATCTAGTTTTAATCGATCTACAACCACTTCTATATCATGAGTTTTATAGCGATCGAGCTTCATACCCCTTTGGATTTCACGGATTTCTCCGTTTACCCTAACCCTCAAATAGCCTTGTCGAGCAATTTGCTCAAAGAGTTCTCGATAATGGCCTTTCCTACCACGTACAAGGGGCGACAATATCTGAATTCGCTGTTCTGCATAATCCTGATGCAATATTTGAAGAATTTGATCTTCAGAATATTGAACCATTCTTTCTCCTGTATTGTAACTATAAGCATCTGCTGTTCTTGCATACAACAACCGAAGGAAATCCCATATCTCAGTAACGGTTCCTACGGTAGAACGAGGACTTCTACTGGTTGTCTTTTGTTCTATACTAATAACAGGACTAAGGCCATCGATTTTATCTACATCGGGCCTTTCCATACTTCCAATAAACTGTCGGGCATAGGCAGATAAAGTTTCCATATATCTGCGTTGACCTTCAGCATAAAGAGTGTCAAAGGCTAGTGATGATTTACCACTTCCACTTAAACCTGTAATTACAACAAGTTGATTTCTTGGAATGTGTACATCAATATTTTTGAGGTTATGTACTCTAGCTCCCCAAACATCAATTTGGGCAACTTTTTTAGTTTTCACATTTTCGGCCATAGACTTCTATTCAACAGATAGACTGTCTGTGCTGTTTAATTCGGGCATGGAGCCATCATTGATCCAAGAGTCTTTGTCTTCTTTCGGCAACAGAATAACGTATTTCTTGCCCAAGGGGTTTTTGAGATAGGTTTCTCTCAGCCAAGGATTGAAATACTTTAAAGTCTTATAATTAATAGAATAGCTCTCAGCAAAGCCAACCAAGTCGGTAATAGAGGTATCTATTTCAACTTTGCTTACAGAAAGAGGATTATACAAGTCTTTTTTACGAAGGTGAAATCCGAAATACTCTGGATCTTCAATAATTTGTTTCACAGCAAGAATGCGAAACATATATCGACTTGTTTCATTATTCAGCAAAAGACTATAGTAGTCTGAAACTCTTTGTCTTTCCAGTTGTCGAGCCAATCCATTCATTCCCATGTTATAAGAAGCTGCTGCCAGTGTCCAAGAACCAAATCTACCATGTGCTTCCTTTAGATAGCGACAAGCGGCCTTGGTAGACTTTTCTATGTGGTAGCGCTCATCTACATAATCATTTACCTCCAACTTTTTTTCAATGGCCGTTTCCTTAAGGATTTGCCAAAAACCAGTAGCGCCCGCTGGAGAAACTACCTGAGTAAGTCCACTTTCAACAATGGCTAGGTACTTAAAATCATCAGGAACTCCCTCTTCTTTTAAGATGCGTTCGATTTCGGGTAAGAAACGATTGGCTCTTTTTAGCACCAAAAGTCCGTTGGATTGCCAATAGGTATTCACCAACATCTCCTTTTCTAATCGTTCGTAAACCTCGGGGTCTTCCAATGGTACCCGCTCCTTGGCAAAAAAGATATTTTCAGGCAGACTTAGTGCGTAGACACCATAATTGTTGTTGAATTCTTCATTGAATTCCTTGTCTCCAATATCCTTAGGAGCAAAGAAGACGAAAATTCTTGCGACAGCAAGAATTAGAAAAGAAAAACCAATTATTCTAAGCCACTTATTTGGCATATTTGAATGGGCTTATTAGTTCAGACAGGGGCTTTGCCTCTAAATCTTTTTCAGAAAGCAAAGGAGATGAAAAGGGCCATATAATGCCAATTTCAGGATCCATACAATTTACAGAACCTTCGCTTTGTTGATTGTATCCGTTGGTACATTTATACTGAAAAAGGGTATTTTCTTCTAAGGTTGCAAAACCATGAGCGAAGCCCGAAGGAATGAAAAGCATATATTTATTATGCTCAGTAAGCTCTACGGCAAAGAAGGATCCGTAGGTGGGTGATCCTACACGAATGTCAACCGCTACATCCAATACAGCTCCTTTAACTACTCGAACTAATTTTCCTTGATCATAAGGAGGAGCTTGAAAGTGGAGACCTCGTATTACCCCCTTTTGAGAAAGCGATTCATTGTCTTGAACAAAGGTCTCATTCAAACCAATAGCCGCCATTTTTTCAGTGCTGAAAGATTCGTAAAAATAACCTCTTTCGTCCCGAAACACTCTAGGTTCTATTAATAGTAAACCCTCTATGTTTGTCTCTAGCTCTTTCACTTTGCAAAGGTACGTTTTGCTTAAGCATTAAACGACTTCTTCCACCATTGTTCTAAATCGCGCATAACCTCTGCTGTTACGCCATGTCCCATTTCATATTCGTGGTAAACATGTGCAATCTTAATGGTTTCTAAGGCTTGTGTAGTCTGTCGGGCGAGTTGGATGGGAATCACCTGATCTTCTTTTCCGTGGGCGATAAAAAGTTTCTTATTTAAGAAGTCTGAAGGTGCAATTTTTGGGGGTATAACTTCAGTAGATAGATATCCACTTAATCCAATAATTCCCTCAAACCAATGCGGGTTTCTAAGCGCTAATGCCAAGCTAATAATACAACCTTGACTAAATCCCATTAGCCAAACTTGTTTCATTTCCAAGCCTCTAGCTGCTACAAAAAGAGGCAAAAACTGCTCCAATTCATCGAGCGCTTTTTCAAGTGCATCCGACTTAATTCGAACTCCATTCTCGTCCATTTCTATAGGATACCAAGCATAGCCACCCCAAGGGAGTGACAGAGGTGCTCGAAGGCTTTCTAACAAAAAAGAACCCGGAAGAAAATCGGCAAGGGAAATTAAATCTCTTTCATGACTGCCATAGCCATGAAGAAGAATTAAGAGTTTTTCAGCTTTTCCATCGCCTCTTTGCTCCTGTATACTAACTAAATTCATATGTTTTCTTTATTTCCTTTTATAGGTTCCGAAATGAACAGCTGAATTACCCGTCCGCACATCTTCAAAATAATTTTGTAGAGCGAAGGTGGATGAATTAAAAGCCATTTCGGACCAAGGAACGGTTTCTTCTGTAAATAGACCTATTTCTGTGCTTTCCAAGGTTGTTTGGAAGTGATCTGACTTCATATTGGCCAGAAAAATTAAATAGACTTGATGCTCATGAAGCAGATTGTAAACCGTGTGTAAACGAAGCAATTCTACCTCGGAACCAGTTTCTTCCAAAACTTCCCTCACCGCCCCAGCTTCCACCGTTTCATTTGTCTCCATAAATCCGCACGGCAAATTCCAAAGGCCAAAGCGCGGCTCTATTCCTCTTTTCGCAATCATCACTTTCCCCTCCCATAGGGGAAGACATCCCACAATAATTTTTGGATTCACATAATGAATAGACTCACATTGAGTACAAACCCATCTTTCTTTGTGATCTCCTTCAGGGATTCTGATTATCAGTTCCGAAGAACCGCAGTGGGGACAAAAATTCATTGGTGCTTTCTATGAGGTTAGAATAAAAGATAACGCACACTTAAGTTGAGATTTACCCATGTAGCTGCGTGATTGCTGTAGTTGATGGTAAGCAAATCTGGACAGAGATCCAATGAGATATGCAATGGAATATCAAAAGTGTATTGAATTCCCGCTTGACCTACTACAGATATTCCAAAGGGCGTTTTATTTTCATCCTCATTTTCCGACTGAAAACCAAGCTTTCCGCCCCCGCCAGCATACCAATCGAAGTTTTCGTGCATTGGAAACACCCACTGATAGGTAATCTGAATCTCAGTAGCATCTAGGTTCAGTCCTCTTAATAATCCAATATTAAACTCAAAACGAGTTTCTTCATCTGCAGAATACTGATAATTTAAAGCGCCACTGTACAAACTTCCACCTGAAAACCGCAAACCGAAAGCATGTTCAGGTACGGTTTGAGCCCAATTTTCAAGCGAAAAAACGCAAAGGAGAATACAGAGGGCCAACTTCCTTTTCATGAATAAAGAATTAGATAGGACGAAATTAGGCGATAGCCTCTTTAACTGATGCCTTTCTCATTTGAATTTCCACCTTGGCTCCTAGATTGTGCAGCAAAGTGTACAAACCAAAATACGTTCGGTTGATATATAAGGCATCTTTAGGTCCCCGGGCTCCATTTGCCTTTCTAAGTCTTTTGTCTCCTGCCAATTCTTCGCTAATGGCATAGATTTTAGCAAAATAGCTTGGATCGCCAAAATCAAAAGAAGTACTTCTAAAAGGGAGGCCCAAAAGCTGATTCATCATGAGAATCTTCTCTTTAAAGTAGGCCGCATCTTCGGTAGAATCTTCCTTCAAAAGATATTTAAGCTCACGCAACAGTTGGTCGTAATCCTCTGGTTCTCCTTGATCATCTACATCCAACAATCGGAAATAGCTCTTGTAAAATTCAGGTGTTAGGGTTTTAATACAGCCAAAGTCTATAACTCCCATGGTTCCATCTTCTCTAAATAAAAAGTTGCCTGGATGTGGGTCTGCATGCACTTGCAATAACTCGTGGATTTGGAAATCATAAAAATCCCAAAGGCTCTGACCTATTTTATTTTTTACCTCCTGAGACGGATTGTTTTTTAGAAACTGAATCAAGTGTTTTCCTTCCAACCATTCCATGGTGAGGATTTTTCTTCCGCTCATTTCTGCCTTATACACTGGAAATTGAATGTTTTTCAAGTGGGCACAGGCCTTTCCTATTTCAATAGAACGCTGCAATTCAAGTCCGTAATCACATTCTTCAATGAGTCTTTCTTCTACTTCTTCGAGGTAGTGGGTAATGTCTGCTTCGCTAAGGTTAAACATGCGCATGGCAATGGGTTTAACCAATTTCAAGTCGGAGCGAATACTTTCGCCCACCCCTGGATATTGAATTTTAACGGCATAGGCTTGTCCATCCTTTTCCGCTTTGTGCACTTGGCCAATGGAAGCTGCCGCGGAGGCCGTCTTGCCGAAGGACTCGAATATACTTTCAGGAGAGCCTCCCAATTCTTGCTTAAATGTCTTCACCACTAAAGGGTACGAAAGGGGAGGGGCATTGTATTGCGCTTGGGAGAATTTTTGGGTGTAAGCACCTGGCAATAAACCCTGATCCATGCTGAGCATTTGAGCCACTTTTAAGGCGCTACCTTTTAACTCTGAAAGAGAATTGTAAATATCCTCAGCATTGCTCTCATCTAATTCAGCACGACTTGAATCGCCTGTGATGATTTTTTTTGTGTAGAACTTCAAATAATTACCGCCAATTTTAGCCCCTGTACTTACGAAGCGTGTAGCGCGCTGCACCTTTCCTGTTGGAATACTATCTTGTTCTTTCATTATTTGCTTTTGAGGAGAAATTTGGCGAAATCGGTTAGCGATTCAACCAGGCCACGGCCCATCAAATCAAAACCAAGGTTAACACTTTTCTCTATGGCGGCATCTGTATTCTCGAACCTTTTGCTGCTGTCTTTTTTCCAATAATCAAATAGGAAGACAAACTGCATCCACAACAAATCGCTGTATTTGTCTGAAATAAACTTTCTATTTGCAATTTCTCCATTGCTTTCTCCTTCGATCATGAGCTCTTTTACCATCTGATGGAACTCGTGTTTCAAAGGCTTCAACAAATCTTCTTCATTAGGTAATGAAGGCCTTTTTGGAAAGGATAAGAGTGCAAAACTTCGGTTATTGAGTAAATCTTCAAACCAAGTGAAATAGAAGGCCAATAGTTTTTCTCTGCTAGAGAACGACTCCCATTCATCCGAATTTTTTAACTTTTCTACGGTCTGTTGAAATACTCCAGTCCAGAATTCTCTTTCTATTTCTGCAAAGGAATTGTAGTGACTGTAAAAGTCTGACTCGCTTATTTCTATGTGTTTGCAGAAAGAATAGATGCTCGAAGGATCCTTTCCGTTTTCTAATTTGTACTCTTTAAAGGCATTGATGATTTTTTCTGTCAGTGAAATTTCTTCTTTCACTGCCTTTTTAGTTGTTTTTGCTTCTGCCATTGTTGTTTAATTCAAGTCCATAGTTCAACGTATTTGCCTTCGGCATCGTATCGTTGTTTTTGTATTTCGGGGTTAAAAATGCGATTGGGTCTGGGATCATGTCCTAAACCCGCTAAATAGGTCCAATTGCCATAGTTATTAGCTGGTTCAAAGTCTATTAACTCACTTTCAAAATACTGCGCTCCCAACCTCCAATCTATCTTTAGTGAATGCAATAGAAAAGAGGCCACATTTTGCCTTCCTCTATTGCTCATAAAGCCTGTTTCCGCGAGCTCCTTCATATGGGCGTTAATGAAGGAATTATTGGTCTTTGCCTCTTTCCAAGCCATCCATTTGGATTGATCTATTTGCTTTTCAATATTTTTTGATTTAAAAAAGCTACTGCCTTCTTTTCGACAGGTGAAATGAAAGAAATCGCGCCAAAGAAGCTCAAAGTAAAGCCAATAGGTACTTTCATTCGAGAGCACTTCTCGCTCGTATTTCTTTATTTCCCAATATAGGGTTCTCGGGGAAAGACAGCCCCAAGCTAAATAGGCACTCAACTTAGAGGAATACTCCGTGCCAATAGATTCGTTGCGTGTCTTTTTATAAGTCGAAAGATGATTGCCTTCCCAAATCCAATCCTTCATTCGTTCCAATGCGGCCCTTTCTCCTCCAGCAAAAGGAAAAGCAGAATGTGGATGTATTGGGAGAAAGCTAAGCTCTGGTAGTTCGGGTGTTTGAATGTTCTGGGCTCCACTGAATTGAATTTCTGTGGAATAGCATTGCCGAACCTCTGAATGTTTTTCTACTTTCTTACGGAAATCAGTGAAAATAAAAGGAAGCGATTCTAATTTGAAGGGCAAATCTTCTAAAGAATACAAACTCTGCGATTCCATCTCTCTTAGCTTGTATTTTTTCGCAAGCATTAATACTTCCTCACGCTCCTCCCAGCCCGCTGCATTCTGACACCAAATCTCATCTGGTATAAATTGCTCTTCTACCGTCTCTATGGCTTTTGAAAGGGGCAAGTCCGAAAACCAAAAAGGAAGTCCTTTGCTCTCGAAACTCGATTTTAAATCGGAAATAGTTTCTAGGTAAAATTGCTTTTTTCTTTCTCCCCAACGAGGCTCTCCTGTATTTTCAAAACTGGATTTCAAATGCGCTTGAGCAAACCCAAGATACTGCGCATTTATCTGCTGGGCCTTGTGAAGTAAAACGTGGTCGTGTATTCTTAAATCTCTTCTAAACCAGAGTAGTACTTTCACTTGACTCCGTTTTTTCGCATTCTACAACCATCGCTACAATACAAAACATTATTCCAGTTCTTCTCCCATTTCTTTCTCCAAGAAAAAGGCCTTTGGCAAACGAGACAGATTTTTTGAGGAAGGGGTTTTTTCATTGGATATAAGAAGATAACAGCTCAGCAAATGAATGGTTCTCTTCTTTTGAATTAAATCGTCTACTTTTGGCTCGAAGGTTTGTGAGAGCAATTAATAGGGAATTCCGTGAAAATCGGAGACTGTGCCCGCAGCTGTAAAACGTGTTATTCGAATTCATTATGCCACTGACTTTTGTTGGGAAGGCGAATTGGAAGCGTTGAGTCAGAAGACCTGCCTTCAAATATGTGCGCTAACTCTCTTTCGGGACCAAAAGAGCAACATTGAATAATGAAGAAGGATAGAATCCTTGCTGTCTTGCTGCTTTGCAGCTTAAGTCGCTTGCAAGGACAATGGTTGGATGAAGTCGCTGTTTGGGCAGATCGACTTTCTAAGCTGGGTGGAAATGAAATTCGCTACAGCGATACCTTAGATATTTCTAAGGTGCATTCGCCTGTCTTGGGAAACCAACTTCAAAGCATCACTCCTCTCTGGATTCGCACAGATCTTCCCGGTCAATATGCTTCGGTTTCTTTTAGGGGATTGCCTGGTAGTCATACTCAAGTTCAGTTTAATGGAATGCCATTGCAATCGCCCGCCTTAGGGCTTTCTGATCTCAATGCTATTCCTTCTTTTCTTTTTGATCGAGTACAGTTTACAACGGGCGGGAATGAAGGCGCGTTAGCGGGCACAGCTGCTGGAGGTATTGTTGATCTCAGTAATATACAGTCTAGGGATAGTGCAACATTTGTTCGTCTTGGAGTGGGGATTGGAAGTTTTCAGCAAGCAGAACTATGGGCTCATACTGGATTTCGCCACAAAGCTTTCTTCTCTGAAGTTCGAATTTTCACTTCCAAAGCCGAGAACAATTTCCCTTATACTGATACCCGAGGGAGTGAGCAGATCCGAGAGGGGGCTGCCTTTGAGCAAGAAGGATTGATGTACCTACTGCGATACAAGCCTTCTACTCAGAATCAATTTGAGTATAACTTCTGGATTCAACAAAACGATATTGGCATCCCAACCAATATCCTCGTTAGCCTTCCTCAAGGTCAGCAACAAACCGATATAGCGGTTCGGCAGTTCTTTTCTTGGAAGAAAGCTTCGGGATTTCAATTGAAATCGGCTTGGTTTTACGAGGCAAGCGATTACATGCATGAGCGCAATGGCATTGCTGATTTTAACGCTTCTCACACAGCTCAACTCATGCCGGAGTGGGAAAAGGCTGGAAGAAAAATGCATTGGAAAGTAGGTGGCTTTTTTGCGCATTCCTTCGCTTGGGGATTCAGCAAAGAAGGACAAAGAAATCAGGCTGCTTTTTTTGTCAATACTCGATTCAGACCCCTTTCAAATATGCCAATCTCTTTGGGTCTTAGACATGATATTGCCTCCGATGGAAGACCCTTGCCTTCGTTTCACACTCATATTCAGTACCGTTTTAGAAGTACACAGCGATTTCGCCTCAGCTATTCTTTAACGAATAGAAGGCCAAGTTTAAATGATTTATTCTGGTCTCCGGGGGGCAATCCCAATCTCAATCCAGAACAAGGATATATGCTAGAGTTGGCCTGGAATGCTGAATGGAGGAAAAAGCACATTTCTATTCTTCCTGAAATTCTAGTCTTTCAACAAGAAATGAAGGATTTAATTCGCTGGCTGCCTACAAACCAGAATTTCTGGGTTCCAAAGAACACACAGTTTATGCGCTCGCATGGCATGGAAATAGGAGTGGTATTGAAACGAGAATTTTCAAAGGGTTATTGGCAGTTCAGACCGGCTTATCAGTACACATGGAGCGAATATATAGAAGAAGATCAGGCCTTTCTAGCCCCCGGAATTCCAGTCCACCGCTTTAGAGCTACGGCAGATATTCACTATCTAAAATGGAGCATGTCTCTACAAAACCAAATCACTTCCGATTGGCACAATGTGCAAGATGCTGGACCCTTAGACCAGTTGCAAGGTCTTCATCTTTACGATCTACAATTCCATTATAAAGATCGTTGGAGGCGCTTCCCATATCAACTCTCCTTCCTCGTTCAAAATGTTGGCAATCAATCTTATGCCTTTCGCCCGTATATGCCAATGCCCGGCAGAAGTTTTCAATTTAAATTAACCTTAGAAATGTCCAAATGACTAAAATCAACACCCTCCTTTTTTCTACCTTTTTTCTATTCCTCTGTGCTTGCGATGAAGACGATAAGCCCGCACCTGTCAGCCAAACCAACCCTTCTATTTATATCTTAAATGAAGGTCCTTTTTCTGCTGGAAGTGGTAGTATCTCTCAATTTGATTTGACTTCCAAGACAGTGCATAAGGATGTTTTTTTTAATCGAAATGGATTTCCCATTGGTTCTATTCTCAATGATTTTGAACTAATTGGAAATCAGTATTATATAGTTTCAAATCTTTCAGCTAAGGTGGAAGTGGCCAGTGTTTTCGATTGGAATAGTACGGCCACAATTAGCGGTTTTAAGTCTCCAAGAGCCCTTGCCGATCTGGGGAATAATCGCATTGGTGTAAGTGATTGGGGAACGAATAAAATGTACGTTCTATCCTCTACCGGAAACAATATCATCGATTCGGTAAGCACGGGTTCTGGGCCTGAAAGAATAAGTGTTGTGAACGATTATGTTTTGGTTATGAATACTGGAGGATTTGGACTGGATTCTACTTTAACTGTTTTGAATCGTTCTGACCTTAGCTTAAACCGAACGATTACGGTGGGCGATGTGCCTAATTCGGTTGCCGTTACATCTAGTTCAGTTTGGGTTTTGTGTTCAGGTTTTGCAGATTGGATGGATCCATCGAACGATAGTGAAGGAAGATTGGTGGAATTGAATCTCAATACCCTCGAAATTATTCAGACTGTGTCGATTCCTTTGAGCATTGGGCATCCGGCCGATCTTATTTACAATTCAAATAATTCAAGTCTGTATTTTTTAAGCAATACCTATGGCGGTAGTATTTATACTTGCTCCATTAGCAATCCTTCAAACTTCCAAAAGGTGAAATCGGGTGGATATTATAGTTTAGATTGGGATCCTATTCGGTCGAATATTATCGCTGGAAATCCTTTATCTTTCGCTGAGCCGGGATGGGTAGTTCGACTAAATGCTAACAATACCCCTATCGACAGTATTGAGGTGGGTCTAATCCCAACGGATTATATTTTTAGATGAACGAAGAAAGCCACATTGATCTAAAGCGTTTGGTTGGAAAGGAGTCTCATGAAGTCCTTTCTTTAACCGATCAGATGCAATGGGCTTCAAGTCTTTACCTTCAAGAACCCCGCTTTCCTAGTCGATCTGCACACTATAAAATTGTAACAGATCATTCCATTCAATGGGATTGGCTGAAGTGGGATGAACAATCTAGTGTAATTGATAAAATAGACTTTCACTCTCCCAATAAAAGGCTTCGGTCGGAACTTGAGCTTGAAGAATATTTCTTTAATATCGGTAGTCTTGAAAGAATAGAATCTAAGGTAGACTTTTGGTTAAATGCGAATCCCATAATAGATCGGTCTATAGGGGTGGGAAGCAGCAATATGTATTTCCGACCCGCAATTACATCTTATGAATTTCAAGATGCCTTCGATACAGGCTTACAACAAGCCAAAGAAGAGGTGAATTTAGGTGCGTTTTGGACTGGAATTCAATTGCTCAATCCAGTTTCATCTGTGCATGCAGCCATCCAACTTTACCTTCACGCAGGCGTATCGCTAAATGCCTCCTTGCAAAATCTCATTCACCCCGATCTCTTAGAGACCGTGGTG
Organism: Cryomorphaceae bacterium; assembly: GCA_017858515.1. Taxonomy (GTDB): domain Bacteria; phylum Bacteroidota; class Bacteroidia; order Flavobacteriales; family Schleiferiaceae; genus RFXV01. Next base: position 47,415 of record JAFMBM010000002.1, on the reverse strand, counting down.
TATTTGGCAGACAAATCGATTCGCCGACACCCCATGAGTTTTGATCCGGTTACGACCTTAACTTTTTTTGGAGGATACGATTTGGCCTTTGCAGTGGGTTTCGTATGCGGCATGGCACAAGAATCTCGCTTCTGTTTGCTAGGTGGTTTAGAGGGATATGGGATATCCTATTTAGCAGAGATTATTCAAAAAGGCAGTTCGCATTTTGTAACACATTTATACGAAGCCCCAAATGAATGGAAAGCGGAGAATAAAGAGGCCTTTAATGGAGCTTCTGCTTTTGCTATTTCATCCTATAAGGTTTCAAACATTCAATTTATATTGGCCCTGGAACATCTAAATGACTACCTCATTCAATCAAATACTAAATAATACCCTTTAAGAATGTCCTACATACCGCCCGAAGCAAAGGCTGCTATTGATCAATTGGAATCGAAAGTTCTGGATTTTGAGTCGAAGAACCTTCAACTGGAAAAGCAAATTAAGACCGCAGGCAATGCAAAGAAATCGGCCCAAACGGGCCTTATCATTGTTTTAGTCTTGTTTTTAGCCGTTTTGGCTGCTGCTGGATGGTTTTATTATAAGCAACAACTGGTCTTGTTTCCACAAGCTTCTGAAATAGAATTAAAGCTGCAGACACAAGTGGATAGCCTATACAATTTCATTGATCAAATGCCACAGACTCAAAGTGGAAATACAGAGATCGACTTCAGTACCGGCAAGTGGTATTTTGTTCAGATTGGGGCGTATCAGAAGGTAGATCTCAGCCTCTATAAAGAGGGAATGTTTAATTTCAGGCAGAGTGAAATGGACGGTTTATACAAATACACTTTAGGTGCATTTCAAGATGTAAATCAAGCCATTGGTTTCTTAGAAGGCGTTCGGAAACTAGGAATTAGAGATGCTTTTTTACTGGCCTATGTTAACGGAAAAAAAGTAACCATAGAAGAATCGAAAAACCTTTGAGAATACTCCTTTCGTGGATTTTAATGGCTGTTTTTGGCATAAGTAGCAAAGCTCAATTGGTTGCCTTTGGAACTTCTGTTTTTGTGCCAGTTGACGCTCCAATGGCGGTGGCGGTTCCACCCATTTGCCTGAGAGGTAGCCTTCTAGAATGGAAGTTCTTGCGTTTCGAATCAGGAATTACTTGGTACCGAATGGGTGGCCTGTCTGTGTTAGATAGCGAGTTTCCTTTTCAAGAAGCCATAACACAACCTTTTAATAGCTTTGTTATTCCCTTGCAACTGAGTGCTCGACTTTCACTGAATAAGACTTGGTATATTGAACCGAAATTGGGAGCCTTTTATGCTATTAATTCACTTTATAAGGTCAATCAAGACCATCTCGGAAGGGCTATTTTGCTTTTTACGAATGAGTATAGAGCCATTTCAACTCAGGCTCAGATAGAACAGTCCAATACTTTTGGATTTTTAGGAGGAATCTTCGCTACCCTTGTTCTAGATAAGGCTTGGAGTTTTAGCTTTGGCGGTTCTTGGTACGAGGGTACAAGTAGGGCGGCTATTCAGTGTCCTTTTGATGCAATTAGTTTAAATGATATTGCAGTAAAAGGAAGTGTTAATTTGCCAAATTCGGTGTTAGATTACAGAGGATTTGAGCTCGCAGTAAGTGTTCAATTTAATTTGGAAAATGAAGATGATGTTAAAAGGTAAAAAAGCCCTGATTACAGGTGCTAGTAAAGGAATTGGAAAGGCTATTGCAGTGGCTTTTGCCAGAGAAGGAGCTGATGTAGCTTTTACCTATCTCTCCTCTGTTGAGAAAGGAAAGGCGCTCGAAAACGAATTGGCCTCTTATGGCATTACCGCTATTGGAATACGTTCTGATGCTTCTGATTTCACACAAGCGGAGGCATTAATTAAAGAGGTTTTAGATGCCTTTGGACAAATTGATATTCTAGTGAACAATGCAGGAATCACGCGCGACAATCTGCTTTTGAGAATGTCTTTGGATGATTTTGATGCGGTACAAAAAACCAATTTGTACTCTGTTTTTAATACCACCAAGGCTATTATCAAAACCATGATGAAGCAGAGATCGGGCTCCATAATTAATATCAGCTCGGTGGTGGGAGTAAAGGGAAATGCCGGACAAGCAAACTATGCTGCCTCCAAGGCAGGAATAATTGGCTTTACAAAATCTACTGCTTTAGAATTGGGATCGAGGAATATTCGCTGTAATGCCATCGCTCCGGGATTTATCGAAACGGAAATGACCGATCAGCTAGATGCGAAAACGGTAGAAGGATGGAGAAATGCTATTCCTCTAAAGAGAGGGGGGCAGCCAGAAGATGTTGCGAATGCCTGTCTTTTCTTAGGTTCAGACCTCTCTACTTATGTTAGTGGCCAAGTTCTAAATGTGTGCGGCGGAATGCTGACCTAGTAAGCTATCGAGATGATTGAATTTACCAGTCCTCTCTGGATTGCAGCTATTTTATTTCCCCTTATTGCATTAGTTGTATGGCTTTCATACAAAGGCAATTTCGCTTTTACGGAAGCTCCCAAGTATTTGAAATGGACAATGGCTTCATTGCGTGCTTTGGCTCTTGCTCTATTGGCTTTGTTGCTATTAAATCCAGTTATGCCTTTTGAGGAAATAAAATTATTTCCGCCTAAAATGGCTTTGATTGTAGATAATTCTCTCAGCATAAGCAGGGAAACCGAGAGTCTTCAGCAAATTTCCAATCTGCCAACCCAATTAAAGGAAGCCTTTCCAAATGTAGAATGGAGCTTTCTAACAGCGGGACAAGATGTGAAGGTAGGGGCAGAATACAATTTTGATGAAAATCAAACCGATTTGGCTAAAGCTTTGCAATTCTTGCAACAGAACTATGGCTACGATCCGAGTTTTAAGGCCGCAATTCTGGTCTCAGATGGATGGGAGAATAGAGGGAATTCGGCTCTTTCTATGGCTTCTCAATTGGGTTATTCTCTTCATACTCTTTCCGTTGGAGAGCTTTCACAAGCGGTAGACATTCAAATTACTTCCGTCCGTCACCCTAAGCAAGTGATTCAGGGTAATAGCTTTGAACTGGAAGTGGTGGCTAAGGTGGAAAATCCCATCCGGGCCGAAACCACTGTGCGTCTCTTTAATTCAGAAGGAAAGGAAATTTCCAGCACCAAATGGAAACTCAATCCTGAGGTTTCCTCTCAAACTTTTCGCTTCTTCCCACAAATTGATGTGGCTGGATTTGAGCGCTTCCGACTAGAGACCGATCGGATAGAGGGCGAAGAGCAAATAATAAACAATAAAAAGATCTTTAGCGTAAAGGCGGTAGAATCTAAAAAACAAATTGGACTTTGTTTCGATTCATACCATCCTGACATTGCTGCCATTCATCGAGCCATTTTGCAATTTGATTCCTATGAGGTTCGTTTGATTGATATGCGGAAGAATCAGGAGTACAAATCAGATTTTTCGGCTCTTTTTATGGTCCATCCTTCTACAGTTTACTCCCGTCAATACAATCAAATTCTCTCTCAAAACCCTTTGGCAGGTATCTTCTATTTGGCTGGAGATGACCAAAGCGCTAGCTTTTTAAATGAACTCTTGACTCGCACTATTTTTCAATCGGGGAGAGGGTCCGAAGACAATGTGCGGTTTCAATTCAATAAGACTTTTAGCTTATTCCAGCGAGCCGAATCGACGGATAAGCTAGAAAGTTCTCCGTCCGTTAGCACCCCTTACGGACAATGGTTGCTTCCTCAGGGTAGTGAAATACAAATGGAACAACTTCTTGCTGGGAAGCCCATTCAACGTCCACTTCTCTTTCATTTTAATGACAAGGAGGAGAGAAGGTGGGTTGTTTTCACATCAAAAGACTTTTGGCGTTGGAGAATGAATCTCTTCAAAAAAGAAGGTGAAAGCACTTCCTTTGATGATTGGTTGATAGAGTGGAGTGCCTATTTAACCGCGAATCGTCTAGATGATCGATTTAGCCTCAATTTTCCAGCTTCTCTCTCCTGGGGTCAAAACTTTGATTTACAGGCCGTTTTGCTGGATAAAACCGCAGCGAAGAGTCGTTCAGCTAAAATGAAAATGACTATAAAAGATCCTAAAGAAAATCTACTCACTCTCGACCTCGTTGAATTGAATGGTGTTTATCGAATCGGTTTTAAACCTGAAAATATTGGGGAGTATTCTTTTGATGTGGAAGCCAAACTAGGAAGTGAGCAATTCACTCAATCGGGCACATTCGAATTGAGCTTTGATCCTTTAGAGTTTATTGAAAGTGGTGCCAACCCGGCCTTACTGCAAGATTTGGCTGAAAGTACCAATGGTATTTACAAGCCCATAAAGGAATGGGAGGCATTTATACAAGAGTTAAAAGAAATTCCGCTTCCGTCTGTACAATCAAGTCAAATCCGTTTTAAGGAATGGATTGATTGGAAGTGGCTCTTTTTCATCCTTCTTTCGCTGCTTTTAGGTGAGTGGGTTATCCGAAGGTATTTAGGCAGTTATTGATTTTTAATTGTAGACCTTAGCAGAAAATATATTTAAATGGAAAAAAAACGAACCACAGCACTATTGCTCATAGGTGTAGCCATTCTGGCCACCGTTGTTCTTTGGTCAAGCATATCCTACACCATTAATACAGGAGAAAAAGGAGTAATATTCAGAACCTTTAGTGGTGGACTGGATAAGGAAAAGGTCTATCCACAAGGATTTCACTTAAAATGGCCTTGGGACAAAGTATTTGTTTACGATGTTAAAATCATGGAGGCCAATGGCTCTATGGAGGTGCTTTCAAAAAACGGATTGACTATCTCTGTTGATATGAGTTATCGCTATAAGCCTATGGATGAAAAAATTGGATTCTTACACGATGCGATTGGTGCCTCCTACCACGACCGTATCATTCTACCCGAAATTCGTTCAGCCACTCGTAAAGTAATTGGTAAGTATCTTCCAGAGGAACTGTATTCAACTAAAAGAGAAGCCATTCAAGACGAGATTTTCTTACAGACTGCGAAGGCCCTAAATTCCAACTATCTTCTACTTGATGCTGTATTGATCCGTGAAGTAACACTTCCTGAGAAAATTCAAGCGGCTATTGGTAGGAAGTTAGAACAAGAGCAACTTTCGCTTGAATATGAGTTTAAGCTAGAAAGTGCCCGCAAGGAGGCAGATAGACAACGAATTGAGGCAAAGGGAAAGGCCGAAGCCAACAGTATTATCAGCGCTTCTCTTACCGACAAGATTTTAGTTGAGAAAGGCATTGAGGCTACACTTAAGCTAGCCGAATCAGACAATGCCAAGGTGGTTGTAGTGGGTTCTGGAAAAGATGGCCTACCGTTAATTCTAGGAAATAATTGATTTAGTTGGGAATGGGATTGAAGTACAGTTTTGATTTAGCCATTGATTCGCCTGAACGTACCGTTTTACATGGGAAGATTATTCGTGAAAAGAAATTCACCGAAAAACACTACCGTCAATGGTATTCTGAATTTGAAGACTGTTTAAGTCGCTGTCCTAAAGGCAAATTAATTGAGTTGGGTTCGGGAGGGGGATTCTTAAAGGAAATCATTCCTTCTGTTTTAACGTCGGATATTCTTGAACTCGAGGGAAATGACCTCTGCTTTTCTGCATTGGATATGCCTTTTGAAGATCATTCTGTGGCTGCTATTTTTATGATTGATACCTTCCATCATATCCCTGATAGTGCTCAGTTTCTGAAAGAGGTAGATCGGGTTTTAATGCCTGGAGGAAAAATGTTGATGATAGAACCAGCGAATTCCATCTTTGGTCGATTTATCTATCAGAACTTCCACCATGAACCTTTTTTACCCAAAGCAAAAGATTGGACTATTCCTGCTTCAGGCCCCATGTCTGGAGCCAATGGTGCCCTTCCTTATATTGTTTTTGAACGCGATTATGAACGCTTTAAGAAAGAGTTCCCCAGTTTAAAGAGAAGTAAGCCTCGGTACCGAAATCCACTTTTGTATTTGTTGAGTGGAGGGGTAAGCTTCAAGCAATTATTGCCAGATTTTACCTATGAATTTGTTTCTTTTTTCGACAATATACTTTCTCGCTTTTTTCCTTTCTTCTCAATGTTTGTGAAGATAGAGTTGACGAAAGAGAGGTGAAATGGGGAAAAAGAAAGACTAAAGACGAACAATATAGATCAAAAAAAAGCCTGCATTTGCAGGCTTTTTTCTTAAAATGCTATACCAATTAGGAATTCAGCTTCTCATTCAATTCAGCTCCAGGCTTAAAACGAGCAACTGCTTTAGCAGCAATCTTAATAGTTGCACCTGTTTGTGGATTACGACCTTCACGGGCAGCACGCTTAGAAACTGAAAAAGAACCAAATCCTACAAGAGATACACGCTTACCTTCAGCTAATGCATTCGATACATTGGTAGTGAAGGAATCGAGTGCTTTTTTAGCAGCAGCCTTTGGAATTTCTGCATCTAAAGCCATGGCATCAATAAGTTCAGCTTTGTTCATAAGTCAAGGTTTAGGTTTATTGTTTGTATTTAACATCTTCACAAATATAATTGAATGTCGCACTCACACAAGTGTTCTTGCACTTTTGTTAAAGTTATTTGATTTTTTCTTTGAAATAATTGATTCATCGGTTTTAATTCAAGAGGGTCTAAGCCTCCTATTTCAATGGCTCAACACTGATTTTTTCTTTCCAATCTCGTCCTATTCCATTTAGAAAGTCTTTGATTTTCATGCGTTTTCGGCCTGAAGGCTGAAGTTCAGTCAGTTGAAGACATCCTTTTGCTCCGAATAATAGAAACTCCTTTTGGTTTAGCTCAACAGATTGGGGTGTTCCCATCTGATTTTCTGATATTTCAGCTGAAAAAACCTTTAAATCGGTAGTCGTATCACCCAAATTTAGCCGTAAAACAGCACCTGGATAGGGCGAAAGTGCGCGAATTTGATTGAGAATCTGCTCGGCGGATTGTGCTATGTCTATAAAGGTATCCTCTTTAAAAATCTTGGGAGCATGCTTTAATTCGCCTTCTATGGCTTGCTCTTTTCCTTCCAGCAAACCCAAACTCAATTCTTCTGCTGTTTCAACCACCAATTCGGCTCCTATCTTCATAAGTTCATCATGGAGATCGCCAGCGTTAAAGTCTCTGGGAATAGCTATACGTTTTTGCTTTAATATTTTACCTGTATCAATTTCTTCATCCAGTAAAAAGCTGCTGACACCACTTTCTGTTTCTCCATTCCAAATGGCCCACTGTATGGGTGCCGCACCTCGGTATTGCGGCAAAAGCGAACTGTGAAGATTGAAACACCCCAAGGGTGGCATGCTCCAAACTTCTTTGGGAAGCATTCGAAAAGCAACGACAATAAACAGATCGGCTTGCAATAAGGCCAACTGTTCTAAGAATTCGGGGTTTTTTAGCTTTTCGGGTTGAAGAACATCAAGGCCTGCTTCGATGGCAAAGCTCTTCACAGCGGAAAACTGTGTTTTCAATCCTCTTCCCGCAGCTTTGTCGGGAGCTGTAACTACCGCAGCGCAGTGATGTCCCGCATCCAACATGCTTTTTAAACTTGGAACGGCAAATTCAGGCGTTCCCATAAAGACAAAACGAATCGGATTTTTGCTTTTCATCCGACAAAGGTAGCGTCACTCAAAGAACAAAGTTTCCGTTGTCGTCTAGCTTAATTTGCCCTTCATCTACCCAATCTCTTAGAAGTTCTACGATCGACTCCTTCCATTGCATGGGATAGATGTTCAATAGAGAATGAATATTTACCGCTTTGGGTATGGCCTTTTCTAGCTCTGCCTTTAGTACGGCATAGGTGGGAGCTTGCTCTTTGCTGAGACAGATATCGCACTTCCCACAGTTTTCTGGAAGTTTTTCACCCAAGGTGCGAAGCATTTTAACCGCTCGACAAATTCCATCGGCTTTTACAAATTCCTGTAGGGCCATTGATCTTTCTTTTAGTCCGTCACGCTTGAACGCATAAAAATCTTTATCAATACGCAAATATTTGGTTTGCAATCTGTTTTGAAGTAAGCTTATTTGCATTCCCGATTTGCTTTCTTCGTATTCTGCTAAATTTAATTGAGCCATTTGCCGAAGCAGACTTTTTATTTCCATTGGGTTAAGAGAGCTATTCTTAGCTATTTCTCTTTCCGATATACTCACCTTAAATTCATAGATGCCGCTGAACATCCTAGCAAGTACATAGGCGATTTCTTCAAATTTTGGAGCTCGTTCTACATATTCTCTTAAGGTATTTGGAGCTTGAGAGAATTGAAAAGCAGAACGCGTTTTGGCATCGGCTTCGAATTCTATCCAGCCGCTCTGTTGCAACAGTTTTAAGCCCTCCAGAATCTTTCTAGGACCATATTTCATTTCATCCACTAGCTTTTGCCAGTCTAAACTGTACTGTTGCTCGGCCCCCTCGTTCATTGGAATTTTCAACACTCTCATCAGGCCATCGTAAAGCGCTTTTATCTCGTCTATACTCGGAAAAGTAGCGAGGTTTTCATTTGTTTTAGTCAGTGTTCTACTGGGTGTTTCTAGCCAAAAACAATGGGCCTGCTTTCCATCTCTTCCGGCTCTTCCAGCTTCCTGAAAGTAGGCTTCAATGCTTTCGGGTGCTTCCCAATGCACCACTAGGCGTACGTCAGGCTTGTCTATTCCCATTCCGAAGGCCGTAGTGGCGCAGATCACACGCACTTTATTCTGAATCCATTCCGATTGGTGTTTGGTGCGTATGGCACTTGGAAGCCCTGCGTGATATGCCGCTGAGCTAATTTTATTTTGATTGAGCCATTGCGCCAATCGCTCAGTGCTTCTTCGGCTGGAAGTATAGACGATGCTGCAACCTTTATATCGACTTAACAGCTCCAAAAGTTGATTTTCAGGTGCGGTGGTATATAGAACTTGGTATGACAAATTGGGACGATGGAAACTCTTCCGGATGCAATGAGGTTCTTTGAATGCCAATTTGCTTTGAATGTCTTCTATCACTTTTGGTCCGGCTGTGGCCGTTAGCGCTAGGAAGGGAACTTCAGGAAGCAAATTTCGCAGGAGGGCAATTTTTAGATAACTCGGACGAAAATCATAGCCCCACTGTGATATACAATGGGCTTCGTCTATGGCAATTAAACTCACCTTTAATCGCTCCAATCGCGCTTGAATCCATTCGTTTTGAAGTCGTTCGGGTGAGATAAACAGGAACTGGGTGTCCCCAAATTCGCAATTGTCTAAATGTCTTTCTAAACTATAGGAGTCTAAATTTCCGCTGAGAGAAACCGCTTTAATTCCGCGCTTTTGTAGATTTTCCACCTGATCCGCCATGAGAGCGATGAGCGGCGATATAACAATACAAAGGCCTTGCTTAACAAGTGCCGGCACTTGGTAGCAGATCGATTTTCCGCCTCCAGTAGGCAAGAGTGCTAAAGTGTCTTTTCCATCTAAAATAGATTGAATGATCTGCAGTTGACCTTCTCGGAATTCATCAAAGCCCCAGTATTTTTTTAATACTTCATTCGGACTCATAAAAGGCTCTTGAAAATAAAATCGAGCCGTTCTTCTACGCTTACTTTTGGAATTTCAATTAAGTCGTATCCAAAAGATTCATAGGTAGAGCGAAGATATTTGTCTATTTCAAGGCAGTCTGTCCAAGCTTCTTTTCGTTCTCCATCTGTTTGAAAAATATCCTCCCAAGCGGGAGCAATAAACACCCTTTTCTCATATCGGAAGGCCACGGTTTTGGCTATCCAATCGTCGGGAATTTTCATAGAATCCTTGTGCATATAGGCCAAGGTGTCCGGCAAGCCGCGATCATAAAAATTCCATTCACCCAATTGGGCTTTGTGGAAGTCTTGCACTCGTGCTTCTAAGACTATATCCGAAAAAGCATAGAGATTTTGCCATGGGGTTACATCGCTATTCGTTCGTTGTGCTTCTTGAATATAAAGTCTAGATCTCTCAGGTAGAATAGGATATCCTCGCTTAGACAAAGCTTCAATTAAACTTGTCTTTCCAGACGAAGGTCCGCCCGTTATCACCACTCTCTTTGCTTCAACACTTTCGTAAAATTCACTCATAGCTAAAACTTAATCCCAATTCTTTTAAAAACGTCTGCTAAAATCCATATAGGTCCGATAAGAAGAAATTGCAAGTCCTTAAAGAAAGAGGGCTTCTTTCCTTCAATCTTATGTCCGTAAAATTGACCTATCCATGCCAAAACAAAAAGGGCTAGGGCACTTTTCCAAGTTTCTACGCCCAATAGGGGTAAGGCATTGGATAGAGCGATGCACATCCAACCAAAAAGAAGCATGGCAAAAGCCAAAGGTCTGGAGAGTTTTAGATAAAAAGCAAAGGCCATGAGAACCAGTATATGAGCTAAGTGCAAGGAGAAATCAGGACCCGTAATCGACTTTGGAAGGGGAAGGGGCACTAATGTGCACAAGGCCAGCAAACTAAAGCTTATAGCCGGAACGCAAATCCAATGTATCGCTTTGTTTGTTTTGTTTTGATGGCTTTCTGCATAGGCATTCAACCAGTCGGTGAGCGTCATAGTTTCTAATTTTGGGTAATTTACCAATTCCCTCTTTTCAATTCAATTGAGGTGGCTAAATTCGTCACAAAGACTTTATATGAATACATCTATAGCAAATGCCATCGAATTGGGCTATCAATCTGAACTTCCAACTATTGTTCTTGGTAAAGCTTTGTACCAAGATGGGGTTATTCATTCTTCACCCATTCAAATACCGCTTAAGAGTCTCAATAGACACGGACTGATAGCAGGGGCAACTGGAACGGGCAAGACGAAAACCTTGCAATTGATGGCAGAGGCGCTAAGCGATGCAGGTGTGCCTTGTTTGCTAATGGATTTAAAAGGCGATTTAAGTGGATTGGCGGCCAATGGAAATGAAGGCAGCGAGCATATTCAAGATCGCCATTCTAAATTGGAAATCGAGTATAAGGCCAAAGCTTATCCTGTTGAATTACTCAGTTTAACCGACCCTAGCATGACCCGTTTAAGGGCCACCGTTTTGGAGTTTGGTCCTATTCTTCTATCCAAAGTGTTGGAATTGAATGAAAATCAAGAGGGCGTTATGTCGGTGGTTTTTAAATATGCCGATGATCATCAGTTGCCCATTGTTGATTTAGAAGATCTAAAAAGTGTACTTCGTTATTTGAGCAATGAGGGTAGGGAAGAGTTAAAGGCGGAATATGGATTTATATCGCCAAGCTCTGTGGGTGCCATTATGCGTAAAATTGTGGGACTAGAACAACAAGGCGCCGAAGCATTTTTTGGTGAACCTTCTTTTGAGGTAAATGATTTGTTGCGATTGGATGAAGCGGGAAGGGGCTATCTGAGTATTATGCGTTTAATGGATATACAGAATCGTCCAAAGTTGTTTTCCACCTTTATGTTGAGCCTATTAGCCGAAGTATATTCGAGTTTCCCTGAAGAAGGAGATCTAGACAAACCCAAGCTCTGCATCTTTATAGACGAAGCTCATTTGGTCTTTAAAGAGTCTTCAAAGGCTTTGTTGGATCAATTGGAAAGCGTGGTAAAACTCATCCGTTCTAAAGGGGTTGGAGTTTTTTTCTGCACCCAATCACCCGGAGATGTGCCTGAAAGCATCCTCAGTCAGTTGGGATTAAAAGTGCAGCATGCTCTTAGGGCCTTTACTGCCAAAGATCGCAAAGAGATTCGATTGGTTGCTCAGAACTATCCCGAATCAGAATTTTATAGTGTAGAAGACTTGCTCACTTCCCTCGGTATAGGGGAAGCGGCCATTACGGGTTTAGATAGAAAGGGGAGACCCACTCCCATTGCGCACACCTATTTACTGGCGCCTGCTTCTCGTATGGATATCTTAGAACCGCAGGAAATTCAGTCGCTCTTGGCTCAATCTGATCTGAGAAGAAAATACGATAAAACCATAGATAAAGACTCTGCGCATGAAATGTTGGAGCGCAAACTAAAACAGATTTCAGTTGAAGAGGAAAAGGAGGAGGAAAGAATTGAAGAAAAGCAAAGTCCGAGTACAGAGGCACCCAGAAGGAAGACCAAAGCCGAGGCATCTACCTTAGAAAAGGTTTTGCGTAGTCCGGCTGCAAAAAGCTTTGGAGTGGCTTTAGTGGGATCTTTAACTCGAGTTTTGTTTGGAACTTTGGGAAAGAGAAAGAGATAAGTGGAAGTTTGAATGGGATGAATTTCGACTTTGGATGATTTTTGCTTTGGGGTTTAAGGATTGTTTGAGTTGAAATTTAATAGTGTAATATAGGAATGAGCATAGAAGAAGTAGCACTTCGCACAGCATGACAAAAGAGAACCAAGAATCCGTTCGAATAAATAAGTACTTCAGTGAAATTGGATATTGCTCTCGACGAGCAACCGATAAACTGATTGATGAGAAGAGGATAACCATTAATGGAGTTATTGCAGAAAAGGGCGACAAGGTGACTCCTTCCGATGAAATTCGTTTAAATGGCAAATTAATCTCCGCCAAAGAAAACAAATTCGTTTACCTCGCTTTCAATAAGCCCAGGGGCATTGTTTGTACAACCGATACCCGCAGGGAGAAGAATAATATTATCGATTATATAAAATATCCCGAGCGGATTTTCCCCATTGGAAGGCTGGATAAAGACAGTCAGGGATTGATCTTATTGACCAATGATGGAGATATAGTCAATAAAATTCTTAGAGCCCGAAACAATCATGAAAAAGAGTATATCGTAACAGTAAAGCAAACGATTACGCCATCCTTCATACAAAAGATGGGGAATGGGGTGCCGATTTTAGATACGGTAACTCGTAAGTGTTTGGTGGAACAAATAGATGCCCGACGATTTAAAATTACCCTCACCCAAGGATTCAATAGACAGATTAGGCGGATGTGCGAGTATTTGGGTTACAGCGTGAGCAAGCTAGAGCGACTGAGGATTATGAACATCAACCTAGACCTTGGACTCGGCAAATGGCGTCATCTCACGGAAATAGAACTCAATGAGATAAATGAATTGCTCCAGGAATCATCAAAAACTTTTGAAGGTGATTATTCTATGAGTGAAGATTAGAGAGGGAGAAGAGAAAGTTTTCTGCGCTATGATTTCTATTTGTCCAGATGAACAGAAACACCGTGAATAAAATGAGCGTTTTTTAAGCTGTAAATGACTCTGTTTATGAGAAGTTTAGCCCATTCTTCAGCCAAACTTCTCTTGGCACCCACTACAGTTTAGAAATGCGCTTTAGTTGAACATACTCTCTTTTTAACTTAATCAGAATCCAACTATATTAGACAGAATAGGCCAGCCTTCAGTTCTCTCAAGATCGATTAAATTTACTCCTACATCAGGCCGTGATGGCCGATTTTAGATTTACCGCAGTAAGTACAAATCCTATGCAAAACACCCTTCGTTTTATCACCTTAATTTCTTTTGTATTACTGAATGTTAATGGAGTTTTTGCGCAGGTTTATGCCAGAAACGGCTTGGTGGTATCCAGCAGTGCCATCGCTTCGGAGGTGGGTAGAGATATTCTCAAGAGGGGAGGAAATGCTGTGGATGCCTCTGTGGCAACTGCTTTTGCTCTAGCGGTTACCCATCCAACGGCTGGCAATATTGGTGGCGGCGGATTTCTAGTCTTTATGGATTCTTCCGGTACGGCAACAAGTATTGATTTTAGAGAAAAAGCGCCATTAAAAGCATCGCCTACTATGTTTTTGAATGAAGAAGGAGAGCTCAATAAAGGTAAGAACCTCTATGGTTCTGAGTCAACCGTAAATCATATTGGCGCTTTGTCTGTAGGTGTGCCGGGTACGGTGGCGGGGCTCTATCTAGCGCATCAGAAATATGGAAGTTTGCCCTGGTCTGATCTAGTGCAGCCAGCCATTGATCTTGCAGAAAAGGGTTTTCCCCTGAATTGGAGCCTCTTCCAAGCGGCGGCCTACTTCGAGGCCAATTCCCCCATTCCATTTTTAAGGGATTATTTCAAAAACGACCAAGGAGAACAGCTAGAATTTGGAGAGCTCTGGAAGCAACCGGAATTGGCTAAAACCTTAAAAGAAATTAGAGATTATGGTAGAGATGGGTTTTATAAAGGATTTGTAGCCAAAGAGATAGTGCGATTTATGAAAGAGAATGGCGGAATTATTACGTTGGAAGATCTAGATCGTTATACAGCCGTTGAAAGGAAACCTATAAAAGGAAGCTTTAAAGGCTACGACATTTATTCTATGCCTCCGCCCAGCTCTGGTGGAGTGGCACTTATTGAGATGCTGAACATTATGGAGAATGCCCATTTAGATTCAGTGGAATTCAATTCGGCTGCTTACTTCCACCTAATTGCCGAAACCATGCGCAGAGCCTATGCCGATAGAGCCGAATATTTGGGCGATCCGGACTTCAATCTAACTATGCCTTTAGATAAACTTACCTCCAAAGCCTATGCTCTTAGTCGCTTCAATAGCATCGATTTAACCCAAGCCTCCATAAGCGATTCTTCCAAATTCGGACAGATGTACGATGGAAGTCATACCACTCACTTTTCGGTGGCAGATGCTTTTGGCAATGTGGTTTCACTAACTTATACACTAGAACATAGTTATGGCTCGGGCATGGGTTCTTCGGCCTTGGGCTTCTTATTTAACAATGAAATGGGCGACTTTAATCCGCAGCCGGGTTCTACAAATCGCGATGGACAGATTGGAACCGATCCCAATCTAATCCAACCCGAAAAGAGAATGCTATCCAGTATGTGTCCTACTATAGTGGCGAAAGATGGAAGGGCATTTCTTGTGATAGGAAGTCCAGGTGGCAGAACCATAATCAACACTGTTTTTCAAACCGTTCTATGCGTTTTGGCTTACGATATGCCTGTGGATAAGGCTATTGAAGCAACCAAAATTCACCATCAATGGTTGCCTGATCGAATGTATTATGAGGAAGCACTGCTTTCGCCAGATACACGTTTGGTGCTGGAAGAGATGCATCACACTCTCGTTCCCGTAAAAGTTTTGGGTCAGTTGATGGGTATTCAAATAGATGCTGATAACAAAATAATGATGGGTGCCTCAGACTCCTCAAGCCCAGATGGAGGGGCTGTTGGCTATTAGGTTTTCAAAACAAGTCTTTTCTGAAGGGCTAGGGTGGATGGATTTGGTCGCAAACACAACCTAAAAACACAATCACCTAAATATTTTCATGTATCGGTCTAGTCCGCTTAGATGAAAAGCTGCATTGATCTAGAGATAGTAAGTGGGGAATAGTGTGATGGGTATGGCATTATCCAATTAGATAAAATCCAAGGCGATAGAAGCTTCCTCAATTCTAATATGTCCATCCCCTTCAAAAAAAAGGCTACCCCGAGGTAGCCCTTCTTCATTTCAAACAAGCAAGCTTTTACCAACCAAAGGCATAGTAGTCAGGTCTGCCATTGGGCAAATAACCCTGCAATAAAACGCCATCTCCTGATTGCAATTTATTGAATAAGTTTTCCAATTCTTCAGGTCCACTCACAAAGCGGTTGTTCACTTTGGTAATTATGAATCCTTCTGGGATGCCTGCTTTCGCAAACTTTCCGCCCTTCACCTTACTTACTTTTATACCTTGATTCAATCCAAATCGTTCCTTTTCGTCTGTGCTTAAGTTTTCAAACTGGGCGCCCAACATTTGATTGAAGTCTAAATCTTCTTTCTGTAGAATCTGAGTAGTACCTTGTCGATTTCTCAACGTGAGCGAGTAGCTATTGCTTTTACCATCTCTGTTAATTCCAATCGAAACCTTTTCTCCAGGTCTCTTTCTTCCAATCAACTCTTGTAATTCAGAAGCTTTACCAATAGATTTCCCATCTACACTTACAATAACATCGCCTTGCTTCAATCCCGCTTCGGCTGCGGCACCGTTTTCATTAACACCGCCAATCAACACGCCAGATGTAACTTTCAGTCCCAATTCCTCAACAATACGAGGCGTAACAGTTCCAATATTTACTCCCAAGAATGCCCGCTGAACGGCGCCGTACTTGCGAATGTCTTCTACCACTTTGCGTACGATATTGCTAGGAACGGCGAAAGAATATCCCTCAAAACTTCCTGTATGTGTGCTAATGGCTGTGTTAATGCCTATTAAATCGCCGGCTGTGTTTACTAAGGCTCCGCCGCTATTGCCTGGGTTTACCGCTGCATCAGTTTGAATAAAACTTTCAATTGCAGCACGATCTGGAATAATTCCGATGCTTCTCCCTTTGGCACTTACAATTCCAGCCGTAACGGTTGAAGTTAGATTAAAGGGATTACCCACGGCAAGAACCCATTCACCCACACGTACTTCGTCTGAGTTAGAGAAATTGAGGAAAGGCAATTCCTTGGCGGAAATCTTCACCAAGGCTAAGTCGGTTTCAGGATCTCTTCCAATCACTTCAGCCTTGTACTCGCGCTCGTCGTTTAGTGTAATGGAAATGTTCTGAGCTTTGTCTATTACGTGGTTATTCGTAATGATATATCCATCGCTGCTGATGATTACTCCCGAGCCAGTTCCTTGCACAATCTGCGGACGGCCATTTGGATTTCCGAAAAATAATTCGAATGGATTTGTTGGAGCAGATGTTTGTTGGAATGACGTCTTGACATGCACTACTGCGTTTACTGTCATTTCTGCGGCTGTTACAAAATTTGCGTCAAAGGGCGGACTGTAATTAACTCTGCTTGGAGTAGGAGCCGCTTCGGCTTGAATAATCTCAGCCTGAGGATGAACCATATAATGTGAATACAGAGCGAGAGTTATCAGTGTGCTCGCAACACTAATTCCGATGATACTCAAAGCTTTCTTCATGGATGTCAGTATTTTATAATTAGAATGTTCTACAGAAAATCAATTTCTATACCTGTTCAACGAACCTCGCTTTCAGATGGTGCGTTTTAACCCTAATTTAACCCCTTTAAACTAAAGAATGCATATTCCCTTTAAAAAGTTTCATGGTGCAGGTAATGACTTCGTTATGATCGACAATCTTGCGGGGCTCTTTCCATCTTTATCAGAAGATTTTGTTCAGAGTGTTTGCGATCGTCATTTTGGGGTAGGAGGAGATGGACTTATTGTTCTATTAAAGAACCCTTCTTACGATTTCGAAATGCTCTACTACAATGCAGATGGAAGGGCTGGAAGTCTCTGTGGCAATGGGGGACGCTGTGCGGTTCAATTTGCCCATTCCTTAGGAATTCGAAAAGAACAGTATTTTTTCTTGGCCTCAGATGGTCCGCATTCGGCCGAACGTTTTAATGATGGAAGAATTCGCTTAAAGATGAATGATTGCCATTGGCCTCGCTCTTTCGAAAAGGGCTTCTTCATTGATACGGGATCTCCGCATTATGTAGAGTTTGTAGAAGAGAGTGAAAATTTCTCCTTGTTGGAGAGGGCGCTTCCGATTCGTCATCATGCTCATTTTATGCCCGGAGGAACCAATGTGAACTATATTCTTTCCAAAGAGAGTCCCTATGAAATCAGAACTTTCGAAAGGGGAGTGGAAGCAGAAACCTTGGCTTGCGGAACGGGAGCCACGGCTGTAGCCTTGGTTTTGGCCTTTGAGGAAGAGAGTCTAGAAGGAAAGAAAGCCATTAAGGCTTTAGGCGGAAGTTTGGAAGTAGAATACCGACGAGCAGAAAAGTACTTTACGGATATTTATTTAACCGGCCCTGCTGAGCAGGTGTTTGAAGGTTTTATTCCATATAAATAGTATGATTGCGGGAGAAAAGATACAACTGCGTGCTGTAGAACCTCAAGATCTGCTGCAACTCCTACATTGGGAGAACAGTCCTGATTTTTTTAAGTATTCAGAAGTGCATATTCCTTACAGCAAGGCTTTAATGGAAGAATACATTGAGCGCGCCTCAGAAGATTTTTATTCTGCCAAACAATTGCGACTGATCTTGTGTCTTAAGGAAAATGAAAAGGCCATCGGTCATCTCGATCTTTTCGACTTCAATCCCAAACATGCTAGGGCAGGGGTGAGCATCCTTTTGAATGCAGGTTTTCGAGGAAAAGGTTTTGCTAAAGAAGCACTTCAATTAATTAAAACCTACGCCAGAGAGCAGTGGCTAATGCATCAGTTGTATTGCAATATTCGCTTGTGGAATATGGAAAGCATAGCTCTTTTTGAGTCGGTGGGCTTTGTGCAAATAGGTGTTTTAAAGGATTGGGCTAAAACAAGGGAAGGTTTTGAAGACGAATGCGTTTATCAATGTATTCTATGAAAAGTATGCGCTTTTTGGTTTTTTTCGGACTTTGTATTTTGGCCTTCGCCCTTTCGAAATGCCAGAATAACCCACTTGAAGTCGAAGAGCCAATTACTTATGCAAGTTTCAATGATTCGGTTGGATATGTTGGAATGCAAACCTGCAGAGGCTGTCATACTTCCATCTACGACTCCTACATAGAAACCGGAATGGGCAAGTCTTTTGAATGGGCGCATAGAGCAAAAAGTGCCCTTCCAACCGAAATACCGCTGCTGTACGATAGCATTCTCAATTTGTACTATCAGCCTGAATTCAAAGGAGATTCTTTATTTCTAAAGGAGTTTCGATTGGATGGGAAGGATACATCCAACCGCTTAAATACCAAAGTGAATTACATCATTGGTTCCGGACAGCACACCAACTCGCATCTGTGTTCGGAAGGCGAATATGTGCACCAAATGCCTTTTACATGGTATACTCAAAAGGGAAAGCTTGATTTGCCCCCCGGTTTTGAAAATGGAAGTAACTCTCGTTTCAATCGCCTGATAGGATTGGAATGCATGAGTTGCCACAATGCAATGCCCACTGAATTTGTTCTGGGATCGGAGAATAAGTTTGAAGCTGTAGGGCAGGGTATCGATTGCGAACGTTGCCATGGACCGGGGGAAGCACATATCGCCAAAATACAAAGAGGAGAGATTACAGATACATCTAAGTACATCGATTTTAGCATTGTAAATCCCAAAAAGCTCAGCGCGGAATTGCAAATGGAAATCTGCCAGCGCTGTCATCTGCAGGGAAATGCAGTATTAAAACCAGGCAAGACCTTCTTCGATTTTCGTCCGGGTAAGCATCTGAATGAAGTAATGGAAATTTATATGCCGAGGCCCAATGGGGAGAATGAAGCCTTTATCATGGCGGGGCATATTCAGCGCTTTAAAATGAGTGAGTGCTATTTACAAAGTGAAGGTGAATTTGTGTGTACTTCTTGCCATAATCCGCATATATCTGTTCAAAAAACAAATGCACAGCACTTTAACAATCAATGTCAAAGCTGTCATACCAAGCCGAAAATAGAGTGCAATGCCCCGGCAGAAGAGCTCAATAAGGTAGAGAACAATTGTGTTTCTTGCCATATGCCTCAAAGGGGAAGTGCAGATATTCCTCACGTAAGTGTGCATGATCATTACATTAGGGTTCCCAGCCTCAAGGCACTTTCAAATCCTTCGGTTGAACTGGGTTTGTATGCGGTAAATCAAAAGAATCCAGATAAATTAAGCCGATTAAAAGCCTATCTCCAACAATATGAACGCTTTGATAATCAAGAGATTCTACTAGACTCAGCACAGGTCTATTTAGGTTTAGATGGATGGGAAGGATGGATGGCCCAAGTGCATTATTATTTCTTAAGAGGACAGAATAGGGCCTTGGTAGATTGGAGTTTGAAAAAGCCTATGCCCATTGAAATGCTTCAACAACAATCGTTTGACAATCGTTTCGCATGGACAGCCTATCGATTGGCGGTTGCATGGAAGGAACAAGAACCGATGGCGAAGAAGGAAATCGATGGTTTTTTTAGGGCCAGTATTCAAGCGGCTCCCTTTGTGCTTTCCTTTCGAAGCGCCTATGCTGCCTATTTGTTGACAGAAGATAATCTAGACGCGGCAAGAGAGCAGTATCGATGGATGTATAAAGAGAACAATCGTACGGCTGAAGCCATGAACGGCTTGGGTTATATTGCCATGTTGGAAGGAAATCTTGCCGAAGCTGAGAAATATTTAAATAGGTGTATAGACTTTCATCCAGACTATTTGCTCGCTCGAATTAATCGGCTAGTATTGAACTCGCAAAAAGGAAAAACCGCAGAGCTTCAAACGGAACTGAATCAATTAAAGAAACTATGGCCCAATCATCCGAAAGTATTGGCCTTATCTGAATATATCTCAACGCTATGAAAAAGTGGATTTTTAGAATTGCAATGGTTTTGATTTTGGTAGGCCTTGGGGCTGGGTATTATCTCTATTCTAATTTTATTGGAATGGAAGTTAAGAGGGAAGGATCGTTCTACATCTATACAGATCGCACAGAATGGAGATATGTAAAGGAAGATGCGATAAGTGAAGGGTTTTTAGAAGAAAGTCGCTTCTTGGTAAAATTGGCTGAGTTCAAGAAGGTAAATAATCTAAAGCCCGGACACTATGTCTTGAAAAAAGGAGAGAAAGTAAATGCGGTGTTGAATCGATGGAAATCGGGCAATCAAGATCCATTGAAGGTTGTTATCAACAGTGCCTCCGGCCCCTATCGTTTGGCAGCCGTTTTGGGCAGTCAACTTGAAACAGACTCAGTAGATTGGGCTGACTATTTTAGAAGTTCTACACTATTAGATAAGCTTGGAATGACCAAAGAGAACTGGACCAGCATTATCCTTCCGAACACCTATGAGCTGTATTGGAACACTTCTCCAGAAGCCTTCATTGAAAGAATGCAGAAGGAATCAGATCGGTTTTGGAAAGAAAATGCGGCGGCATTAAGCGCCTCGGGCCTAACAAAAGAAGAAGTGATTTGCTTGGCCAGTATTACCGAAAAGGAAACCGCTATGGTGGATGAAATGCCTATTGTAGCCGGATTGTATTTGAATCGATTGAAATCGGGTTGGAAACTGCAATCCGATCCAACGGTAATCGCAGGAATTCAATCCGTTTATCCCGATTCGGTAATCAAAAGGGTTTATTTCGCGCACTTAGAATTCGACTCTCCTTACAACACCTATAAATATGCAGGACTTCCACCCGGACCAATTAAAATTCCTTCCATACAGGCAGTTAAAGCGGTTTTAAATCCAACCAAACACAACTATTTCTATATGGTAGCCAGTGTAGATCGCCTGGGTTATCATGAGTTCAACGACTCTAATAGCTTAGACAGACATAACCGATATGCCAGAGTATATCAGCAATATCTTAGTCGATTGGAGCAAAACTAATGCAGACAGAATTTAAGTTAAAAGTATATACTACCGCCTCAAAACTAGTGGCTGCCGCTTTGGGAAAGGAAAGGGCAAAAGCTTTTTTTGAATGGCAATATTGGCGTTTTCAGTCGTGGAAGGAGAAAGGCAGCTTGTCTAATGCCCATTACAAATGGGTCTATACCGAAGCTTTTGAATTAAAGGAAGACTTCTATAAAGACAAAGTGATACTGGATGTAGGCTGTGGTCCAAGGGGAAGTTTAGAGTGGGCTGTAAACGCAAAGAGGAGAGTAGGGATTGATCCGCTTGCAGACAAATACAAGAAGCTGATCAATAAAAATACAAATATGGAATACGTTTCAGCACCCGCTGAGCAAATGCCTTTTGAATCCAATTCCTTTGATATTGTCAGTTGTTTCAACGCTTTAGATCACGTAGAAAATCTAAATAGCGTATTGGAAGAAATACGTCGAGTACTAAAGAAAGAGGGCCATTTTTTATTGCTCACCGATATACATGAGGAAGCGGCTATTTGCGAACCAACCACAGTGCCCTGGAACTTAAGTGAGCTGATATCGCCCTTTTTTACATGTCTCTTAGAAAAGAGACTTAAGCGAAAAGATCGAATTTATGAAAGCATTCAGTTTCCAGAAGAGTACAATCTAAATGACAAGGCCGATTATGGTTTGTTAGTGGCGATGTATGTGAAAAAATAAGGCAGCCAGAGGCTGCCTTAGAAAGAATATCAAACTTAAATTATGTGTTGATTTCAGGAGTCACTTGATTTCGAAAAACCAGTTTATTCTCGAAGGTATCTACAAGAATGACTGAGTCTGCCGCAATTTTTCCACTTAAGAGATCTTTGCTCAGTGCATTTAAAAGTTCTTTTTGTACCACTCTTTTCAAAGGACGAGCGCCAAACTGCGGATCGAAGCCAGCATGAGCAATATGTTCAATAGCCTCCTCAGTAGCATCGATAACGATTTCTTGCTTTTTCAAAAGCTTCTGAACCCATTTGAGTTGTAAGCGCACAATCTCTTTTATCTCTTGAGAATTCAAAGGGGTAAAGAGAATGGTCTCATCAATTCGGTTTAAGAACTCAGGACGATGGGTTTTCCGCAATAGAGCAAATAGTTCTATTCTGGCCTTTTCTAGTCCTATTTCTCTTTCTCGACCCATTTTGTCTTCCAAATATTCATGTAAAATTTCAGAACCCAAGTTGGAAGTCATTATGATGAGGCAATTTTTAAAGTTGGCAATTCTGCCTTTATTGTCGGTTAGTCTTCCATCGTCTAATACCTGAAGAAGGATATTGAACACATCTGGATGTGCCTTTTCAATTTCGTCGAGCAAAATAATTGAGTAGGGCTTGCGTCGAACGGCTTCGGTAAGTTGCCCCCCTTCATCATAACCCACATAACCCGGAGGTGCGCCAATCAATCGGCTAACGGAATGCCTTTCTTGATATTCACTCATATCAATTCGGGTAAGTGATTGTTCATCATTGAACAAATACTCAGCAAGCGCCTTGGCTAATTCTGTTTTACCAACTCCTGTAGTTCCCAAGAAAATGAAAGAACCTATCGGCTTTTTATCGTCGTTTAGTCCAGCTCTACTTCTTCGAATGGCGTCGGAAACGGCTTCAATAGCTTCACTCTGACCGATGATTCGGTTGTGGAGTTCATCTTCTAAATGGAGCAGTTTTTCTCTTTCACTCTGAAGCATTTTAGAAACAGGAATTCCAGTCCATTTCGCCACCACTTCTGCAATGTCTTCGCTTTCAACCTCTTCTTTTAAGAGATGTTGTCCTTGGTGAATTTCTTGTAATTGAGACTCAGAGCGTTCCAAATCATCCATTACCTCTTCAATTCTACCGTAGCGAATCTCTGCTACTTTGCCATAGTCGCCCGCTCTTTCAGCCTGCTCGGCTTCCAATTTAAGTTGTTCAATCTTTTCCTTAGCCGATTGTATTTGGTCAACGACTTCTTTTTCGTTTACCCATTTAGCCATAAGGGCGTTTCGGTCTTCTAGTAAGTTGGCCAATTCTTCCCGCAAAACAGCCAGTTTCTTTTGGTCGTCTTCTCGCTTAATGGCCTCAATTTCAATTTCGAGCTGAATAACTTTTCGATCAAGAATGTCAATTTCCTCAGGCTTTGAGTTCATTTCCAGTCTCATTTTACTCGCAGCCTCATCAATCAGGTCAATGGCCTTATCTGGAAGAAATCGATCGGTTATATAGCGCTGACTTAAGTTAACCGCACTTATAATGGCTTCGTCTTTAATCCGCACCTTGTGATGGCTTTCGTATTTCTCTTTAATTCCTCTCAGGATAGAAATTGCAGCTTCTGTATCCGGTTCATCCACCAAAACCTTTTGAAATCTTCTTTCCAAGGCTTTGTCCTTCTCAAAATATTTTTGGTACTCATTTAGGGTAGTAGCACCAATGGCTCTTAGTTCTCCACGGGCCAAAGCAGGTTTTAAGATATTGGCCGCATCCATAGCTCCCTCACCACCGCCTGCTCCAACGAGTGTATGGATTTCGTCTATGAAGAGCACAATTTTTCCGTTCGAGCCAGTTACCTCCTTGATAACCGATTTTAATCTTTCCTCAAATTCGCCTTTATATTTGGCACCGGCAATAAGGGCGCCCATATCAAGGGAATAGATCAATTTATCTCTTAGGTTCTCAGGAATATCGCCACGTATGATTCGATGTGCTAATCCTTCGGCAATAGCCGTTTTACCAACTCCAGGTTCTCCAATTAAAATAGGATTGTTTTTTGTCCTTCTGGAAAGGATTTGAAGAATTCTTCTTATTTCTTCATCTCTACCAATCACAGGGTCTAGCTTGCCGTCTTCTGCCAGTTGAATAAGATTCTTAGCGTATTTGTCTAAGGCGTTATAGGTTTCTTCGGCTCCTGAGGATTTCACACTATTTCCCTTTCTGAGTTGCTGAATGGCTTCTCGTAGGTTTTTATCTGTAATTCCGCCATCTTTTAACATCTGTGAGACAGCACTATTAGTTTGAAGAAAGGCAAGAAGAATGGTTTCAAGTGAAATGTATTCGTCTTTCAATTCTTTAATAAGAAGTTCGGCCTTAGCTAAGATTCGAGCCGTCTCTTGAGAAAGATAGGGTTGGCCTCCGGTTACTTTGGGATAAGTGTTCAAAGTGCGTTGCAGTGCTTGCTCGAAGTTTGACAAATTGAATTCTAGTTTGCCAAAAAGAAAAGAGAGTACATCCTTATCGACCTTTAACATAGCCGTCATAAGATGCGCAGGTTCTACTGCCTGATTATCTAAAGCCAACGCGTTTTGCTGGGCTTGATTTATTGCTTCTTGAGCCTTAATAGTAAATTTTTCGAAGTTCATAATAAAGTATTTTTCTTTTCAATTGCAAAGCAATCACCAAAGTACGATTCAGTATTCTATTCTGGCGTTTTGTCTAATACAATTCATTTTCAATGACATATTGACTGAAATGAGGGGGTATAAAAAAAGCCATCCGTCAGGATGGCTTTTTTTATACTTCTGTATGAACGTCTATCTTACCAATAAACGCTTAACTAAGCTTTGTCCTTCCATTTCAAAGACAACCATATACATCCCTCTTGCGTATTCGCTGGTAGAGATTTGCAATGTATGTGCTCCTCTTTCTTTGAAATCTGAAGTTTCAAATAATTGTTTACCCATCAAGTCATATACTTTCACTGTGTACTCAGAAGGTTCCAGAAGATTGAAATCTAAGTTAACATAGTCGTCAGCTGGATTCGGATAAAGTTCACCTAAAGAAACCAATCCGGGAATGCTTTCTTCTAAGCCTACCAAATATTCAAGAGGGGCAGTGGTTCTTCTGAAACAGAAATCATCAATAGCCCATCCTTCGTCTTGAATCCCTTGGTCCGAACCAAATCTGAAACGGAAAATAATAGGACCATTGTAAGGAATCTGAATTACCAAAGAAGCAGGTTTCCATCCGTTAGAGATATTTGTCCATCCTGGTTTGATTACATCCAAACTAGTAACGAATTGGGTATTGAACCAATTACCTTGAACATTTCCAACGACTTCCCAAGTTAGTCCTCCATCACTAGAAAGGTCAATGGTGCCGCCATCGTGATAGCGTTCAGTCTTGTATGCATGCATGAATTCTATAGAGTACCTAGAAGTAGAATCCACCCTAAATACAGGACTGAATAAGGCTGAAGAATCTCTATTTCTATAGTTGCCATTCAAGTCAATCATCCAAGCATTGGGACCACTAAATGCACCATTTATTTGTGATTGTGAAGGCGTTCCTTTTTCCCAGAAAGTATTTCCATCAGCATAGGTTGCATAGTTAAGTGTAAGCCAGTCATTGATTCCGGCAGTTTCAAAGTCGTTGCAGTAACCAATGCTATCAACATTATTTATAATGTCGAGGATAACGATGTTTTTGCACAGTGAATCATCTGGGGTAAAATCATCTTGAGCTCTTCCACTTGGGTTTTCAGTGTAAGCGCATACATTATGTCCACCGCTTAAAGCATTTAACCAAGGGGCTTGTATAGTATCCCATCTAGATCTACCTCTCGCCAATGGAGGGGTGAAGACCACTTTTTGTGAACCTAAGAATATATTGTCAACCCACATTGTCACATTACATGAATCCAAAGGTCTAGCGCCTGTGTTTTCAATGCGCACCATTAATTGATTAGTACCTGGGAAAGGCAAGTTAGCAACGGCACGAATATCTGAAGGAGAAGCACTGTATTGGGGCGGAACGTACAATTCCACGTCGTCAATTTCCCAGCCAATATCCGTTCCAGATGCATTGGATCCCATAAAGAATCGGAGAGATAGGGGGGAAGTATTATTGTTCATGAAGCCCAATGGATAAGAGGAAAGAATCCAACCATTAGAACTACCTGCAAAACCAGGATTATCGCCCAGAGCTGGAACTTGAGTGGCTCCATAAATAGGATTTCCGTACCAGTTCGGATAGGCTGGAAGTGGAACGGCATCTCCAAGAGGAGTCCAGTTTCCATTTGTGAAATATTCAACTCTACCTCCATCTCCACTGCCAAAATTGAACTTATGCCAGAAACGAATTTCTGTGCCCATTACCGTATCAAAACCAATGAAGCGTGGTAATCTCAGTGCTTCAACGCTGTTAGTTCTGTACGAACCAGTATTGGTAGGATTGGTTTTATAGCTACGTGTACCAGAACGTGCACCTGCACCAATTTTCTTGTCCCATAATCTATAAGACTTTCCACCACCAGGTGTTCCCATCACAACAAATCCGTCTTCATCGAAATCACAAGATTCGAAATCATTGAAATAGGGAATTTGAATGTCTTCGAAACCTGTTGTTTCTTGGCAAAATTCGTTGTTAAACGTATTTATATCACCAGTTAAATTCGTGGTAACACAAACTTCATTTGCACCCACGGCATAAGCCGGTGGAGTAGGAACGGTGAAAGTTGCTATTGCACCAGGAGCAAGAGAACCCGTCCAAGTGAGTGTTTGAGTAGAAGGAGCCCCTCCACACAAAGGTGTAAGAGTTACAGTAAGGGGAATGCTCGTAACTGTCGCACTTCCATAGTTTTGAATTACAATTTGGGGTCCTACTGTTACAGCTGTATTAACTCCAGTTCCAGGAGAATTGATTCCTATAATACCCACATCATTTGCTATCTGATTGTAGATTTGAATTTTATCAATGGCAATATCAGCTTGATTTCCTCCTGTAGCTAATTGCGCAACAATTCTCATTTGAACTGTTTGGCCTTGGTAAGCGGATAAGTTGATATGCTTCAATTCCCAACGTGAAAACTCATCCGTCTGAGGTGAGGAAACTATTGCTCCTCCGACGGCTTGGAAATTATTTGAATTTTCAGGTTTTACTTGAACTACGAGGGCACCCGCTTGAGCACCATAGAAATGGTAGAAATAATCTAGATAAGGATTTGTTAAACTGGATAGATTGATACATTCACTCAATAGTACCGCACTAGATGGAGCGGTTGCACCATTATCCGATTCAGTATATAAGTAGTTATTACTTTGATAACCACCAAAAGGTCCTGTATTGTTGGTTGGAGTTAATCCACGGTAGACATACCAGCTAAAATTGCCTGCAACGTTGTTTGGTGGAAGTATTGACCAATCAGTTGTACCAATATTTCCGGGATTTGCTGGAGTGCCCGCACCAGCAGAGGCGGTAGGTCCATCGAAATCAAGAATATAAGGATATCCACTAATAGCAGGATCATGTTGAATAGAACGCGGACCTAGCTCATTGTTATTAGGATTGACATCGCCAGGAACTTCCAAGAATACTCTTATGGTGTGTGTTTGGAAGGCGCTTAAATTGGCTTTAGGTCCAAATACAAAAGTAGTGTCGTCGCCACTGCTGAGATTTCCAAAAATGGTATCTCTGAATATGGTTCCATTCAGTTCAAAAGCCACAGGAATTACAGAAATGGGCAAACAACCTAGATTCTTTACATTGATTGTAACATCTTCAGTGGAAGTGTAAGAGCAGAATCCATTTTGAGGAGTGTCGAAACTTACCATTTCCATTTCAATAGGATCTGGTTCAAATATGCGGATATCATCAATAGCCATATCTCCATTTCCTCCTGTTCTAAATCCAACAAAACGAACACGAATAATTCTTCCGATGAAAGGCGTTAAGTCAATAAATCCTTTAGACCAAGGAGCCGACTGTGACGTTTGAGTTTGACCGGGAATGTTCAGATAGCCTGTATACCAAACCGGCGTGTTTTCTCCTGTATCAATGTCAATTCTGAGGTTACCCATGGATGTACCAAACTTGTGATACCAAAATTCCATTGAAGCACAAGAGTTTACTCCGTTTAAATCAATACAAGGGGTGATTAATTGACTGTTTGGTGGACTCGCATTCTGCGATGTTTCTAGATAAATAAATTTGCCCGATCCTGAAGTATGATCTCCGCTAGGCCCAGTATTATTTGCTGCAGGTCCGCCTTGACGAATACTCCAACCAAAGCCGGAGGCAGTTGTGGAAGGGGCTACTTCCCAATTGTTCACTGGAAACGTAGGGAATGTACCGCGATGGGTATTTCCTACATCACCCGTTCCGGTTCCTGCAACCCAAGTTGGGCCTTCAAAATTCTCTGTGAATGGAAACGTATTTATAATGTTGGGAGAGCTGCCACAGTTGGCTGTTCCGCACTTATTAGGTAGACTTGGAATTTCCCAAAAACGATAAGTAGTACCCGATGCTTGTGGCATTCGTCTTACTGTTCCAATACATGAATTATCACGAACCAAAACATACCAATCGACAGTGTCACCAACGGCTAATACTCCAACTGGAAATTGATATTCGCGCCTAGAAGCGGGAGTGGTCGTATTCATAACAACAGTATCTGCAGCTCCACCATTGATAGAATACACAAGAAGCGATGATTGGATACCAGAAGGATCTGTTGCGTCTAATCCAATCCTCGGGGTTAAGTTCAAAAGAGGCCCAATGGGCTGATTGTCATAACAAGGTATTGGAGTTGGATTTAGGGTAAAGTTCACGGTAGGTGGAATCGGTTCGCAAGGAGCCGCAACGACCTCTACATCATCGATGAACCAACCATCAAACTGATTCCAGCTCGCTGGAGGAAGTGTATTTCCTGCGTTACTCTTGTATACAAATCGAAGCTTTACTTGTGCAAATCCATTCACTCCACCCGCTAAAGATGAAATATTAAATTCTTCCTTGACCCATTGGGCAGAAGTGGCATTGGCAGGAGCTGCATTGGTTCCCCAAATACTCGCGTCGTTACCATAAGAGGTGACGTTAAAATAGGTTAGCGTTCCAAAGTTTACAGATGAACCGAGATACTGACTTCCGTTAAGCTTCGTCCAACTGGTTCCGTTGTTTATTGAAACATAAACTTCTGCGCGCATACTTCCGAACATAAGCGCTTTGTGGAAAAAGCTAGCCAATACAAAAGAATTACCAACCGTAGAGAAAGCACTGGTTTCAAACACAACGGTGTCAAAAGCCAAAGGCGTTTCAGTATGGTAAGAATTGGGAGCAGATACAGACGTAACACTGGTATCATTCCAACACCATGCACCAGGAGCAACGGGAGTAACTACTGGAAAGCCAGTGCCTCCTCCTCTACTTGTGCAGGAACCCGAAATCGAAGCTCCGTCGAAATCTTCATTGTAAACCACTGTTTGGGCAATGGAAAAATTGATTAGGCCTAACAGGCCAGCCAAAAGGAATAGTTTTTTCTTCATAAATGCTTCAGTGTTCTGAAGTGGAAAATGACACAATCCAACAAATATAAGAGATTTGAACCGTTGAAGGATAAACATATCTACTTACTTATTGAATAAGCTATAGCGTTTATTTTACGCGGGTACTGAGCAGTCGTTGTCCGTTTAAAAAGCCTTCGAGTATATCCTCTTTCGCAATAGATCCAACGCCATGGGGTGTTCCGGTAAAAATCACATCGCCAATTTTTAAGGTGAAGTATTTTGAAACCTCCGATATAATCCGATCGATAGAAAAGAGCATTTGAGATCGATTACCTTCTTGCACTTTCTTTTGATTTTGAAGGAGATAGAAGTCCCAATTAGAATCGTTCACCAACTCAGACTTTGGTATAAATTCTCCAATTACCGCGCTTCCATCAAAGGCTTTTGCTTTTTCCCATGGAAGACCTTTAGACTTCAAATCTTCTTGCAGATCTCTTGCAGTAAAGTCTAGACCTAGACCAATTTGGTCGTAGTACTTATGAGCAAACCTTTCTTCTATATGCTTTCCAAGTCGGTTGATTTTAACAGTTATCTCCAGTTCATATTGAACATTTGAACTGAAATCTGGAATAAAAAAGGGACTGTTTCCGACTAAAACGGCACTATCAGGTTTTATAAAAACAACGGGTTCTTTAGGAATGGGGTTGTTTAGCTCTGCAGCATGCTGAGCATAATTTCGGCCAATGCATATAATTTTCAACTCTTAAGTTCTTTAAGTTTTAATTCTGTTAATACTTTTTTGGTGTAGAGAGGGAAGTCGGCATTTTGAATCCAAGCATAATATCCTGGATCTTCTTTGAGCACTTTAGATACTGATTTACCTTTATGCTTTCCGAAACTGAATTGAGCACTTCCATCTTGTCCTTCACGAATAAATCCAGCAAAATCTAATGCATTTCCCCGATTTGATAAGGCACTCAAAAAGGCAATATCTACTTTGGTACCTTGCTCTTTGGCCAAGCTTTCAAACTCATCTTGATAACGAATGGTTTGAGCCTCAAAAACCCTTAAGGTTGCCTCTGTATCTGCCAAAGCGGAATGTGCATCTTCCAGCACTTCATTGCAGTAAAATTTTAAGGCTGCTACAAGCGTTCGGGGTTCCATTTTGTGAAAAATGTTCTGAACGTCCACAGCAAAGCGCTTTTTCATGTCAAAGTCGAGGCTCTTTCCTGCTGCTCTAGCTCTTTCAAATTCCTCGGCTAAAATGGGGATGTCAAATTTATTTGAATTGAATCCCGCAAGATCACTATCACCGATAAATTGGAGGATTTCTTTGGCTTTTTCTTCAAAGAGGGGAGCCTGCTTAACCATTTCATTCGTAATTCCGTGAATTTCTGTTGATTCTTTTGGAATAGGCATACCAGGGTTAATGAGCAAACGCTTTCGAAGCGTTTCACCATTTACCATCTTTTTTACGATACCGATTTCTACAATCCGGTCCTTTACTACATCTACTCCAGTTGTTTCAAGATCGAAAAAGCAAAGGGGTCTATTTAATTTCAAAGTTGATTTATTTTACTGTTTATCGGATTGAGCCTTCTCATTCTCATTCAACCATCCACCACCAGTGGCCTTGTATAGGCTGAAATAGGCAGTTAATAGTTGTGCTTGTGTTTGGGCCAAGAAGTTTTGTGCATCAAAGGCTTGTCTTTGTGATTCTAGGTATTCGAGATAACTGGTAACTCCTTGATTATATCGTTTATACGAAAGATATTGAGCGCTATTTGCCGCTTCAACGTGTAATTTTCTTGCCACAATTTCGTCTCTTAATGTTTGAATACTGATTAATGCATTTTCAACTTCTGCAAAAGCGGTTAATACTTTTTGTTCGTAGGCTAACAGTGCAATTTCAGTATCCTTTTTCTCAACCTCTACCGCTCTTAAATTTCGTCTCCATTGCCAGAGAGGTCCGGTGAGGTTAAGTCCTAAATTCCAAAAAAGATCATCTAATCCGTCTATATTATTGCTGCCATATGAAACAGAACCATTTAAACTAAAGCGAGGATACAAATTAGCCACTGCCGCACCTATTTCTGCATTTTGTGCTATAAGTTCTTGCTCTGCTTCCACTATATCCGGCCTATTCTTAACAATTTCGGAAGGGATAGCTAGAGCAAGATCCAAATCGTACTTCTGATTTTCTAAACTGTTTCCATTTGCAATAGTGGAAGGCAATCTTCCTACGAGAACGGATAAATTTTGCTCCGTCTGTGCACTGAGTCGTTTAAAAGAAGGAACTGAACTCGCGCTAATGGCGTATTGGATTTGGGCTTGATTTAGATCTATCTCTGGAACAACACCTCCTTTAAAACGCTTTCCAATAATGATTTGCATACTGTCTCGCAGATTGGTGTTTTCAATTGCAATATTGGTTCTCTGGCGAAATTCTAGAAGTTGGTAATAACTGTTCGCAACTTGAGATATCAATTCGATCTGCAGTGCACGTTGTGCATTTATATCTGATAAAAAGAGTGCTTTTTGGCTTTCATTTAAGCGACGAAGTCTTCCCCAAAAATCCAATTCCCAAGCCATGGAAGAACCAATACTTAAGTTAGGGTCGGTGAATACAGAATTAATTCCACTAGAGCCATTGTAACTAAAAGACGGCCAAAGTGCTGCTTTTTGAATGTTCAGCAAGAGCATAGACCTTTCTACTCTTTGAGCTGCAATTAGTACATTTCTGTTATTAACTAAAGCTTCCCGAATTAAAGTGTCTAATATGGGATCTTCGAAATAGGTCCACCAAGAATTGGGAATAAACACAGAATCTACTTGAATATTCTTATCTGCAGAATTCCAGTAGGTTGGAAGGTTGAGATTGGGAGCTTCGTAATCCGGTCCAAGTTTACAGCTTCCTAAAATGAGAAAAAGAACAGTTATTTTAATAAGGGAAGGACGCAATTTATTCATCTTTCTTACTGTTTTTTAGACGATCTCTTTCTTTTTCATAGCCAGCCATTTTACCAATAAGAACGAAGAAAGCAGGATAGAGAAGCACACCTAGAAAAGTTGCAACGACCATACCACCTAGCAATGCCATTCCCATAATTTTTCTGGCCTCTGCCCCCGCACCAGAAGCAATTATTAGAGGAAGAATACCCAAGATAAACGAAAAGGCGGTCATTAGGATAGGACGGAATCTCAATTGCGCAGCTGAGATGGCCGCATCAATAAGAGACATGCCTTCATCAAATCGCATCTTGGCAAACTCTATTATAAGGATGGCATTTTTCGCCGCCATGGCAATTAGCATTACTAAGCTGATTTGACCGAAGATGTTTAATTCATATCCACCTAAGAAGAGCCGAGCGATATACATGAAAAGCAAAGCGCCTCCTAGGGCAAAAGGAGTTCCCATAAGAATACTCAAGGGCATAGTCCAGCTTTCGTATTGAGCTGCTAAAATCAGGAAGACGAAGAATAAGGAGAACCCAAAAACCACTGCTGCCGATCCTGAAGCTTTATCCTCTTGGTAGCTCATCGCATTCCAAGAGGTCGACATATCAGGAGGGAGCACCTTTTCTGCGACTTCCTTAAGTGCTTTCATGGCTTGTGCCGAGCTAAATCCATCTGCAGGTTGCCCAGTTACCTCAGCCGAGCGATACATATTGAAGCGGTTTGTATATTCTGGACCATATACTTCCCCCACCTTTATAAGTGCGGATAGCGGAACATCATCGCCTTGCGAATTTTTTACAAAAAAGAGGTTTAAGTCATTCTCATCTTTCCTAAACTCGGCTTCAGCTTGAACATAGGTTCTGTAAAGCTTTCCAAATTGGTTGAAGTCGTTGATGTATGCGCCTCCAAGAAAAGCAGCAAAAGTGTTGTAAACGTCTTCTAATTTTACTCCCGCTTGTAAAGCTTTATCGCGGTTTATTTCAATACTTTTTTGTGGCACAGAAGCCTGATACATAGTGATTGCAGACCCTATTTCTGGTCTAGCATTTGCTTCCTGTACAAAGGCTCGAACGTATTTTTCTAGGTATTGCGGATTGTTCCCACTCTTGTCCTGAATCATGATCGAGAAACCGCTTCCATTTCCTAAACCAGGAATAGGAGGAGGGCCGAAGGCATAGCCTTGACCATCTGTAATTTTCATATACAAAAAGCCGTTTAATTTCTTGGCGATTTGCAGAGCAGTGCCTTTTCGATCTGCCCAATCGGTCAATTTTACGAAGAGAAATCCAGTATTGGTAGCCATTGCACCCGAGAGCATACTAAATCCTGAAATGGTAGTAACATGCTCAACAGCGGGTATTTGTGAGAGTATATTTTCGATTTTAACAGCAGAGGCATCGGTTCTTTGTAAAGAGGCGGCCATCGGAAGTTGTAAATTCAAAAAGATATAACCTTGGTCTTCCTCTGGAATAAATCCTCCTGGCAATTTCATTCCAAGCAATGCAGTGCCTAGAATGGCTATGCCAACATATAGAACACTACGCTTAAATTTTTTGGTTAAGACGGAAGTTACATTGGTATACCCGTCTGTTTTTTTATCAAACCAATTATTGAAGCCTTTAAAGAATTTGCCAAGCAATCCTTTGGTTTCTTTTTTCTCCTTGAGGATTAAGGAGCAAAGGGCAGGGGATAGACTTAAAGCGTTAATGGAAGAAAACAGAGTAGATACCGCAACTGTAATGGCAAACTGTTGGTAGAGTTTTCCGGTAATTCCACCCATAAAGGATACAGGCAAGAAGACCGAAATTAAAACCAAAGTTGTTGCAATTACGGGCACTGTTACTTCGCGCATGGCTTTAGATGTGGCGTCTTTTGGATTCATTCCTTCCGCCATATTAACCTGAACGGCTTCAACAACAACAATGGCATCATCTACCACAATACCAATAGCGAGTACTAATCCGAGTAAAGAAAGAACGTTAATGGTAAAACCCAATAGAGGGAAAAACATAAAGGCAGCAAGTAGCGATACGGGTATGGCCAAAGTAGGAATGAGGGTGGCTCGAAGGTCTTGAATGAATAGATATACAACCAAAATCACCAGCAATAGTGCAATGATTAGCGTTTCAATGATTTCCTCAATGCCCGCTGTAATAGGTTCTGTTGAATCAAGCGCAATGGTATGGCTCATTCCTTCAGGGAATTTATCGGCCAAATCATTCATCGTTGCACGAATAGACTCGGCTAGTACAACAGCATTCGACCCGGGTGCCTGATAAATGGCGATGGTGGCCGCTGCTTGTCCATTCAACCTTGATCGTGCCGAATAGCTTTCAACCTCTAGAGATACTCGAGCAATATCACGTACCTTAACCTGACTGCCATCTGACAGAGTTCGAACAACTATATCACCAAATTGAGCTTCTGTCTTTAAGCGCTCTGGAAGACGAACGGTATAGGTGAATTCGGTACCAGCAGGAGCGGGTTCTGCACCAAATTTACCTCCGGCAACAATTACATTTTGAGCGCGCACTGCAGCAATGATTTCACTAATGGAAAGACCTAATCCTGAAAGTTTATCAGGCTTTACCCAAATGCGCATCGAATAACTACTAGCTCCAAGCACATCCACTCGTCCAATTCCAGGTATGCGGGCCAATTGATCTTTCACATTGATCAGGGCATAGTTTCCAAGGAAATTCTGATCCATAGACTCATCCGTAGAAGTCAAGCCAATCAGCATCAAGATATTTGACATTGATTTTTGGGTGGTAACCCCCATTCTCTTTACCTCTTCAGGAAGTTTTGCCGTAGCGGAAGAAACACGGTTTTGAACGAATACCGTATTCATATCCGGGTCGGTTCCTATGTCGAAGCTCACATCCAAACTCATGGTGCCATCGTTGGCATTCACGGATTTCATGTAGATCATATTATCTACTCCGTTGATCTGATCTTCAATGGGGGAGGCCACGCTTTCTTCGATACTCAAAGCATTCGCCCCTGTATAGGCCGCTCGAATTTGAACTATGGGCGGAGCAATATCTGGGTACTGTTCGATGGGAAGTCCTAGAATACTAATGAATCCAACAACTGTCATTACAATAGCAATGACAATAGCCATAATGGGGTGCTCTACAAAAAAATGATGTTTAGTTGGCTTCTGCATCAGAGCTTAATGTCATTTACAGATTCAAATTTCGCTTCCTCTGCATTGATTTTCGAGCCTGACTTTAAGGTTTGAATCCCTTCTAAAACTATCTTTTCTCCTTCATTGATTCCTTGGCCTACAATGACTAAATCACGAAGTACGTCTCTAATTTGAATATTTCTCTTCACTGTAGAATCGCCCTGAACCACAAAAACAAATTTTTGACCTTGAAGGTCTGCTATTGCTCTGGCTGGAATGGCAATTACATTTTCTTCTCTTTCCTGAGTAACCCTTAAACGTACAAACTGACCAGGGCGAACGAAATTGTTTTTATTTGGAAAAACAACCTGGGCGCGAATAGAACCAGTAGCAGATTCAACGGCTCGATCTAAAAAAGAAAAAGTGCCCTTGGCATCTAAGGTGCTACCGTCGGATAGGATAATCGAAAAGTCCATTGGTTTTCTGTCCTGTTCTTTTTCCTCTTGTCGAATTCGGGCCAGTTGTAAATAACGTTGCTCCGGAATAAAGAATTCTACTTTAATGGAGTCTATTCTACTTACTGTGTTTAAAATTACAGGATTTGGAGATCGACCTACAAATTCACCTGTTGTGGCTATCGTTTTCCCTATCACACCATTTATTGGAGCCTGAATGTCAGCATAGCCCAATTCGATTTGAGCTAGGCTCACTTTTGCTTCGGCAGCCTTAATAGCCGCTTCAGAGGCATCGAAGCTTGCAATAGCAGCGTCTAAATCGCTTTTACTTACTGCGTTATCCTCTGCCAATGGTTTAATTCTATCAAGATCGTTTTTTGCCTTTACGCCAGCCACTTTTGCTTGAGCCAATTCGCTCTTAGCGGCATTCAATTTAGCCTGATAAGACATTGGATCTATGGAATAGAGTAGTTGCCCCTTTTTAACACTAGATCCCTCCTCGAAATGTATTTTTTCCAAAAAGCCTTCTACTCTCGCTCGAATGGGAATATCTTGAATACCATAAACCTGAGCAGGAAATTCTCCCCAATAGGGTATGGCTTGTTTTTTAAGAGTTAATACGGGTAATGTTTTTACAGGTATTTCTGCCGCTTTTTCATTGCATGAAGTCGCTAGAAGAAGGAGAAATAATGGCAATGCTAAACGCCTTGTATGCTGAAGCACCATGGATCTAAAGATAAAAGATTCGCTTTTTGAAATACAAAAGCGAATCTAATACACTCCATTGAATTATAATCGATTAAATTTCTCGATTCGGATCAAAAGCTTCTAGGTAATCTGCTACTCTACGAACAAAAGATCCGCCTAGAGCCCCATCTACCACTCTGTGGTCATAGGAGTGAGATAAGAACATTTTATGACGAATGGCAATTACATCACCGTCAGCGGTTTCCAAAACAGCCGGCTTCTTCACAATGGCACCAGCGGCCATAATAGCCACTTGAGGTTGGTTAATAATGGGGGTTCCCATTACATTTCCAAAGGTCCCCACATTCGTTAATGTGTAGGTACCGCCCTGAATCTCATCGGGTTTCAACTGATTGTTTCTTGCTCTTGAAGCGAGATCGTTTACTGTCTTAGTTATCCCTAAAAGATTTAGACGATCGGCATTTTTTATAACCGGTACGATTAGATTTCCACTTGGCAAAGCCGCGGCCATGCCGATGTTTATATTCGCTCTTTTTACAATCTTATTATCTGGGGTAACCGAAATATTGATCATCGGAAAATCCTTGATTGCTTTGGCCAATGCTTCTATGAAGATAGGAGTGAAGGTAATCTTCTCTTTTTCTCTTTTAAAGAAGCTATCTTTTATATTATTTCTCCAGTTTACCAAATTGGTTACGTCTACTTCAACAAAAGAAGTGACGTGAGGAGATACATGTTTAGACATCACCATATGATCTGCGATAAGCTTTCTCATACGATCCATCTCCATAATCTCGTCCTGAGCATCAATGGATACGTTGGGTGCAGATGGGGGAGTTGAAGTTGCAGGGGCTTTGACTGTGGCAGCTGGGCTAGGACTACTTTTTGTTTCTATTGCTGCGGCGGCTGGAACTGCTGTAGGCATCGATTTCTCTCTATTCGAGAGGAAACCAAGAATGTCTTCTTTGGTTACTCGTCCTTCTGATCCACTGCCTTGAATGGTTTCAAGCTCATTTAAACTCACCCCTTCTTCTTTGGCAATGCTTCTTACCAATGGGGAATAAAACTTGCCGTTTGCTTCTCTAGGAATATCCGCTGCAACAGAAGTAGCGGCGATTGCATGATTAATAGATTCTGCAATTACTTCAGTCTCAACAGGTGCAGATGCCGTAGCTGGAGGATTGGCGGCAGCGCTGGCTTCCGTTTCAATAATTGCAATGGGTTGTCCAACTTGAACTACATCATCTTCAGCAAAAAGAAGCTTTACGATCACACCATCTACAGGAGAAGGAACCTCAGAATCAACCTTGTCGGTCGCAATTTCGAGTACCGATTCTTCGGCTTCAATGGTTTCACCTTCACTCTTTAGCCACTTGATAATTGTAGCTTCTGCAACACTCTCGCCCATTTTGGGCATCACAAGCTCGAACTTTGCCATAAAAATCGCTTTAATCAGGGGGTTGGGCGCGAAGGTAGATATTCGCTCTCAATTATTCGTCTTCAAAACCAAATGCCATAGCACTTTTAGATCATCACTAATTTTATAATCGCGAGCATACAACAACTCTACCTTTTGTTGAAACTCTAATTCGCCTTCTAAATCTTTATGCAGTTGCGATGGATGGAACACAGCCATTCGATCTTTCCCTCCAGAAGGGGTTTTTCTATTCTGATAACCAACCCAAGTTTTCTTTCCAACGAATACCTCTACCGAGTTCAAAATGTTTCTTCTCCCTTTAGAAAAGAATAGAATTAGTGGGGAAATCGCTAAGAAAAGGATAGAAACTAAAAGATCTAGAATTCGCTTATTTCGTCTCGATATAGGTTCTTGAAGCTGGTCTTTACCCATGCTGTACCACTCTCCCTTTGTGTGAATCGAGTTGCTGCCTATTATAAAGAAAGCATCGGGAGGTGCAATTTTCATTTCCACAGATTGCCCTGAAAGCGCAGTCATTAGCTCTAATGTATTTTGGGTGGAAGTGCTTGCCGCATCAAAAATAACCTCGTCTACCTCAAAGATTCTGCAGGCTTCTTTTAATCTATGAATGGCATTTTTATGTTCCGATGGATGCATTTCTCCAACTATGTGGGCATTCGGTCGGCTTTTGCGAATGAGTTCTGAAAGTCTTTCGGATCCTTCCTTTGAGCCAATCAGCCAAATTCTTTTTTCCGTTTCGGGTTTGGCGATGTACGATTTAAATAGAAATTGAAGACTTAATCTAAGAAGACTGCTGAGACCCAAAGCCCACGCAACGCCTAGCAATAATAGAGCTCTACTAAATCGCCATTCTTCGCTCAATAGACCGTATGCAGCAAAGAGAATCAGACTTCCAATAAAAAGCCCTCTTTGCATTCTTCCTAATTTAATGGGACGATCGTATCCTCCACTCAGCCAGATGGATAAGACAAAAATAAAGGTGTAAAAGGGAAGTACGTAAAAAGTATAAATGGGAGGATATTCGCCACCGCTTATGAAACGATGGTTGTTTTCCCAATAATTTTTAAGGAAATACATTCCAAGCCATAGAAGCGAAGCATCTAAAATGGGGAGGTGTATTCTGTCTAAAAACCTCTTTAATACAGAAGCGCTGGCTCTCAGCCAAATAGCCAGTTGAATGATGATAAAATAGGTTCTTGCGCCATTCTTTTTAAAGTGCTTTCGAGCAAAAATGGCCATGGCTTGATAAAACACAAAAACATAGTTCAAGCTCCCCTTTTTTGTGCTTTCTCCTTTGTAATGTATTATGCGCGTATTGGCTAAATAATGATTTTGATATCCTGCCTTTACGATGCGATAGGAAAGATCGATGTCTTCGCCATACATGAAATAATCTTCGTCTAACCAGCCTATTTGGTCAAGAACTTTTTTCCGAATAAACATGAAAGCTCCGGCCAAAATTTCTACTTCTTGATTTTCATTTACATTCTGATGACCAAGATAGTAGCGATTGAATTGAGCGGATTTTGGAAAGATCTTATACAGTCCACTTATTTTGTAAAAAGCAGTGGCAGGGGTAGGTAGTCCTCTTTTCGATTCGGGAAGGAAATGGCCTTTTCCATCGAGCATCCTAACTCCCAAAGCACCACATTCTGGATGAGAGTGCATATGCTCGATACACTCTATAAAGGTGTTTTCCTCCACTACGGTGTCTGGATTTAACAACAATATAAACTCTCCTTTACATCGAGAAATCGCTAAATTATTTCCTTTACTAAACCCAAGATTCTCCTGACTAGCAATAAGGTGAACCCATGGAAATTTGACTTTAACCATTTCAATAGACTCGTCTACACTGGCATTGTCAACCACGAATACCTCAGCATTCAACTTAACAATAGCCTTGGCTACAGAAGCTAAGCATTGCTCAAGAAATTGAGCAACATTGTAATTTACTATAACAATAGATAGTTTCACCACGGTAAAAATGTCGTTGGCTTCAATTTCATCTCTTCAAAGAATCTTCGTAAGGGATTCGGTGTTGTATACTTCGGGCTAAAGTAATCTCATCGGCATATTCGAGCTGATCTCCTACACCAATTCCACGCGAAATAGCAGTTATTTTAACTGTTTTTCCTTGCAGTTTCCTGAAAATATAAAAGGAAGTAGAATCCCCCTCAACCGTGGCTCCAAGGGCGAAAATAATTTCTTCTATCTCTTCCATTCCAACACGTTCTAACAATGACTCAATCTGTAACTCAGAGGGACCAATTCCTTCAAGAGGACTAATCAATCCACCTAAAACATGATAGCGCCCTTTAAATTGCGAGGTTGATTCGATGGCCATTACATCTCGAATATCTTCTACTACGCAGAGCACTTTGTCGAGACGCGCTGGATTGGTGCAAATAGAGCAAAGTTCTTCGTCTGAAATATTGTAGCAGCGCGAGCAATGTTGCAAGTTATCTGCTAATTTATTTAGAGCATCTGCCAATCGTCGGCTGGATTGTGGTCCACGGCGAATTAAATGCAATGCTAATCTCAATGCAGTTTTGCGACCAATACCAGGCAGTAAGGCAATTTCGTCTA
This sequence comes from Cryomorphaceae bacterium, assembly GCA_017858515.1. Taxonomy (GTDB): domain Bacteria; phylum Bacteroidota; class Bacteroidia; order Flavobacteriales; family Schleiferiaceae; genus RFXV01. The sequence continues at coordinate 6,750 of JAFMBM010000002.1, read as the reverse complement.
CAGACTCTTCTAAAATGCGCGAGGCATATTCCATGGGCTAAAGGTAAACACGGAGTTCAACATAGGTGTAAGAATGAATTTTTTGTGCTTTTCTTTGAAGCATGGGATCAGAAGGGATATTACTAATTATGGCAGCCTATTTCGGCCTGCTTATTCTTCTTAGTTTTTTAGTTGGAAAGGAAGATGACAACGATTCTTTTTTCGTTGGAAAAAGAAATTCGCCTTGGTATATCGTTGCATTCGGAATGATTGGAGCATCGCTTTCGGGTGTAACCTTTATAAGTGTGCCTGGTTGGGTTGGAAGTAGTTCGTTCTCATATATGCAAATGGTATTTGGATATCTCTTGGGTTATACATTGATATCGAATGTATTACTCCCTCTTTATTACAAATTAGGTTTAACTTCCATATACGGTTATTTAAACCACCGATTTGGACGATCGGCCCATGTAACTGGCTCTTCTTTTTTCTTATTGAGCCGTGTAGTAGGTGCAAGTTTTCGCTTGTATCTGGTGGCTATGGTTCTGCAATTATTGGTTTTTGACAAATGGAATATTCCTTTTTGGATGACCGTTGTTTTTACCGTAGCCTTGATTTGGTTATACACATTTAGGAGCGGAATAAAGACCATCGTTTGGACAGATACTCTGCAAACCTTATTTATGCTGCTATCTGTAGTTTTGACATTGATATGGCTGGGCGATACCTTAGTTGGAGGTGAGGGATGGTTGAATCATATTGTTGACAGTCCTAAGTCGAAAATCTTTGTTTTTGATAGTCTAAAAGAACCTACCCATTTCGTTCGATACTTTTTGTCTGGAGCTTTGATTACCCTAGTAATGACAGGCTTAGATCAAGATATGATGCAAAAGAACCTAAGCTGTAGAAGTTTGAAGGAAAGTCAGCGCAATATGTTTTGGTTCAGTATCGTATTAGTTTTCGTGAACTTACTTTTTATGATATTGGGCTTGTTCTTAAGCGAGTACGCAGAGTTAAACGGATTGGATGTTAAAGGAGATCAACTTTTCCCAAGCATTGTAATGGAAAATGGAAGTGCATTATTGGCAGCGCTCTTTATTATTGGTCTCATTGCCGCAGCTTATTCGAGTGCAGACTCTGCATTAACATCTTTAACAACCAGTTTTTGTGTAGATATTTTAGAAATTAATGAGAGTCAAGTTTCTACCCGAAAAGCGGTGCACATTGGATTCTCAGTTGTACTGATCTTAGTGGTTGTAGGCTTTAGATATGTAGTGAATGAGCATGTAGTTTCTGATCTATTTAAGGCAGCGGGTTACACTTATGGGCCTTTATTGGGTCTTTTTGTTTTTGGCATTTTTACAAAGGCTCAAATTCAAAATAAATGGATAATTCCTTCCGTCGCCATTGTTTCGCCCATCTTAAGTTGGTTGCTAAATAGTTGGTTTACTCAATATTTTAATCTTACCCTCGGATTTGAAATATTGGCGCTCAACGGATTAATCACTTTGAGTTTGCTTTTTCTTGCATCTACTTTCAATAGAGAATAATCAGGCGAGCACCATTCTGGGAAAAACATTAGTGAGCTTATCTTTCTGCGTTGAAAGAAAAAAGGCTTATTTATGAGGATTAGAAACGTCTAGACCAACGCAAGCCTCCAACAAAAAGACGAATAAGACCATCAGGACGACTGGTTGTTATGGCTATGGGCCTTCCGAATTCAAATTCAACTCTATCTTTTTCATTTACTGCGTAGGAAATTCCACCGGTTATATTGGCTGTGAATCCTTGGCTGTTTGCGATTGGCAAACGAACATCTCCCGTAGGGAAGAAGGCGTCATAACTGTCATCTTGAGTATGAATTATGGTTAAAAGAGAATAATTGAAATGCCATTTGTTGTTTGGATTGTCAAAAACCTGTCCCAAACGCACAACTAAATCAGGAGCTCTTTCAAAATTCCGAGTGCTTTCATAGATCGGTTGAACTTCGAATGGATTTGGTTCGTATTGGTTGTTGTTCTGTGTTAATGGGAGTTGAAAGGCTACTGAGCCAAGGAAACTACGATTGCGAATACTTACTCCCGCAAGTAGGTCAAAGGTGCCCAAGGAAGTCTGATACGCCATTGGAAGCGCATCTTTATTGCCATTATTCGTGGGTATTTTCACGCCAAAGACAGTACTTACTTGCCACTCTTTCTCGGGTCTCCAAGCTCTAGACCAACTTAAGGTGAGGTCTGAGAGTCCGCTTACATTGCCAATATCACCTGAAATAAAACGATAAGGGAGTTTTATCTGAAGACTATTGGTGGCGTTTAATGGGTGACTGTAATTGGCTTCAAAGTCGAAGTACGAAACATCATTTTCGCCTACACCGAAGATGGTCCCAAGCTTTAATATAGGATCGTTTTGAAGTATCCCTGAGGTAATATGTCCTGCGGTACAAACGCCTGCATCAGAGCATCCTTGAGCTCTGGAGAGACTTGGCAGAAGAGCAAACAGAGCCAAATGGCCCAGGATAATTTTTCTCATATTTCGAATTGAATATTGAATTGTATTGAGCGAAAATCTATATTTCCCTTCAATATCCAAGTCAGTTATACGACATTTGTATCATTCAGGCCATCTATAGAAAGTATTGGTGGCAAATTGCGATTTCTGGCAACAGAGAAATTCTAAATGGAAACTATCTCGAATCCTACTCTTTTTACGGAGTCTACAATAGATTGATCTGAATCGGAGTCCATTTCTACCGTTAGAATTCTATCGGGATGGGTTAAATCCACTTCCCACTTTTCAATTCCATGGGTTGCATTTAATTCTGGACCTACTTTTTCAATACATCCGTTGCACTTAATCGAGGTCTTGAATTTAAATTGAGTCATTACAAAACGGTATTTATTTGAGCCTAAAAATACATCCATCTAAAGAAAATACATTGCAATATTGTGGTTTATACTTATAGAATATTGAACTTTTTACCCTTTGAATTTTTTGGATGTGAAGGATACAATAAAGGGAAAAGTAGGGTGGAAAACGTCATAACTGAATTGTCTTCAATCTCAAACTATTTGAAACTACAGAAACAGAACTCAGTGCCATGGCGGCTCCAGCAATCATAGGACTCAATAAAAAGCCGTTAAAAGGATATAAAATTCCAGCAGCAATCGGAATTCCTATGATGTTGTAAACGAAGGCCCAAAATAGATTCTGACGAATTCCTTTTACCGTTATTCCCGAGAGCTTAAGTGCTTTCGGAACTGATTCTAAATCAGAAGTTAGAAGAGTAATAGACGAAACTTCCATAGCAATGTCAGATCCTTTTCCCATAGCAATACTCACATCCGCCAAAGCGAGAGCCTGCGAATCATTGATTCCATCGCCTACCATGGCAACTCGTTTTCCTTGGGTCTGAAGAGTTTTAATGAAGTCGGCTTTGTCTTGGGGGAGCATTTCTGCCTTGAAATCGGTTAAGCTTAAATTCTTGGCTAGGGCTTCTGCCGTCTGGTGATTGTCGCCAGTGAGCATATAGACCTCCATACCTTCTTTTCTTAAGCGCTCGATAGCCTTTTGGGAGGATGCCTTAATTTGGTCAGAAAGGGCAAGTATGGCTAGAACTTCTTCCTCATTAAAGAAGTAAACAACGGTCTTGGCTTCGCTTTTCCACTGGTCGATTTTAAATTGATCGGATGTGGGGATTTGGAGTGAATATTCATTTAGGAGTCTTTCATTTCCAGCAAGAAAAAGCTTTTCATCCGATGTAAATCCCTTGATACCTCTTCCAGTAAGGCTTTCAAAATGAGTCAGAGAATGAGGTGATACTCCAGCTTCAAGAAGCTTGTTTACAATTGCCGAAGCAAGAGGATGTTCTGATTTTGACTCCAGAGAAAGAAGAATGGAGCTATAGAATTCAGTTTTTTCTGTTTGCAGCCAGTTCAAGTCGGTTACGGTTGTTTTTCCTTCGGTAATTGTGCCTGTTTTATCAAAAACAACGGCATTTACTTTGTGTCCTAGCTCTAAACTTTCTGCATCTTTAATGAGTATGTTGTTTTCGGCTCCCTTGCCAATTCCTACCATAATTGCGGTGGGTGTTGCCAAGCCCAGAGCGCAAGGACAAGCAATTACAAGAACGGCCACAGAAGTCAGGAGGGCATGTGTTAGAGCATTCTCTACACCGGAAAACAACCATATTAAAAAGGTGAGAACGCTTAACACCAAAACTACTGGAACAAACACGCTGGCGATTTTATCTACTAACTTCTGAACGGGCGCTTTGCTGTTTTGGGCTTGGTGCACCACTTTAATAATTTGAGCCAGAACAGTTTCGTTGCCAACCTTCTCCGCTATAAACTGAAAACTTCCTTTCTGATTTATCGTTCCTGCAAAAACTTTTTCTCCTTCGAACTTAGAAACAGCCAAGGCTTCGCCTGTGATGGTACTCTCATCTATAAAAGAATTTCCAGAAAGAACAATTCCGTCTACAGCAATGCACTCACCTGGGTGAACCAGTATGGTGTATCCTTTTTTAACTGAAGAAATGGGAATCTCTTGCTCAATTCCATCCACCAAAGCTTTGAGCGTTTTAGGTTGTAAACTCATCAGTTTTTTAATGGCTGAAGAGGTATTTGATTTTGCTTTTTCCTCCAATAATTTTCCCAACGAAACAAAGGTGATTATGGCTGTTGCGGCTTCGTAATACACATGTACTTGCATATTCTGAGCATACCAGAAACTTGGAAATACCGTATTAAAAACACTGAAAATAAAGGCAATACTCGTACTTATGGCAACCAAAGTATCCATATTGGTTGTTCCATTTCTGGCTTGTTTCCAGGCGTTTACATAGAAGTGTCTCCCAAATACAAAGAGTACGGGCAGAGACAGAAACAAGGAGATCCAACGTCCTGTTTCCCAATCAGAAAAGAGCATTCCCAATATAAATATGGGAGTAGTAAGAAGTGCTGCAGCGATAGTTCGATTCTTAAGTTTCTGATATTCTTTTAGTTGAGATTCTTTCTGAGCTTCAAAGGGATCCTCTTCGTCTATAATTAGATCGTATCCAACTTTTTGAAGTGCAGTTTGCAATTGACTCGCTTCTGTGCCTTTGGTGTACTCTACCAAAACTGACTGAGACGCAAAGTTTACACATGCGCTTTGAACCCCTTCCGTTTTCAGCAGAATAGATTCTACGCTAGAGGCACAAGCGGCGCATGACATTCCAATAACGGGGAATGTCTCTTTGAGGGGGAGAATCTTTTTAGCTTTGGTGGATACCATATTGGCTTTATTTGACAATTTTAAACGAAAACAAAGTACTGCTTTGGCTTGCTTGGTAGAAAAAATAATTTTCTACGAATAATCTTCAATATAGTTCAAATATGCTCTGATTTTCTTTTGCTTGGGCTAAAGTTCTTTTTAAGGTGGGTTGGAGTCATTTCTATCTTGAGCTTTGGTTAGGGATTTTCAGTAGTGTTTTATTTTGGATGGTTTCATACATACTGAACTGGCGCTCATTACGGCACTATGCCGATGGCATTTGATGCCATCATCAGCGATTTGCATTATTCCAGCAGAACGCTGTCGAAATGATTACCTTACGAAAAATGGAACTTCTTCTTGGTGAAATGATGGAAAAGCCTTCTTACGGATTGACTTGATTGGCTTTGAATTAATTCAGTAAAAACCGATTAGGTACAAAATAATTGAATTTATGAGCACCAGACTGTACATAAAGTATATGGTTAGTTTACGATGCAAAATGGTAGTGAAGTACGAGCTGTCTAAACTCGGACTTCATTATGTGATTGTTGATTTAGGAATGATTGAAATTCTAGAAGACATCACCGAAGAACAAAGAGATCAACTTAGAATCAATTTGTCAAAAACTGGATTAGAATTATTGGATGATAAAAGAAGCATCTTGATTGAGAAGATCAAGAATGTAATTATAGAGATGATTCATTATAGCGATGAATTTCCAAAGGTGAATTACTCTGATTATATCAGTGAATAAGTAGGGTATGACTATACCTATTTGGCGAACGCGTTTTCAGAAGTAAAGGGAATTACCATACAGCATTTCATTATCATCCATAAGGTGGAAAAAATTAAGGAGTTGCTCCTTTATGACGAATTGAATCTCACAGAAATTTCTTATCGACTTCACTACAGCAGTGTGGCCCATCTCTCCAATCAATTCAAAAAAATTACTGGACTAACACCCACTTTTTACAAGCAATTAAAGAGTAAGCGAAGAAAAAACTTAGAGGATCTTTAGCTGTGCAAGAATCTTTTGGATGCTCATTTTTTTTTAAGAAATCATCCCATTCGCCTATTCTTTTCTGATTGTGAAGAATTAAAGGCTCTTTATTCAGACGGTTAAATTCAGTCATAGACTTTTAAAAACGTGGGATAAATACAATAGAGCATATTCTCCATGTAAGGCTTTTTGCCTATGAAATTTTGAGATTTGATTTTTGGAAGTGGAGGGAATTATCCAGCCTTATCCAAAATTAGAATCTTTAAAATCAAAGAGATAAAACATGAGTTACTATTTGTATTTGCTATTGCCCATCTTGTTATTTCTCTTTTACGGAATCAAGATTGTTCGACCCACTCATAAAGGCTTGATAGAACGATTAGGCAAGTATCAAAAATTGGCACAGCCTGGTTTCCATTGGATTATACCTGTTATTGATCGAATGTTCTTGGTAAACATCAAGGGGCTTGCAGAATTTCAAAATGGCTTATCACGCACAATCATTGATGGAAGGG
>JAFMBM010000019.1 GCA_017858515.1 Cryomorphaceae bacterium | reverse complement strand
GACGAAGACCTCGGAAGTCTGGACGAAGACCTCGAGACTTTGGACGAAGACCACGGAAGTCGTGACGAAAACCTCGAGACTTTGGACGAAGACCACGGAAGTCTGGACGAAGACCACGGGAGTCTGGACAAAGACCTCGAGACTTTGGACGAAGACCACGGAAGTCTGGACGAAGACCTCGGGACTTTGGTCAGATACCCCAAAAGTTTTGACGAGGACCACGGGAGTGTATTCAGTTGCCACGGAAAACTTGACGAAGACCACGGAAGTTTGGTCAGATGACCCAAAAGTTTTGACAGTTATCAGGAGTGTTTAATAAAGTGTGTCTAAGGTTAAAGTTCTATTTCTTTTGAACCTCATGGGGAACGGAAGGAGGTCGCAGTTCGACTGGAGGGCTGCGGGAGAAGTGGCATTGAGAATAATAAATCTTCTTTTGGCACTAAAATGAGTAATATAAAACCGAGAGCTAGGAAAGAGAATTTGTGAGCAATAAACTTAGGAGCTGGATTTTTCAGAATGGAATATATAAAGGAGTGGCATCTATTGGGGGTGCTCTATATAAAAGAGGAATGCAAATCCATTTGACCGAGATGTGAAAGAGGGGAAATAACAATAGACCCTTCAGTAAAGGTTTCTTAAAAGGCCAAGTTGGATGCACTGAAATAGGAAGAAATTCTCTAAGGCCAAAATCAATATTGGAGAGGTTTAAGGGTACACCTATATATATGGAGTAATTAAGTGGGCGGTTTTGTACAGTCCGCTGGTATTTAGGTTGGGTAGAGCTATATCCCATTAAGCAGCCATGAGAATTACCGCCCTAAGCGATTACTGAATTATAGTGGGGTGAATTCATTTGAGTTTAGTAAGCATCCGGGAAAAGGAGTGCAGGAGGGTTGAGTTGACTCTTGCTCATAGGGTTGGTGGGACATACTCAAATATTCTTTCTCGTGAAACACTCTAAATATGGACTCAATAAGGTTATCGATTTAGTCTTAAAGTCCAAGAACAGAGAAATCCATTCGAAGACGACAATTGCGTGCAACTCCTCCCCCTGTTTTTAGGTTGACAGTGAATATTCAATGATAAGACGAGTTGTTATTGAAGCCCTTTTAATCTTTTACAGTATTATTTTACATGTATTTACATGTAAATGTTTTAAAGTTGTTGTTCGATATTTCAATTGTACAAACATTAATAAACCTGAAATAATTTGTTTCATCAGCATCTATTTGAAAGATTATAGCTAATCAAATAATTTCGAAACATCCCTCTATATTTGAAAAATTTCAGTTTCATTCTAAATTTCAATCAAAAAAATTGATACAAAAATTTGATTAACATTAATTTATAAAAATTACAAAATGAATTATGTCTCTCATTGAGATCTGAAGATCCAAAAAAAATTATTTCAGCTTTGTTCATTAAAATGATTTATGTAGTATTTTTACCATACTAAAAATTTCTAATTATGAAAAAATTCAAACTCTTATTGTTCAACTTTCTTTTCTGCTGCTTGGCCTTCGCCCAATCACCGCACTACAATTCCTACTACAGTGATAGCACACTCCATAGGAAGCCCTGGAGTAAAATTCTCCAAAACACGCCCATGAGTTCAGGAGCTCTTTGGGATCATGGTTTATACAATACTCCCTTTAATGTACACAATGGCATTGAAGACATACGTTTTTTTGCTCCAGAATATGAGCCTGACACTATAATCTCTCAAAGAGATCAAGCTAGTCTGTTCCAAACTCTTTTAGATTATCATTCTGCGAGAGACTTCAGCGATACTAGCTCGGCGCCTTCTTGGCAAGTAGATTTCTCTATTCTAGATACTGCAATGAAGCGGTATGATGATGCAATTCTTTACCACAATGCCTTCCCTATTGTAGTTTATGACCTCAAGTACAATCAGGTTGACTCTACAGAGTTGTTTTCCAATGCTTTTCAAAACGTGAGCGGTTACTTTCAATTGAACTCCTCGGTCAACCCAGATTCCGTATTTCCTGAAAGAACCCTATTTGAACTAATGGGAACTCATATTGCTTTTAGAAAAGCCGATTCTATTCCCTTGGTGTTCAGTCCCGGATTCATTTTTACGGCAGATAGCACCCTTGGAACTTATGAGATTGATTTTGGAGACGGACTTGGTTTTAGAGCCGTACAGTTTTCTTCGAGCTTTAAATTGTATTATCCCGAATCTTATCTTGAAGATCATACCATATGGACCCTTCGGAAGTTACTGCCCAACGATACACTTTATGCATATAAACCCATTGTGTTCCTTAAGAACTCATTTAATGGATTTTCTGCTCAATCAGGACAGAATTGTCTCGTAAGCCAATATTTACCTGACGAAGCGCCATGGCCTTATACTTCAATAATGTCTACGACCATACCCTATGCTATCAAAAGCACCCTTTCCTATGAAGGAATAAAAGCGATTGGAAAAGCCTACATAAAATATGGCAGCCCATCTGGATTACAAAATAAAGAATTCAAAAAACCAGTGATAATACTGGATGGAATTGATTTTGGCGATCAATTTCCAGCTATGAGCGCACTCAATAATTCAAATCAACATCTTAACCCTCTAGCGGCTTTTCAAATTGGTAACACCGGTTGGCCAATGTTATGGGGTTGTAAAGTAGAGGGTTTAGATTTTGAGCCAGCTTCACCCTATATCCAAGAAATGCTAAACAATGGTTATGATATCATCTTTTTAGATTTTTGGGACTCTACAGACGATATGAGGCGAAATGCCATGCTTTTGATAGAGCTAATTGAAAGAGTGAATGCCAATAAGGTGGGTAATGAAGAAATTGTAATTATTGGTCCTAGTATGGGCGGTCAGATAGCCCGCTATGCCTTAAGCTATATGGAACAAAACAATATGAATCACTGTGTTCGATTGAACGTCGCCTTTGATAGCCCTTGGAAGGGAGCAATAATTCCATTAGGGGTACAAAGTTTTATTCACTATTCTGCAACGGAAGCCGGTAATGCAAGTGCTCTGGATCAGTGGCGAAAATTGAATCACAAGGCACCCCAACAGCTCCTTCGCCAGCATTTAGGAGCTGCCCTTATTCATCCAAACACAACAATAACCCACATTAGTCAGAGAGCATATTTTTCAACTGCCTTGCCATTAGGTACAGACGAAATTGCTTTTCCAGCGCGACAAAACTTCCTAAATGATGCGGCTGGATTAGGTAATTATCCTAGGAAACTCCGGAATGTGGCTATTCTTAATGGGGCCGATAACAACAATATTTCCAACAACTCTATTCTTAATCCTGGCACGGCTTATATTAATCATATTGACTATTGTTATGGGCAACAAATAAAAGTTATGATTAATGCCGTTGGGCTATCTAATGGCGTCATTGGCCGGTTTAATTTTCCTAAGAGGAAGTGGCACAGAGAATATAAAGTAACGGGATTAAACTTTTGGGAAGGTAAAAAGTCGAGCTTAAGGATAAAAGACCTCGAAGCTATAGAAAGGGATGTTGAACAGGCAGTGTTTGATGAATCACCGTTTAACGCTTGCATTACTAACATTACTGTTCTTCAAGAACCATTTGGGTTCATACCCTCCATTTCAGCGCTCAATTTGAGTACAAATGATCCTGATTTTGTGATTGACAATGTGGTTGCCAAATATGGCTCGCATCTCGGTAACCTTGGAACCCATTTTGATGCTTTTCTAGCTCCTGATGTCAATCAAACCCATATACAAGCTACGAATGAAAATATGCTTTGGCTTTTGGAGCAGATCGAATACGGCTCAAGGGTAGAAGATGCCCTAAACGGTTACTTAGATATAAGTTGGAATATTCCGCTGGAAAAGAAAGAAATTGGCTCCTTCACAATTGTGAATGGAGGGGAATTAAACCTATACCACAATGCGCCCCGTTTCGATGGTAATTTCGATCCTTTAAGCACTTTTGGGTCAAACATTATACCACCTGCGGATTATATTACTGAAATGTTTTTAGGAATAGATCAGTGTTCCTCTCCGAATCAGATACACATAATGAATGGTGGCCAATTAAACGTTGGAGAAAAGCTTGGACCCAATACGGTCAATCGCGTGCAATTAAATATTGAACCATGGTCTTCCATCATAGTTGGTTCAAATGGGAATCTAGATATAGCTGAGTCTTCTAAAATTATTGTGCATGCAAATGCTACCCTTGACCTTAGGAATAACTCAAGCATCAGTATTGCAGACAATGCTAAGATTGTAATAGAAGTAGGCGGTACTCTTTTAATCAATGGCAATCCCTCCATAGTCCTTTCCGATGAAGCTCAGATAATTATTAGAGGAAAATTGAAGATTGAAGACAATGGCAAGTTTTACTACGATGGCAATGGTACCATTCAATTTGAACAAAGTATTCCCTTTGTGAATGGCGCTTTGGATTTTAGCGAACACTGCGAATTCGGTCAGAACACCAAATTCCGATTAATAGGCACCAATGGAAACCGACCACAGCTTAAAGTAGTCAATTCATGCTATCTAAGAGACGCACAAGGCAAGGCCCCTAATATTCAATTGATCAATACCGACATAGAAATAAACCCCAGTGAACTATTGTATTTGTATAATGATCCCTTTATTAATAATGTAACAGTAGACATCCCAACGAATGCAAGCGGTTTTCATGAAGGCATTCGAATTTGGGGAGGAGTAGGTACCACCGTTGTGAAGAATTCTAGCATTCGTGGGGGATCGGTAGGTCTTTGGGCTCAATGGACTATGGCTACCAATCCGATTGTTATCCAAGACTGTGATTTTGAAAACAACTATACCGGATTGAAAGTCGAAGGCGGTGGATTTTCGATCTATAACTGTGATTTTAGTTCCTATTCTAGCTTGAGTGATGTTACCACTGGAATACAGGGAATTGCACTACAATCCTCTTCTGTACTAAGAAACAGCTCGTTTTTCAACCTCAAATCAGGTGCAGAACTGGTAGGTACGAGCAACTCTACTCTGGATACAAAGAATAACTCTTTCGTAGATTGTGATGCTTTTGGGTCAAGCGCCTTAAGTATTCAACAAATGACTGCAGAACTACACTGCAATACTTTTACCTCAAATAGTGTTGGGGTCTTGGTTGGAGAAAAAGCGCATATTTACATGAACGAAAATGCTTTTAATGTATTTAACTCAAACGATGTGTCTATTCTTTTTAAAGATGGAATCTCGGACCCACAATCCTGCGGCCTCTATTTAAAGAACGGTAAAAATCAATTCAACTTAGGCGGTTTAAGTGCCACTGCAATGCATATACTTGGTCACTTCGAATGCCAAAATTCGCCTTTGTTTGTACCCTATATTCAATCGGTATACTCCTCAACGAATCCTTCTTCACTGGATGCAACAGGAAACTTTATGGAGGAAAGGCAATTTAGTTCTCCTACTGGTCTTTGCTGTACCTACGAACTACCCGTTTCACTAGTTTACAAAACCCCAAACAATGGTCCCATTCAAGGCTCAATTTGCGATGAAACAGACCTTAATGGTTTGCTAAATACGAACAGCATTGTTACCCAATGTGCATCTTCTTTAAGCAATGATTTACACCCATTGGAGCACACTTTACAAATGATGGATGCCGATGGTGGAGAAGTACAAGGTGGAGGAAAATTAAAGGAACTGTTGATAGAGGCCATAAAGAGCTTGAGTTATAGCGATAGTAGCCGCAACGATATATTCGCATTCAATCAGTTGGCTCATCTTTCAAATGCTACTATATCTAATTCAGATAGTTACACATCGTTTTACCAAGAATTAGCTTACTCTACTGCATTAACTGCTCTCGAAAATGCCTACCATTCTGGTCAATTGACCTCCAATGAAGGTCTAATAGGTAGCTTACCTGATTCGAGTATGCAGTCAGCCTTGAGTATTATTGACTACCAACTGGCTCAACTGAATAACTCAAGCAGTGAATATTTAGACAAACGCTTTATTCACCATTTAAATAAGGTGTTAATCCTACGCAATGGAGGATACACACACGAGGCCTTGACACTCTTATCAAATGCTGCATTTTGGACCGATCCACAAAGCTATACCCAAAGCCAAAGAGTGGGTTATTGGGATTGTATTTTAACCAATGAGCATGACTATTATCAAGAAACCATTTCAATTGAAGAATGGGCTGAAAGGATGAATCTTTGTGCTGAGAATTTTGTAGGATATAATTATAAGAATGACGAAACTTTTGAAGTTCCCCAAACTAATAATGGAATAAAAATGGTGGACTCATGGAAACACATACAACTATACCCACAACCTTCCAGTGAGCGCATATTTGTAGACTGGGAAGGATTCTCAAACGGCAAAGAAATGCTATTCAACCTATACACTATGAACGGTATAAAATTGAAAAGTGGCATAATTCCGATACAAGAAGGAAAAGGTTATGTCATTGTTCAAGATTTGGTGCCTGGAATGTATATCTTAGAAATGCAAAGCGAAAGTAAAAGCAAACGACAAACCATTATAGTAGAATGAAAATGATATTAAAAAATCTAATCTTCTGTATCCTCTTCTTACTGCTGTTCAGTTGCGAAAAGGAAAATCTAGAAATCACTCGCATACACGGAGTAGTGTACAATATAAATTCAAGCGATCCTGTACCGGGAGCTATGGTACTTATTGCCGGCAGAAGCGATGGTATTTATTATGAGTTGGATTCCATAGAAACCGATGAAATGGGGCGCTTTGCGCTCAGCTATGACAGTCGTAGGTTTCGCAGTATTTACAAGTACCAAGCCTTTTCCCCCAATCATGCCCCATGGTACAGTAAGACAAGCTCAATTAATTGGCCCAACTTTGTGAATGCCGGATTTAAAGGTCAGAGGGATATCTATATTATACCCCGTTCTTGGTTGCGCATTCGAGCGGTAAAGGTTTCCAATGCTACCAGCTTGTTTATCAATCCCATATGGGATCGGTTTCCAGTAGCTACTGGAGCTCCAGACATCACGTTTTTATGGGCTGCACCAGGCAACCAAGAACTCGTGCTCCCTTGCTTTAGAGAGTATGATTTCGACAGTATCGTTGGCTTTCGTAATCCCATCACCTATTACGCTCCTGCTTATGACACAGTGGATGTGCTGGTAGAGTGGTAAAATGATTTTAATTTTCTCCATATGCCTGTCGAATAATTCGGCAGGCATTTTTTTCAGTTCACTATTTAATCTTACCCATTCAGTAATCTAAACTTTCTTCTTTTCCATTTATTAAAATTCAAAGCATGAAATTAAAATCATTTTTACCGCCTGTCATGAGCTTGGTTCTTCTGCTATCCTTTGTGGGTTGTCAAAAACAAGATGGGGAGCCAACCGGAGTGCACATCTATGGCAAAATTTACAATCAGAACTCAAATGAAACCGTAGCTGGAGCGATGGTGCTTTTGTCAGGAATGAAAAGAGGTACCTATTCCAATCCCGCTCCCATTCTGGATACCTGTTATGCTGATGAAAACGGAAACTATCATATAGAATTCGAAACAAAGGATGATTACTTATACTATAAAGCACAAGCTTTTAGCCCAATGCATTTAAATCCTTCGAATAGTGCCGCTACTTGGGAACATATCTACCATCAAGGCAAAGTGCATGAGTCTGATCACTATATTATCCCTATTTGTTGGCTAAAAATCAACAGCATGAAAGTATCTAATGCCGATGAACTCGGTATGAATAATCTAGTTGAGGAAGAAAGACCTATTATTATTTATGAGCCAAGAGTGATCTTTTATAGAAGAGCCCCTGGTAATCAAAAGATAACGCTACCTTTCTTTAAAATCTATCCTGGACAGCATATTCCTTTATCAATACCTGTGCAAACACCCGCACACGACACACTAGAGGTGCTGGTGGAGTGGTAAAATGATTTTAATTTTCTCTATATGCCTGTCGAATAATTCGGCAGGCATTTTTTTCAGTTCACTATTTAATCTTACCCATTCAGTAATCTAAACTTTCTTCTTTTCCATTTATTAAAATTCAAAGCATGAAATTAAAAGTCTTTCTTCCCCTCGCATTATCCGTAACTGCTCTTTTATTGAGCCCCTCTTGTAAAAAGGAAATTCCCAATATGGATGCCTACGTCTATGGCAAAGTGTACAATCAGAATTCCTCAGATCCCGCTGTGGGCACCCTCGTACTTCTAAGGGGTCTTAAAATGGGTGAATATGCTGTAAACAAGCCCATACTTGATTCTGCGTTTGTGAATGAATTGGGTGAATATCATCTCTCCTATCAAACCGAAGAGGAGATGAGTTTGTATGATTTAGATATTATTGGTCCCAATCATATCCAAAGCAATATGATACATCCTTCTGGAGGCCAGATTAGTATTCATCCAGGCAGTGTAAGAGAATTGGATCTTCATATTGTTCCTATTTGTTGGTTGAGGATTCATAGTGTACGTACCTCAGATGCTAATTCCCTCTATATTAATTCAATGACGAATGGGTATGGCCTATTCATTGATGAGCCTATCGCCATCAATTATATGGAGTCACGCGGAAATGAACTAGTGGATATTCCGTGTTTCCGAGATTATTCAACTACTTATATACCTTTCCAAGTCCAAGTGCAGACGCCGACACACGATACTGTAGATGTTCGGATTGAATGGTAGAATGATTTTAATTCTCTCCATATGCCTGTCGAATAATTCGGCAGGCATTTTTTTCAGTTCACTATTTAATCTTACCCATTCAGTAATCTAAACTTTCTTCTTTTCCATTTATTAAAATTCAAAGCATGAAATTAAAATCATTTTTACCGCCTGTCATGAGCTTGGTTCTTCTGCTATCCTTTGTGGGTTGTCAAAAACAAGATGGGGAGCCAACCGGAGTGCACATCTATGGCAAAATTTACAATCAGAACTCAAATGAAACCGTAGCCGGAGCTATGGTCTTATTGTCCGGAATGAAAGGTGGTACCTATGTAAATCCTGCACCCATTCTGGATACCTGTTATACTGATAAGGATGGAAACTACTTATTCGACTATAAAACGGAAGAGGATTATGCCAATTATTCGGTGCAAGCCTTTAGCCCAAGGCACCTTAATCCACCCTATAATCAAGCCACTTGGGAACATATCTACCATCAAGGCAAAGTGCATGAGTCTGATCACTATATCATCCCTATTTGTTGGCTAAAAATCAACAGCATGAAAGTATCTAATGCCGATGAACTCGGTATGAATAATCTAGTTGAGGAAGAAAGACCTATTATTATTTATGAGCCAAGAGTGATCTTTTATAGAAGAGCCCCTGGTAATCAAAAGATAACGCTACCTTTCTTTAAAATCTATCCTGGACAGCATATTCCTTTATCAATACCTGTGCAAACACCCGCACACGACACACTAGAGGTGCTGGTGGAGTGGTAAAATGATTTTAATTCTCTCTCTATGCCTGTCGAGATGTTCGGCAGGCATATTCTTGGAGCGAGACTTCCCAAGCCGTGCGTTTCTCCTTCAAGTGGCGCCGCGGACAGAGCCTATCGAAAGGCGCTCTGAGTTTATTGCTAAGGCAGCCATTTTTTGCTAATTATATCAAAATTATCCCTACATTCGTTTTCCTATTTATTTATGCACCCTACTTTTAATTATATCCTTTGCTTTTATTCTTTCATTCAAAACCCATGAAAAATCCACTAAAAAATTCAGTCTTCTGTATCCTCTTCTTACTGCTGTTCAGTTGCGAAAAGGAAAATCCCGCAGCCACACGCATCCACGGCGTTGTGTACAATATAAATTCAAGCGATCCTGTAGCAGGAGCCATGGTGCTCATTGCAGGAAATAGCAACAGTATTTATGATGAGTTGGATTCCATAGAAACCGATGAAATGGGGCGCTTTGCGCTCAGCTATGACAGTCGTAGGTTTCGCAGTATTTACAAGTACCAAGCCTTTTCCCCCAATCATGCCCCATGGTACAGTAAGACAAGCTCAATTAATTGGCCCAACTTTGTGAATGCCGGATTTAAAGGTCAGAGGGATATCTATATTATACCCCGTTCTTGGTTGCGCATTCGAGCGGTAAAGGTTTCCAATGCTACCAGCTTGTTTATCAATCCCATATGGGATCGGTTTCCAGTAGCTACTGGAGCTCCAGACATCACCTTTTTATGGGCTGCACCAGGCAACCAAGAACTCGTGCTCCCATGCTTTAGAGAGTATGATTTCGATAGTATCGTTGGCTTTCGTAATCCCATCACCTATTACGCTCCTGCTTATGATACGGTGGATGTGTTGGTGGAGTGGTAAAATGATTTTAATTTTCTCCATATGCCTGTCGAATAATTCGGCAGGTATTTTTTATTCGATACGAATGGGTGTTGTGAGCGCTGATCTGCTCCAGACTACAATACTGGCTCTTTACTGAAGTTTTGAGCCGGGATGAAAAGAATGACTAAGAGTTTGGAGAGAGGGACTATGCGCTTTGGTATTGAATACGCGACCTGAACTCTTTTCGATGGATTGCGTTGGGAACCTTATTGGACTTAGCGAAAGGGAGAGCGGAAAGAATGCGGGACGCTATGTAATTGGGCAGGTAGTTGCTAAGGATTGAGTTGTGAAGGGAAGGGAGGAAAAGGGTAGATCACTTTTCAGTTGAGCGCATGGACTCGGAGTAAGTTCAAATTGCTTTAAATGATTTTTACCATATCGTAAAGAATACACCTACAACAATAGAAAACAGCCGTAAACAATCCAAAAAAAAGCTGTGCGTATTTTCTGTAGTCCGCTGAAAGCTTGGCTAGGCGCGGGATTCCTATGAATGTTAAAGTAGAAAGTTAATGGTGTGGAAATACAAATATGGACTACATTCAGGCTGTTCTTTTGAACATGGATTTTAATGGTGCCTATACCATTTGCTACTAAACCAAAATGAGCAAGTGGTGCACAATCAAAAACTACTAATTGAATAAAATGATGCAATCTTTAAGGGTATTGTGCTTTGGTTTACTGTTTTTGCTTGCTACTCTAGCCCAAGCACAGTACCCTTATTTTAATCAAACACATGCAGTAACGGGCAATGCCAAAGTAGCGGGAGGAACGGATGGCAGGCATATTTACACTGCCAGCATGACTCCAGACAGGCTGTTTTATCAAATAGCCCGTTTTGATTCGGTAGGGAACTTTCAAAAGAGTTACCTCTACGACAAAGACACCCTAGGAAGTTATGATGGTTGTGCGCGCTGTATGGAGATTTACAACAAACGGGTGTATACAGCCACAACCCATTTTCAAGGCGGTGTGGTTAATCCTTATATATTATTTTTAAAGCTCAATTCGGAATTAGACACTCTGTACAGTATTGACACCCTCTTCTCCCCTATGCCTTATGACAAGGGTTTACAAATTTGGGGGATGAAGCGCGACAGCGATAGTACTTTTTTAGTTACTGGAGAGGTGGTTATAGAAACCCGGCCATTACCGGATTTAAACTGGCGATGGGACCCTTTTGTGGCGCGATTAGACACCAACTTCAACCTAATCTGGTTTACTGCCATTCCCGATCCTGTTGTTCATAGATTCTTAGGTCTGGTAGGTCAAGATCTTGAGGTGGATAGCTATGGTGGAATTATAGTTACGGGCGGTCCGCCTTTTTGGAGCTTACAGCTAAACGCTTGGGCAGCCCGTTTGCGCCAAAAAGACGGCCAATTACTATGGCGAAAACAATATTACAATCCACCCTTTGGCTATTCTGGCCTCTTTGTGGTAGACAACGGCAACGGAACCTATCAATACGCAATGAATAAGTGGGTCAGCAATACGGGTGGGGTTAACCTTGTGGAGCATGGGCTAATGGACACCATGGGCAATCGGCTCAGCAGTCATCTAATGGGCAATCGATCCGATCTAGATGGCACTCCGGCTCAAAGAGCCAATTTCATCATAGATCTAGTAAAAACAACCGACGGAAACTATTATGCCGCAGGTCTAGGGTATTATGGTTGGTATTTTGGTATCGGCATGAAGTTTACCGCTACAGGCGATAGCCTTTGGTACCGACAATATTCTTCCGCCCCTTTTGATGCTCAAGGATTCCCAACCAAAGTAGCCTTTATGGAGAACTTTATCCAAAAAACAGATGGTTCCTTCGTTCATGTAGGTTTTAGCCGAGACATAGGGAGTGCACTTCCTTGGTATGTCTGGATCTTTGGAACAGACGTAAACGGCAACAGCATAGGAATACCCGAGCAGCCGAGTTTAGTGCGATGGCTTGTGTACCCCAATCCCGCAACAGACTACCTCATCCTGCAAAGCGAGCAATTCAATGCCCCAAGCACCCAAGTACGCCTATTGGATTTACTCGGCAAAGAAGTCTGGAGCGCAGAGTGCACCCAAGCCCACTACGGCTGCAAGCTCAATCTTCCACCCCTAGCCCAAGGAATGTATCAGTTACAGCTTCTGCAAGAGAATAGAATAGTAGGACAGGAAAAGCTTATTTTGGGCTTGTAAAAAAAGAGGCTTGAGTAAAGAAATTACGAAAAGCATCCGTTCCTCCCTTCCTCTATCTAGTTGATAGTTAAGACCAAGAAATCATCCAACCAAAGCTCAAGCAGCCTTGCGCTAAGAGAAAGGGCTGGTTTTTAGCGGTAGCTTCAGTTGCTGCCCACATAGAATAAAGCCCAGAAAACATCTAGCCTAGGGTTGCAGCTGGATTTATGCCTCTACAAATCATTGATATATACCTCTTCTGCTTGCAAGACCTCTTGGGTAGCAGAATTGTAGATAAAGGCCACCAATTTGCAATTCTCCGCTACATAGTCATTGCTAATGACCTGGCTAATGGCCGTACTGAGGGTATCGCCTGTATTGGCTCCAGAAGTCCAAAGAAGCTCACCAAAAGCGGTGTTTAGGCTTTCTCTAAACACATTGTTGTGCACATAGATGGGATCCACTGTATCGTCTGGCAATAATTGCGGTGCCACAATACTGCTTTCGCATAAAACCAAGCTCAGGTTAACCGCATTCGGATAGGCCACCAAGGCAATGGATTGCACCTCGCCGCTTAGCGTTCGCGAAGCCGCGTTGTAGGTCAACGGCATTTTTATTTGAAAAGAAGGTTCTAAACTGCTAAGCTGTGAAACCTCTGAAGCCCAACCCGTATAGAGCTTTAAATGCCCAACACCACTGCCTGTAAAGTCGGTTCTGCTTACCATTCCAGCCGGCTGAAAGCTTACATTAAAAAAACTGGCCAAGGCATTGCCTTCCGCCGTTCTAAACTCAGTAGGATAAACGGGTGGATCGTGAGCTGTAAAATTAGAAGGTCCTGCATGCAGAGCCACGGCCACCATTCTACCAGGCAATACCGTATTGATTTCTTCAATGGCTTTGGAAGCCTTGGGGCAGTTCTTGCAACGATGTCCGGTAAAATCTTCTACCAAGACCTTGCGAATAACCGTATCGGTTGGTGGAGGATTTATAACCCCTCCATTCTGAAAAGGCTCATCGATGTAATTGCAAGATGCCAGCAGCATTGCCGCAAGAAAGCTAAGAAGGATAGAGATTTTGCGCATGATTAAAAATTACTAGTAATTGACATTCCCACCGAATTGGAGGCCGGCACTACTCTACAAATACCCCCTACACAGAAGATACCGCGTTGTTGTCTTCCGAAATTGAGCTGAAAGCGAGTGGTTCCTGTAATATAACCCATAGAAACCAAAGGAAAACTAAGCCGTTGATCTTCGTCTGGATTGCCATAATTGTAGATGTTTTGGGCGGCAAAAAACCACTGAGGAGCAATGCTGTATTCGAGCAATAGCATGGCCATATCTCCACGGTCTTGCTGACTGAATAAGCCCTGTAATTCAAAGCGAAGGCTGTGCTTCTTCTTAAGCTTTAGTAAGCCTTCGAAAACCACGGCATTGATGTAGGCCATATCCAAAAGGTTCGGATTCTCAATAACCACATTGTCTTTCAATCCACCCGCATTGGTGGCAGAGCCCAGAATTCCCTGACTGTATTCTATATTGTAGTAAGAGACCGTGTATTTGAATTTAGACGAAGTAGACTTAGAGAAAGACACATTAAAATCTTGGAAATACTTGAGCTTACCAAATTTAAACCACTCGGTTGTGTAGCCATCGGTACCCGCTTGACCGATAGGGATGCTATCATTCAAAGGATTTTTAACAATAGAATACGCATCAGAGAAATTGGCAGTAATAGAGGCCCCTCTATCACCGCCAAAGAAGCTTCCTTTTGGTATTTGCACGGTAAACTCGAGCTGTATTCCCGTTTCTCCATTTATCTGAGTAGCATAGGGGTATAAAGCAGGTAAGGCGTAGGTATGAAACTTAGTAGTAGGTGGAAGGAAATTCATGAATAACTCAAACTGGCCTGCATCTCTTTCGGAGCGAAAAGCCATATTGTCGATCATCTTATAGGAGCCTACAAAGCCAAACCCCTTAGTAGAGTAGGTAGTGGTTAGAATCAGTCCGTTGCCATTTTTAAAGATGTAGCCATTGTCTGCGGAGGGATCGTTGATTTTGTGTACAAATTCACCGCTAAATCCTATTCCACCGTAACCATAGTTGAATCGCACGGCTGCAGAACCCACATTCTCAGGGAGGTTATAAATAGGACTTAAATCTGCTTGGTATTTGCTCACCAAGCTCACGCCCATAGAGAATCGATTTTTCTTTTCAGACCATCCTGAAAGCAAAGAATTGAAATTGAAGTCGGCATCTAGACCGCGCACAATTCCCTCCCCTTTATCAAAATACACCCTTTGTTTTCCAATGATTCCCTTGAGTTTGAGTCCGGGAACCGGAGAGTAGATTAAACGCACTCCATCCATGGCATTGTCTAAGCCCAGCAATCTTTCTTCAAAGGTTCGGAAGATCATTCCGCTTCCAAACTGTTCGTAGAAATTACCCACCGTAATGTCCAGTCCATCTTTTTCAAAACGCAGGAATCGGTAGGTAATGCCTTCGCCCACAAATCCTTCAGGGTAACCCAAGAGCGGATTTTGATAATTCTCGTAGCGCACACCAGCAGAGAAAGAACCCCGAGTATAGATGAAGTTGGCAAAACCCTGCCCGAGGAATTGTTCATCGGGATAGTCTTCACCGAGGGGGTCTAGTTTGGGATCTTCAAAATAGTAATTACCATCGAACTGGAAATTGCCATGAAGCTCTCCGAAAGGGTTCTCTGTCTGAGCCCAGGAGGCAAATGGAAGAGAAAGGGCTAAAAGCCAAAAGACTCTTTTCATCTAAGAAGAATAATGATCGGTTTGGGTGCTCAAGTTAAGCATGTTCATTGACTTATAACAGCATCTTAACATATGCAGAAAAAGGGGTAGAAAAGAAAAAGGCTTGAGCATCCATTGTGGACGTTCAAGCCTTTTTGCAGAAATAGAGAGGTAACTTTAGTGCTCGCCTATTTCTTCGCCATTGACAAGCTTTAGAATAAGCTCGTATAGGTCTTCTTCGTCTCCCGTAACATAGCCATTGTGTTGCCACACAATCTCGTTGTTTCCATTCACCAAAAAGGTATGAGGAATGGAGTTTACGTTTAGCAAACGTTTTAAGTCTTGATTCTCATCGATGTAAATCTCGTATTCCCAACCCTCACCATTCACGAAAGGACGAACCTTTGCTGCGTTTCTCGCATCGTCTATAGAGATTGCCACTAGCTTAACTCCGGTTTCCTCTTGCCAATCGGGGTATACATCCTTAATGGCATTCAGTTCTCTAATGCAGGGTTTGCACCAAGTGGCCCACATAGAAATGATCATAGGCTTGCCATCGTTGTTGAGATCTCCTGTTTGGATAGACTTTCCATCTATGTCTTTAACGGTAGCATTGGGAATAGACATAAACTCTCCCGTTTGTGCCAGGGCAGTGAAAGAGAAAGCAAGGAGAAGGGTGCTTAAAAGTGTTTTCATAGGTTTGAATATAAAAAAATAGGAGGATAAGTTTCCCTATCCTCCTATTTCATGAATCATGCCGTAATTACTTAACTACAGAGATTTTACGAATGCTGTTCTTTTCGTTTCCACGGATGTCTAGAGTATATACACCACTGCTCAAAGCAGAAACATCTAAGCGAAGAGTGTTGTTTCCTTCGTTTGCACCGAATTCAACTGTATTTACAATGGCTCCTAATTGGTTCAAGATAGTAACTGTTACAGACTCTTGAGAAACGCTAGTGAAATCGATGTTTACGAAATCAGAAGCAGGAACAGGATACAGGCTCAAAGAAGTCAACTCATTCTCTTGAATGCTTACTGGAGTGGTGTTTACAGAGATGTTATCTAAGTAAAGACAGTTACCGAAAGCAGAAGTGGTTTTGAAACGTACAACGATATCAGAAGAGTTTGCGTAAGCAGCAAGACTGATTTCCTGACGGTGCCACTGACCTGCAACTGGGTAGAAACGACCTGTTCCAACTGGAGCCGCGGTGGCCAAAGTGCTACCTGCACGATTCCAAACAGAAGTCCAAGTTGCGCCACAATCGTCTGATACAGCTACATCCAACATATCGTTTTCTGCTTGATACTGCGCATAGGCGTTATCGAAATAAAGCTTTGCACCTGCACCAATAGTAGACATATCGATCTTCTCGGTAATGATTTCACTTTCAACACCTGCTTGAATAGCGTAGAAATCTACACGTATACTCTTTGCAGAACCACCAAATCCGCCCAAAGCCCATGTAACAGCTGAAGAAATACCTTGATCTACAGCGAAAACACGACCTGAAGGGTCATTGATAATGAACTCAGCGGGCAATTGTCCTAGGCTCAAAGCCTCAAAACCTTTGTCGTAAGGAGTTGGCTGTAGATTTGGATCTAAAAAACCGTAATTGCTTACAGCAGAATTGTTCAATGTATTGTAGTCAATCTGACCATTTACAGTCATAATGTTTGCTTGGAAAGCAGTGCTTCCACCAAGCAAAGTAGTAGCGGGGAAAGTAATGGTTGCACTAGCACCTTGAGCTAAAGAACCTGTCCAAGACTGAGAAACTGCAGCACCTCCGTTCAAGCTGTATTGAGCAGTGGCCGAAGTAACGGTAGTTGCGCTATTGTTTGTAATGGTTATGGCTGGAGTAAAGTTGGCATCGCAAAGACCCGAACCATAGATACTCGCATTTGCACAACCTGCATCTGCAAAACCGGCAGGTACTGGAGCTGGTGCTGAATAATCTGCATTGTGTACTTTTTTGTCGCCGTCTGTTTGAACGAAAGCAACGAAAGCAATTTCACCGTAGTTGTAGATATAGCTTGGCATAGCTACCGTGAATTGATTGGATACCATTTGACCAGGAGCCAAAGAAGCAGGAAGAGCAGTACCCAAAGCATTTGGAACCATTTTACGCATTACGCTATAAAAATCAGCCTCACCATTTGAGCCTGGAGGAGTAGGAAACTCAATGGTCTCTTCTACCAAAGCCAATCTAAGATAGGCCGCTCCATTGGGGGTAAATGCACTTGTACCCACGTTTGTTACTGTAACGTTTACAGTTGCTGAGGTTAAATCTGCTGCAATTGTATGCGTAACAGAAACCGCAATTGGACTAGTAGTATTGTATGCTTGATCAATCTCCGCTTGGTTTAAACAAGCAGGTGCACCAGCATAGGCATTGCAATCGTTTGGGACGATAACACCATCAACCCGAGCATTCGGAACTCCACTTACTCCATAATAAGATACACGGGTTTGAACTTCATTTGGATTGTGAAGGTTCATAGGATCAAAACCGGGCCAAGAGGTTTGATATTTTATACTGATAATCTTGGAGCTGTTTGCATCCAATAAGGCATTAAAGGCAGGATTCTGAGAAGCACAAGGACCGCAAGAGGCTTGTGTAAACTCTTCGGCCAATACGAGGCGAGGTGCTTGGGCATTTACCGCGTTGGGTAAAGCCAAAAACAATCCACCTGCTAAAAGCGATTTTGTAAAGTTCTTCATGAACATTTGGGTTTTAATTATACTCCGCGTAAATTTATAATTTCCCATTAACAATTGATGACTTGATTATTATTTTAAATTTGTGACTGAGAAAAACGACAAACAAAGACAATTATGAAAAAATTAATTATCGCTTTAAGCTTCTTTTTAACGGCGCAAGTGGCTTTTTCTCAGGGATTAGAAATTCTTGACGCCGATACAGTAATCTATGGTAATGCCAGCGTATCTAGCGACTTAGTTGCACACGTTGGAGTACGAAATGGCAATTCTTCTGCCGTAGATGTTAAGGTTAGACGTCGTTTTAACACTTCAAATGCCCTGACAGACAGCAATGCCATTTGTTGGGTGGTATGTTTTGACACAGAAACAGACACTTCTTTAACCACTATTACTTTGGCTCCAGGAGAGCGAAACGACAATGATTTTTCTGGTCATGTTTATCCAGATCAAGACGGCATATTAAACAATGGGGTTATGACCTATATTTTTTATGATGCAAACAATCCGTCTGATTCTGTAGAAGTAAAGGTGCGATTCAAATTAACAGCCGATTTTTCTCTTAATGATGTGCGCAAAGAAAGTTGGGAGGTATATCCCAATCCGGCCAACGACTTTTTGTACTTCAGTCCTTCGAATGCCAACTCCTCTAACGATTCGCGCTTTGTGTTGACGGATATGTTGGGAAAGGTTGTGAAGAGAGTTCAGTTGAACAATCAAATGGAAAAGAGCAAACTCTCTATTCAAGAATTAAATGCAGGGGTTTATATCTATGCTATTTACAATGGAAACACATTGGTTGAAAAGAAGAAGTTGATTATCTCCAGAAGGTAAATCCTTTCTGAGGCACTTAACACAAAGCCCTGCTCATTTTGAAATGAGCAGGGCTTTTTTTATTCTCCAGTACTTAAGCCTCTATCGTTGGCATACTTCACAAGTGCTGCTGAATTACTGAGGCCCAATTTAGCCAAGAGGTTTTTTCTGTGTGTGTCTACCGTATGCGTGCTTAAGAACAGTTTTTCTGCAATTTCTGGACTAGACATTCCTTTCCCTATTAATCCTAAAACCTCCAATTCTCTTTTAGATAGAAGACGGATATTCTCTGGATGACCGCTGATTTCTTCCAAGGTCTCCTTCACTTGGTCCATCACTTGGGGGCTGAACCAATTATTTCCAGAAACCACAGAGCGTATGGCCTCTATGAGTTCAGATTTTGGAGCATTCTTAATCAAGTAGCCATTAACTCCAATGGCCAATAAGTTTCGAATAAACTGAGGATGGTCATAGGTGGTAAGTATAAGTATTGGCAGTTCAGGGTAAACCGATTTCAACTTTGTACTTAGGGTAATGCCATCCATCTCAGGCATATTGATATCCAATAAGCAAATGGAGGGTTTTAATTCCAATATTTGCTTGTAGGCTTCAATGCCATTGGTTGCCGAACCAACAAAGACAAAGTCTTTCTCGGTTTGAAGCAGAGCCATTATCCCTTCCGAAAACATTTTTTGGTCTTCGGCTATAAAAATGCGAATCATATAACTATAGTGCTAGATCTACAATAAAAACAGAGCCTCTCCCTGGCCGCGAATCTATATGAAGCTCTCCTCCAAACGTGGCCAATCGCTCTTGGATATTTTTCATACCAATGCCCGCCGTGTTTAAAGGATCTACTTTAAATCCCATTCCGTTGTCTTCGAAGGTAAGATTGAAAGTTGAATCTGTACGAGTTAAATTTAATTCTATGGTGTCTGCCTTCGCGTGCTTTAGGGTATTGCTAAGCATTTCCTGAACAATCCTATAAATTTCTACTTCTAAATCAATGGGTAATCTATTGTCTAGTCCAAAAGAAATGAGGTGAAATTGATAGGCACCGGTAGATTCTATAGCTCTTTTAATCTCTTCTAAGGCGCTAATTAATCCGAAATTATTGGGAAGCGCATCGGCCAAACCATGCGAAATTCGCCTAACCTCAGCGGCCGATTCGTCTAGTAGCTCTAAACTTCTTCTTTGGTTTTCTTGAATTTCTTCTACTGATCTCTCTTCATTTGCAAAGGCAATGGCAATATGCAATCGCAGCGTTGCCAGCATGCTTCCCACCCGATCGTGCAGGTCTTTGCCCACTCTTTTTCTTTCTACCTGCTGCCCTTTAATCAGCGCATCTAAAGAGTCTGCTTCTTTAGCCTTCAAAACAGATGACAAGCGTTCTTGAATGATTTCTGCTGCTTTTTTACTGATCTCCTCTTTCTGTTTTAAAGTTCGGTATATTACAAAGCCTAGGCTTAGAAAAACCAAAAGGAGCAAAAGCAAAAGGCGATTTATTTTAGTTTGATTTCTATTTTTCTCTAGTGATTCTTCTAACAGAACCTCCTTTAATTCAGAATCTAAGCGGGTTCGAACGGCTGAAATCTCCACTTTTTTCTCATGACTTAGAACCGAATCACTTACCACCTGATAGCGCAAAAGGCTTTGGTAGGCATTGGGCCAATCTTTATTTACCTCATAAACCTCTGCAATGAGATCGAGCACTTCCAAATACCTCCTTCCATTTCGGTCTAAGAGAGCATATTCTGCCGCTCGATTGTAATTCGCTAAAGAAGAATCTTGTTGATCTAGAAATAGGTACACCTTTGCAATGGCTCCATATGCAAAAGAGATATCGAGCCTATTTTTCTTCGATCTAAAGTAATCTCGCACCAAAATCATGGCTGTAAGGCTCGAATCTATACCGTAATTCTCAATGAGCATTGGCAGGCCATTCATGAGCGTATTCATAAAGTATACGCTGTCATTTACCTCTATATAATGTTTTACTATTTTATTGAACCTTGTTTGCTGAGACTCTGCTCTCCCCATTAAAAAATCTACAATGCACAATCGATCTTCCAATCTCCAATACAAATTTTCATTTTGATAGCCACCCATCTGGGTTAAATACTGAAGCGACAATTCGTACGACTCTTCAATTTTTGGCATTTCTCCCAAGAGAAAATGTACATCGCCCAAAATGAGATAGGCATGTCCCAATTCTCTGTAGTTCATTTCTTCTCTAGCCATATCTATAGCCTTAAATGCCAATACTTGAGCACGCTTGAGTTGGTTTTGCTGCCTTAGAACGTCTGCTTTCAGATTGAGAAGCTTTGCTTGGATGGATGGGAGCTGAGATGCCATGAGATAGATCTCATCTAAGTAAATAGTATCTACTTGGGCCTTGCATTTATCAGGACAAATGCTGTCTATTTTAAACTGTAATTTCTCAAGCTCCCTTTGGGCCGAAGAAACAAGAATAGAAAAAAAGAAAAAAAGAAAGAGTTGTTTTTTCATAGAATAGAGGAAATGAGGTAAATGACTAAGGAGTAACTTCGCATTTTTACAAAGGATGTCGATAGAGGTTAAAGATATTTCAAAGCAGTATGGGAGCCAAAAGGCTTTAGACCATGTTAGCTTTTCTATTCCCAAAGGTCAAATATGTGGATTTTTAGGTCCCAATGGCGCGGGGAAAAGCACAATGATGAAAATTCTAACGGGCTATATTCCGCCGACAAGTGGTAGTGCGTTGATTTGCGATATCGATGTACTCTCTCACCCAATGGAAGTGAAAAAGAATATCGGCTATTTACCGGAACACAATCCATTGTATCTAGAGATGTATGTTCGAGAGTTTCTTCTCTTTCTAGCGCAGTTGCACAAAGTGCCCAAAGAATGGGTTGAAGAGGTAATTGAAAAGACCGGCCTTTTGCCCGAAGCGCATAAAAAAATTAGTGCCTTATCAAAGGGATACCGACAAAGGGTAGGCCTCGCCCACTCTATGCTTCACCATCCTGCTGTTCTTATTTTGGATGAACCCACCACAGGTTTGGATCCGAATCAGATTGTGGAAATCCGCAATTTAATTAAGGAGCTTGGAAAGGATAAAACAGTACTTCTTTCAACTCATATTATGCAGGAAGTAGAAATATTGTGCGATCGAGTGCTTATTCTCAACAAAGGGAAAATAGTAGCCGATTCTACCCCATCTGAACTCAAAAAAGAAGGTCAAAACTTAGAGGAAGTATTCCAGCAGCTTACGCGCTAAACTTTAGAGTATTTCGGCTAATCGCTCGGCGGGACGGGCTACAACAGCCAAGTCTCCATGAATGGCTATGGGTCTTTGAATGAGCTTTGGTTCTTCAATCATAACCATAAGCAACTCCTCCTCACTTAGGTCTAAATGCTGGTAGTTCTCTTTCCAAACAGCTTCGTTGGTGCGTAGAATCTCAGAAGCTTCTACACCCAGTTTGTCTAACAAATCTTCTAGAAAAAAGGGGGTTAACTCCTCATTTAGGTAATCGATGGTTTCGTAGTTGATTTTTCTTTCATCCAACCAAGCGAGGGCCTCTCTGCTCTTGCTACAGCGAGAATTGTGTAAAACTTGAATCATTCCTTTATCTCATTAAGTGCACTACCCCTTGCGACTCGAAGGTTTCGCCACAGGTATTCTTTCCGCTTAAAACCCAAAAATACACTCCTTCTGCCACTTCGTTACCAGAAAAGCTGCCATCCCAAGAGGGCTCTCCTGAGTAGACTCTTTCTCCCCATCGATTGAAGATCTGTACTTCTGCTTGACTTACACCCGAAGACAATAAAACGCCGTCGAGATTAAAAAAGTCGTTCAAATTATCTCCGTTCGGAGTAAATACATTTGGGAATATCCGCTCATCAAAAGGGAGTTGACCCACTTGAATCTCAAAGCTTTCTGTTAAAATTACATTGCAAATACTGTCTTCTGCTTCAATGGTAATGGTATACAATCCCGGCTCGGAATAGGTATGTGGCCACTCATTCCCTCTTCCTATTTCTTGCTGTCCGTCTCCAAAATCTACGGTCAATTTTAAAATAGACGATTGCACTGTACTGAAAAAATAATTCACTCCATCTCTACAAGCGGTATAATCTGAATTGTAGCGGAGAAATGGAAGTCCTCTGCTAAAGTAGACTTCGGTTGTATCGTAGACTACAGAATTACAAAAAGGGTCAAAAGCAACGAGATACGGTTGGTAAGCACCTGTTCCGGGATACGAATAAATGGCAGGAAGTGAGTCGAGAACCACCCCCGTTGAAGTATGAATTTCGAAAAAGCGCAAGGGCGGAATAATATCAAAGGTCACCCATCTGTTGGCATCGCAGGTATCGTATTGGGCAATGAGCTGATAGCTTTGTTGGACATCCACCACCTGCACTTTTACACTGTCGGATATTTGTGTGCCACATTGATCGTTAAAGGCGGTTAGGTGGATGGTATACTCGCCCGGAAGGGGATAGCTTACGCTCTGAATGCTGGAATCTGTTCTTCCGTCTCCCAAAGTGCGATAGAAGGAAGTAGCATTGGATTGTTCCACAATAAAATTCACCGCCTGCCCAAGGCAAACCGTGTCTTTTTGCAAAGTGAGTTTTAGGGTGAGCGTATCTAACTCAAAGGCGAAGCGAAAGGCCAACATATTACAGTTGCTGCTTTCATTGGTGGTAGACCAAACATTGGAAGGCTCTGCGGGAGTATTAGAAGTTCCCCCACAGCCCGCACAAATGGCTTGAGAAATAACTCCATTCTCACTAAATCTACTGGTTCCTCCATCTACATGCTCGCCAGTTCCTATGCCGCCAAAGAAGCTGGCATACAGGAGCTTCTTCCACTCGCTATTTAAGGCCATAATGTAAAAGTCTGCCCCATCAGTGGTGTCTTGATAGGCATCTGAACTCACCTCTAGGTCGAAGGTTCGACTTCCAGAAGAAGCCAGACTTCCTCCCCAACCCGATAAGTAAAGAACCCCACACTCGTCTATTCTAAAGGCTGTGGGCGCTAGGTCGTAAGAGTTTCTTCCACTTCCAAAAAGAGTGCTTCTACTCAAAACAGAAAGGTCTTGCGAATAGAGCTGTAAAAACTGACGGGCGTTGGTTTGATGAAAAAGGCTGGAATCTGAAATGGGCATTCCTTGGTCTGATTGACCGAAGATGGCTACTTCACCAGCTGGATTTAAGTCGAGTAAAAAGGAAATATCCCTTCCAATTCCGCCAATAAAAGTAGAAGACAGCAAAGTCGCATTTGCTGCATCCAAACGGCTGATAAATCCATCGGCTGTTCCGCCTAAATAATTCTCATTAAAAGCACCCGTAGTGGTTGGAAATCCACTTCCTCGAGTAGCACCGCAGACATACAGTTCGGTTTCGATATCATTGAGAGCAAGTGAGAAAGCCGCATCGGGAAGACTTCCACCCAAACAATAAGACCAAATAACTTGGCTTAAATCCGGCGAAAGTTTAAACACAACGGCATCTTGAGATGAGCCACAGTTTCCAAAAGAAGTGGCGTTGGTGGGGAAATCGGCAGAGATAGAGCTCGAAGCTATGAAGACTTCACCTGCAGTATTTACCAGAATATCTCCACGAGAATCATCGCCATAACTATTTCTAAACAATGAATTTAAGCCATCATTTCCCAGTCCTCCCACGAAAGTAGATGCCAAGAGTTGGGTACCATCTGCACTCAATTTGCTAATAAAAATATCGGTGCCTTGGGGGAAGATTCCAGCCGTACCAGCGGTGCTTGTTCCGCCTCTAAAAACGGTGTCGAAGGCCGTATTTGAAACAGGAAAATTGGCAGAGCCTGTGGCCCCCATAATGAGCAATTCTTCTCCAAAAGCAATGAGTGAATGGGGCTGTTCTGCGCTCGATCCGCCTAAGAAAGTAGAGTATAGAAGGTTGGTACCCGAAGAATCGAACTTCATGATAGCCACTTCCATAGCCCCTTGAAAGACAGTATCCATAGCCCCTGGCGTTAGAGGGAAATCGCTTCCAAACACCACACCACCTAGATATAGATTTCCACTCTGATCGAAGGTAGAAGTAAATCCCCAATTATCGTCTTGAGACCCGCTATAGGTGCTAAAGACCAGCCTAGGATCGATGACGAGGCTTCTATTGGAATCGTAGTTTCCCAATTGGAAATGCATGCTATCTCCTTTTAACAAGAAGTGACAGAGGACAGTGTCGAGCTTACCGCGACTATTTATCTGATAAGCGAAAGGCTTTTCTTCTATCAGCTCACCCACGGAAGTATGGGCCCTCCAATTTCCGGCCTCATCTATTCGGAGCGCATCGGCACCCTCCCAATACAGCTTTATTTGGGCAGGATTGGCAAAAGGTTCTACTATAAACTCGTATTTAAAACCCCAATCGCGGGTAAATTTTAAATGTACACCTGGATAAATAGAAGAGAACTGCACCTCCTTAAATGATTGGATTCGAGTTGCGCTCATTCCTTTTCTAAAAACGTTTTTATAGGATTTGGCTGGATGATATTTCTGTGGATTCTGCAGCTTAGCATTTACAAAATGCAACTGCAGTGTATGGGCTTTAAATCGCGGAAGTTCACTTCGTTCGCCATGTTGAAACTGATGGTATTCTTCAAACTGGCCAGAGGGAAGGCATTGATAACTCATTCCCGTAGACTGAATATAAACCGCAGATTCTGGCAATCGGGTACGAAAGAACACATCGCTTTCAAACTGGCCTTTGTTTTCTTCAAAACCCGAAACCGACTGACCCAAGCCCCATTGGGGCAAAAGGCCAAAAAAGGGAATGAAAAAAAGAAGGAGCTTTCGCATAGCCGAAAGGTACAATGAGGAAGCCGATTGACTTTAAAAAATGCGAGAACTATGCCCTTGAATGAGACAACTACATTACCTCGTCGGTTTGAACCGAGGCTTGACCCTGCGCCATTAAAAAAGCTTTCAAGAAATTGTCAATTTCTCCATTTAAAACCCCGTCTGTATTGGAAGTTTCTTCTGCCGTGCGCACATCTTTCACCAATTTATAAGGATGAAGCACATAGTTACGGATCTGAGACCCCCATTCGATCTTCTTCTTACCGGCTTCTATGGCCGCTCTTTTTTCGTTTCTGGCTTGAATCTCCATTTCATATAAGCGCGATTTGAGCAATTGTATGGCCCTTTCCTTATTCTGAAGCTGAGAGCGCGTTTCGGTATTTTCAATTACAATTCCTGAGGGTTTGTGTCGCAGTCGAACACCTGTTTCAACCTTGTTTACGTTCTGTCCACCCGCGCCCGAAGAACGGAAGGTATCCCAATCGATTTCGGACGCATTGACTGTAATTTCAATGGTATCATCTACCATGGGATAAACGTAGACAGAAACAAAAGAGGTATGCCGTTTTGCGTTGGAGTCGAAAGGGGAGATGCGCACTAGGCGATGTACTCCATTTTCGCCCTTGAGGAATCCGAAGACAAATTCGCCTTCAATTTCTAAGGTAACCGTTTTAATTCCCGCCACATCGCCCTCTTGGTAGTTCATGGTACTCACTTTGTGGTTGTGACTTTCTGCCCACATAATGTACATACGCATTAGCATGGCTGCCCAATCGCAACTTTCGGTACCGCCTGCACCAGCTGTAATCTGAATAACCGCATTCAGTTTGTCTTCCTCTTCCGAAAGCATATTGCGGAATTCGAGATCCTCAATGGTGTCTTGGCATTTCTTGAACAAGGTATTTATTTCCTCATCCGTCATTTCGCCTTCCTTATGAAACTCCATTCCCAAGAGGAGTTCATCGAATTGGTTGGATGCGCTTTCAAATCCGTTTACCCAAAACTTCAGGCCACGGATTTTCTTCATCACCAATTCGGCTGTTTTATTGTCTTCCCAAAAGGAAGGATCGCTGGTTTTCTCTTCTTCGTTTGAAATTTCCACTTTCTTCTGCTCCAAATGCAGATAAGACTTCAGTGAAATTAAACGTTCTCCAAGCTCTTTAACTTGCTCCGATGTGATCATCTGGCAAAAATACTCGGTTCAGGAACACTAGAGATAGGCAGACGTGAAATGAAAAAGCAGATTTGAATTAGCTCGGAAAAGGCCCGCGGTAGACTACACAAGGAATGGCATTCCAAAAGCATTTTCGGTGGATATTTAAATTCAAAACTTCTTTGTTTTGCTCCTTGTCGGCATAGACTTCAAATTTTAGCAGCGGTTCTTTTATCCATTCTTCTAAACATTCCTCTTCTATGGCATCCCAATTTTTACTGGCCACTTTAAATTCTTTCTTCCATTCTTCTATTTGCTTCTCATTGGCTTTTTGACTGTCTACCAAGCAATAACTTCCCACGGGCAGCTCAAATTCGGCGAGGCCAGACGCATCGGTCGTTAGCTCAATCAGAATGTTTTCCGAAAGGGAATTCTGATTTCCGCTTCGTATATAAAGTTTGTAATTAGGGAGAGGCGTTTCGGTTCTAGAGGCCAGCTGATCTTCCGGAGAAGGCATCATTCCGCCGCACAATTGATAGGTAGAAGTAAGTTGGATGGTTCTTTTAAAGTTTTGTTCGGAAGGCAATTTGCTTTTGCATTGATAAAACGCTAGGGCTGTAATGATAAATAGGAATAGCTTTTTCATTGTTTTCATTCTAATTGGATTTCTATGATTTAGTGCTTAACTCCTTTATAATCTTGGGAGGAGCAATGCGCGCGGTAATAAAGTCTTTTTCTAAACGCAAACCCCTTGCGGGGGAGTATTCTCTCCCATAAAAAATAATCTGAAGATGCAATTTGTTCCAAAGCTCTTTGGGAAACAGTCTCTTCGCATCTCTTTCTGTTTGCACTACCGAACTTCCGTTGGTGAGGCCCCATCGGTACATAAGTCTATGAATATGTGTGTCTACAGGGAAAGCCGGAAATCCGAATGCCTGACTCATTACCACTGAAGCTGTTTTATGTCCTACCGACGGCATGGCCTCCAAGGCCTCAAAAGAGGCTGGAACTTGGCCATTGTGCTCTTTTAGAATAATCTCTGAAAGGCCATGAATTCCCTTGCTCTTCATGGGGGTTAATCCGCATGGGCGAATGATCTCGGCAATTTCTTCTACAGACAGTTTTACCATAGCTTCTGGCGTATCGGCCTTTGCAAAAAGCGAAGGAGTGATTTCATTAACCCTTTTATCTGTGCATTGAGCCGAAAGCACAACGGCTACCAAAAGCGTAAAAGGACTATAGTGTTCTAAAGGAATAGGAACTTCTGGATAGAGTTCTTCCAAGGAGTCGATTACAAACTGTAGCTTTTCTTTCTTCGTCATTAAAGTCAGACTGAATTTTGAAGTAAAGTTAAGTCCCATTTATAGGGAATGATTGTAAAGCAAATGAACCATTTCTAGTTTTGGGGTTTATTTGTAAAAAGGAAATATGACTCATTTAACTATTGGCGATGCGGCCCCTGTGTTTGAAGGAAAAGACCAAACAGGCCATTCGATTACACTTGAACAATATAGAGGAAAGAAAGTGGTATTGTATTTTTATCCTAAGGATGATACACCGGGCTGTACCGCAGAAGCTTGTGATTTTCGCGACAATGAAAACGCTTTAAAGGCGAAGGGAATTCAAGTCATTGGGGTAAGCGCTGATTCGGAGAAATCGCATGCTAAGTTTAGTTCGAAATACGATTTGAATTTTCCACTTATAGCCGATACAGATAAAAGTATTATCAATGCCTATGGTGTATGGGGGAAGAAAAAATTCATGGGCAAGGAGTACGACGGCATTTACCGCGAAACTTTTTTAATTGACGAAGAGGGTAAAATACAAGAGATTTTCACCAAGGTAAAGACCAAAGAGGCTACCGCTCAGGTATTAACTGCACTGGGTAATTCCTGAGATTCGTCTTCAAAATCTACTCGTTTTAGATCGAGCATGAGCAGAAGTGCGCTAAAGCCCCAAACCGCTAGGGAGGTTTTATCGTTGTCTAGAAAGTTGTTCAGAAATCCGTGTACCCAATAGGTTACAAGGCCACACATGGCTACTAAGGCATACATGCGAGCCTTTTTGCTGCTACTTCTATAATACACACGAATGCCCGTTCGAAGCATTTGGTACACCAATAAGAGGGTAAATAACAAACCTAAAACACCCTGTTCGGCTAAAGGACCAATGTATTCACTGTGGGCATTTCCAACATCGCCATTGTTGGTGCTGATAATAGTTTTTTCATTGGGCTTTTGATAAGGTGCGTAAGTAAATTGATAGGTTCCAGGACCAAATCCAACCAAAGGGCGCTCGTTGAACATTCTCATTGCAGATTTCCAGCGATTAATTCTTTCCAGATTGGAAGCATCGGTAGAGATGTTGGAAATAGATTCTACATGTTCACCCAAATTGTCGCTAGAATCTTGATTGTTCTTTTCCAAAGAATTGAGAAGCGGCTGTAGATTTATTGCAAGAATGATTGCGAATGTTGTGGTTAATCCCCAAAAAACGAGCTTGTTAATTCTTATATACATTACTAAAGCTACTAGTCCTGCCGCAATAACACTCACCCAAGCCGCGCGGGTGTAGGACAGTATTAAACCTCCAAAAAGGACTATAAAAACCGCAATTGCCAAGGCTTTTCGGTTGATGTTTTCTTTAGAAACAAAGGCAAAAGCAATGGCCGCAGGGGCATAAAGAGCCAAAATGGCTCCATAGGCTGTATGTTCTTTAATAAAAGGGTAGGAGGCCATTATGGAAGCCGTTTTACTGAAGTTGCCTTCGGCATGTTGTAGGGTGGTATAAATCACAACCCCACATAAGGGCAACATATAATACCAGAAAAATCGGCGAAGTTTTTTCTCTGTAGTAAACAGTCGAGACATGACCATATACAAAGCTGCAACCGACCACAATCTTGCAACGAAATATTTAAACGATACCAAAGGAATCTCACTGGTAATGGAAGTAACGAACATCCAAAGGAGTTGCAGCCCAATAACCACTGTTATAGGATGCTTCAAAAAGGCTCTATCAAAAGTGCCTTCTTGCAAGAACTTCAACAAGAAAAGAAGAAGGATTCCGAAAAAAAGGGGTTCAGTAGGCACGCTGATACTTACTCCCAAATCCAATTCTTCAAGTGACAGAGAAATGGGCGTGAAAAAAATGAGGAAATACAGCAGCTTATCCAGCGAAAAAAAAGCAGCACCCACAATAGCCGCAGCTAGAGGAAGGAGGTTTAACCAATAAAATTCTTGGGTGAGAAGAAAGGTGTTCGCCAGCACAAAAAGAACAGCCAGACCAATAACCAAACTCCTCATTGCCTTTTCAGACATTCTCTAAAGACTTGGTCCTACGAATGGTATCGATAATTATTATGGTAACTAGGGTAAACAAGAAGGCACTAACCATAGCCATTAGTACAATTAACGAGCGTTTAGGATAGGTCTTCTTTTCGGCTGGAAAAGCAGAATTAACGGTAAAAGTTACAGGTAGACTCTCGTTCACATCCACTTTTGCCTGGTCGTATCGTGTCTTGAGTTTAACAATCTCATCTTTGAGAAGTCGAGATTCATCGCGAAGAGCCACATAGGATCCTCCATATTTTGCGAGAGTATCTAAACGCAATTGTATTTCTTTAGCGGCCGTAGAATTCTCGCCTCCTTTTACGATGGCAACGGCTAATTGCTCAGAGAAGACTTCGCTTTGAGATTCATAATCATGGATTCCTCTTTCTCTCAGTTTGGTGAGTTCTTGCTCCATGCTGTCGACTTCATTTTTTAGGGTGAAGTATTCTGACTCAACAATTTTGAGTCCCATAAAAGCGCGGTCTTTCTGAATTCTGTTCTTCACTTCATTCAGAAGATAACTGATATCGTTGGCAATCATCGCCGCTGTATCTGGATCTGTGTCTAAAACAGAAATTACCACCGACATATATTCGGTGCGCTTGAAGGTTACATTTCCATCGTAGGCCTCAAACAATTTGGTATACTTAAAGGGAGAATCATGGTCGATATCATAATGCTTCATAAGATCATATTTCTCTATGATCTTTGTTCTGATATCATCTGAATTCAGAATTTGAAGAAGGTTTTCTGCTTCTTGCTCGCTACCGAATTCCAGAACATCTTGACCCCTAGAAGAGAAACTTTGGGGTAAGACTGCTTTGGAAACCGAGGTCGTCATAGCGGGGAAAACCACCACTTCCGCCTTGAATTTGGGTGGAATAAAATAGGGCGCTGAAAATATAATGGCTAAAATGCCTGCGGCTATGCTAATGCCCAATAATTGCTTTCTCCATCCGTAGATGTACATAACTACATTCGACGAATCGAAATAGGCGTCTTCCTTCCTTAACTCACTCATAAATAGATGCAATATTCGAACGGCAAAAGTATAGAATGTTAAAGGGCTATAATGCCCTATTTTTCTTAGCTCGATTAGACCCCTTAACGTTCTATTTGGGCGTTTGATTGTGAATTCGCAATAAAAACGAATTAAAGGATTGAACTTTTAACATAACTTTTCCCAGCGCGCTCATTTTTAGATAAATACACTGACTACCTTTGTTTGAGTTAAAAGCAAAGCAAGGTCGAAGTTTATATTTCTGAGAAAAAGAGGCCACGTTGAGAACGACTCTTTCGTTTGATTTCTATGCGCTTCTGATAGTAGTTTCTTGACGTATTACATATCTGTTTACTATCGATTAAATTGCGCCCCTTCTTTTTAACTCAGAAGAAAGAACCATTAACGATTAAATAGTTACGAATTGAGATTGAATATTGTATATCCCTTGCTGGGTTTAGTACTGCTGCTTCCGACTGTTCATTCGGGGCAAACTAGAGAACAGCCTTTGCAGGAAGACCAGCTAAATCAATTGGTTTTTCATCTAGATCAATTCGAAAACGATCAGTTTGAAATTGATTTCTACCCAGCTATGGTTTATTCCGATAGCGTTTACCTTCTTTTTCCAAAGGTTGTCCCTGGAACCTATAGCCTCTCCAATTTTGGTCGATTTGTGCAGGACTTAAGAATTACAGATGCCTCTGGCAAAGAACTGAAATACAAAAAGATAGACTACAATAAATGGGTTATATACGAGGCTAAAACCCTGTATAGAATTCAATATAAGGTAGATGACAGCTTCGATGACCCCATTGCAGACCAGGATATTTTTAGACCCGGGGGCACCAGTTTTGGCGATAGCCTTTTTCTCTTAAACCTCTTTGGAGTGGCTGGTTATCTCGAGGGTAAGAAAGATATGCCTTATCGTTTAACGATTCACAAGCCTTCTTTTCTTTATGGCTCTACTGCTTTAGAATCGGTATCTAGAAATCCAACTACCGATGTTTTTGAAGCGGAGAATTATTTCAACCTACATGACAAACCGCTTCTTTATGCTGTAGCAGATACTGCCTCTACCATGGTCTTTAATACCAAGGTGGAAGTAGGCAGTTATTCTCAAACGGGCTTACTTCAAGCCGATGAGATACTGGAAACCTCTGCTTCTGTTTTAATGGCCATTGGAAAATATTTGGGTGGCAACCTTCCCACCGATCGATATGTTATTCTTTCCATTGCAGAAAATGATGCAAATGCTTTGAGCGGATTTGGTGCTTTGGAGCATCATACCAGCACTGTTCTTTATATGCCCGAATTTGAGAAAGAGGTTTTACTTGAAGAAATTCGAGACATTGTAGCACATGAGTTTCTGCATATCGTAACCCCGCTCTCTTTGCATTCTGAGCAGATTCATGGATTCGACTTCTACAATCCTGAAATGTCTAGTCATTTGTGGTTTTATGAAGGCATTACAGAGTACACCTCGCATTTGGTTCAGGTGCGTTACGGCCTTCAAACCCCTTTGGAATTCTTGGAAGTTATGAAGTCGAAAATGGATGAAGCCGATCTCTACAATCTGGATATACCTATGACGGTAATGAGTAGAAATGTCTTGGATATTTTTGAGAGTGAATATGCCAATGTATATGATAAAGGGGCACTCATTGGAATGGCTTTGGATTTAAAGCTGCGCATTCTATCCGATGGAAAAAAGGGATTAGGCGATTTAATGGGTGAATTGAGTGCGGAGTTTGGAAAGGATACTTTCTTTCAAGATGATCAGCTCTTTCGACTGATAGAAAAGCATACAGATCCCTCTATTCGTGAATTTTTAGCGCGCTATGTAGAAGGAGCCGAACCCCTTCCATTCGAAGAATTATTGGCTCAAGTAGGTGTTCTCTATATTGAGGAGACCACTCAAAATCAAATTGGCTTTGGGCAATTGCCCATTTCTTTTGATCCCGAGCTAGATAAGCTCTATATCTATTACAATACAGATATTAGTCCGTTGAGTGAAGAACTGGGCTTGGAGGTAGAAGACCGCCTACTCTCTTTGAATGGTGAAGAGTTAACCATCGACAATGCCGCTGATCTTTTTGGCAAATTCTATTCTACAGTTAAAGAAGGTGATAAACTCAGCATGGAGGTGATGAGAAAAAATAAGAAGGGGAAATGGAAGAAGAAAAAACTTAAAACCGAAGTATTTTCTTTTCCCGTTACTGTTCGAAACTCCCTGTTGATGGACAACGATTTAACTTCACAACAACAGCGCATCTTTAACGGATGGCTCAACCTGTAAAAAATATGAAAACCCCCTTTCTACCCCTTTCCACCCTTGCCCTTTTTGCTCTTAGTTGCAATGCTCCAGAGCCCGCTGCGAATGAAGAATTAATTCTGGGTTTTAATACAGAATACTTAGACAGCAGCCATTCTGCCTGTGATAACTTCTTTGAGTTTACCTCGAATGGATGGAAGACCCAACACCCTATTCCTGCTACTGAAGGCAGATGGGGTAGCTTTAATATTCTAGTGGAAGAGAACAATGCAAAGCTGAAAAAAATTCTGGAAGGCCTTGAACAAAAAACCTTTGAAAAAGGCAGCTATCAGCAGCTTGTAAGCGACCTCTATTCTTCTGCCATGGATACGGTTAGCATAGAAAAAAAGGGAATGGAAGATGTTGATTTTCTCCTCCAAAACCTTAGCCTATCAAGCAAAGACGAGCTTCCTTCCTTTATGGCTGGATTAAAGAAACGCGGAATTACAACTCCAGTGTCTGCCTATGTTAGTCCGGACGACAAAAACAGCTTAATGAATATTTTAAGCCTTCAGCAGAGTGGTCTAGGTCTTCCCGATCGGGATTATTATTTGAGGAATGATGCGAAAAGTTTGGATATACTCCTTAAGTACGAAGAGCATATTACCCGAATGTTTCGTTTGGCTCGGATTGAAAATCCAGAATCTCATGCTGCTGCCATTTTAACTCTCGAGGCAAAACTGGCAAGTATTCAGATGAGTCGAACCGACAGAAGAAGTCCTGAATTGACTTATAATAAAATGAGTCGGGAGGAAGTGGCCGCTCTTATGCCTCATTTCAATTTAAATGAGTTTTGGGATGGAATTGGTGTAAATGTAGACACCTTAATTTGCGGTCAGCCTGAGTATATGAAGGGTCTTTCCAAAATTATTGAAGAAACCGATTTAGCCGTGTGGCATTCTTATTTTCAGTGGCATACTCTCAATTCTTTTACTGTTTCCCTTCCATCTGCCTTTAGAGATGAGCACTTTGCCTTTTTTGGTAAAACCCTAAAAGGTCAGGAAGTGGAAAAAGCAAGATGGAAAGTGGCTATTTCACTTATTGAATACGGTTTGGATGAGCAGTTGGGAAGGCTTTTTTCCGATGAGTACTTTCCTGAATCGAGCAAGGCAATTATTGCCGAAATGGTAGAAAACATAAGAGATGCTTACGGAGAAAGAGTAGATCAACTCAGTTGGATGTCGGATGAAACCAAAAAGAAAGCACATGAAAAACTCTCTGCCTTCACCTATAAAATCGGGTATCCAGACCAATGGAAAGATTATAGTGATTTAAATATCGAAGCACATTCCTTGCTCATTAATCTGCAAAACATTCGAGAATATTTGTTCAGGGAAAATATGGCCAAAGCTGGTAAACCGGTAGATAAAACAGAATGGTATATGGGTGCTCATGTAGTGAATGCATACTACAATCCTAGCTTCAATGAAATCGTTTTTCCAGCCGGAATATTGCAGCCTCCTTTCTTCAACCCCAAGGCCGATATGGCTATAAACTACGGGGCAATTGGAGGAGTTATTGGTCATGAATTCACTCATGGTTTCGACGATGAGGGAAGTAAGTACGATGCCCAAGGCAATTTGGTGAACTGGTGGACAGAAGAAGATCGTGCCCGATTTGATACCTTATCGAAGAGATTGGTAAATCAGTATAGCGGTTATGAAGCGCTTCCTGGAGAATTTGTGAATGGCCGGATGACCTTAGGTGAAAACATTGCAGATCTTGGAGGACTAACCATTTCTTTCCATGCCTATATGAAATCACTAGAAGGTAAACCTATGCCTGCCGTATTGCATGGATTTACACACGAACAGCGGTTCTTTTTGGGCTGGGCTGGAGTTTGGCAAGTACATTATAAAGAAGAGACTTTGCGCGACCGACTTATTACCGACTACCATTCTCCTGGTAACTTTAGAGTGATAGGCCCGATGAGCAATATGCCCGAATTCGGAAGAGCTTTTGGCTGTTCTGCTCCATCGCTTATGCAAAAACCCAAAGAGGAACAAATAATTATTTGGTAGTTAGTATCTGTCTGCGGCATTGAATTTGCCCAATTGTAAGAATAGATGGGGTTTGTCCCACTGTGATCCTTTAATCGAAAAGAAGTTTGAGCAATGAGTACAGATAATCACCGTAGTCCTTTTGTTTTCATCCATATTCCTAAAACAGCGGGCTCTAGTTTTAGGCATCACTTGAATGGTATATATGGTAGGGAGCAAGTTGCTTTGGTGTACGACCGAAATTCGCGTTTAAACGATCTTAATCAGGCTATTACGGAGAATAAATTGGCAATTAGCGGTCATATCAGTTTGGATATACTAAAGGCCGCTCAACTTAACCCTGCTACAAATCCTTTTCTATTTACCTTTATTCGAAAGCCCGAAAACCAAGTAGTTTCTCATTTCTTACATAAAATGCGGGATCGAAAGTGGAAGACAAGCAACGAGCTATTCCCTGATTTTGCCGAGTTCTTGGATTCCCCTTTCGGGAATAATTGGCAATCTCATTTCCTTAGTGGATGGGACAAAAGTGAATGGAAGGAACATTCGAATGAAGAATTAAAAGAGGCAGCCAAATCCAATCTAAAAAAATTCGATTTCTATTCTGAGACCGAGAGTTATAACAAAGCACTCTTGATATTAAGACATAAACTAGGTTGGAAGCGATTTTCGGCGGAAGACCGCAATGTTTCAAACAACAAAAGAACCTCCGAGGCACTGTTGTTTGAATTTGAAAGTGAACTCAAGAGTCGCAATAAGGTAGACCAAAGTCTTTATTTGCGTGCCAAACGGAATTGTGAGAGTGAGTACGCTAAACTACCACTGATGCGGAAGCTCTTCAAGTAATAGAGAGGGGCAGTCATATTACTCCATACATTCTCGAAGCACTTCTAAGCTCTTTAGTTTAGGCATCGAATCGTTATTCGAGTTTAAAAAGGCCAAAAGCTGATCCATAAGATTTCTGCGGGTCCTTGATTGACTCTTAATATTCTTTAAATCTTCTGCCTGCGCTTCTATCAACCCAAATAATAAAAGGGCTTCTTCACCCGCAATCGTTTTTTCACCCATTGAAAGAACAAAAGGCTCTCTTTCTGTAAACTTTGGGTTAGCAAGGGAAGCATGATCAAACAGTCCATAGCCTGCGAAAGTGCATAAATGTACAAGCATAAATAGTGCAAAATGAGGGTCTGCCTGTTCTTGATCCAGCGCTTTTAACTTATTAAAAATAAAATCCCATAAATCAGACTGATCGGTTTGTTCTTTAAACAATCCGTGCAACAATTCAGCAATGAAAAAAAGGCTTATTTGTTTGGTTGGATGGCTATGAAGCGTTTGAAATGGATGGTATAGGCGAACTTCTTTCAATCGCTCCAATCCTTCTTTACCCCTCATATTCACCGTAATAACCAAAGGAGTCATAGGTTGAAGGAACGAAGGTCTCATACTACCCGATTTCGACTTAACACTTGGAATAAAGTACGACTGCCTTCCGTAGAGATCTGTTAAGCAATGTATTACAGCTCCCTTTTCGCCGTAGGGATATTTTAGCAGAACCCAAGCGCGAAGGCTTTGCCACATCTTAGTTTACGATCAGAATTTTGGTCATTTCGGTTTCGCTTCCATCGTCGTTGGTTAGAAAAACCAGATAAACACCTGACTTCACTCGCTCACCAGAGAAATTAGATCCATCCCATTGGGCCTGACCTCCTTCCGCTGTATTCTCGTACACCAAATTTCCGCTCAGGTCGGTAATTTTCATTTGGGCGTTGGTTACCAATCCAGTAATAAATATAGGCCCTCGATACCCTGGACGAACGGGGTTCGGATAGGCAAAGACCTTTGAGAAGGTTTCTCCTCCTCGGGTTGCATTACCCTTGAAGCTTACTAAACCCCTATCGGTACTGAAATACACAAATCCTGTTTCATCCTCAATGGCAATATCAATTACATTATTTGATAATAGCGGAGAGTTTTC
This sequence comes from Cryomorphaceae bacterium, assembly GCA_017858515.1. Taxonomy (GTDB): domain Bacteria; phylum Bacteroidota; class Bacteroidia; order Flavobacteriales; family Schleiferiaceae; genus RFXV01. The sequence goes on along the minus strand of JAFMBM010000019.1, from coordinate 10,931 downwards.
TGCTGTAAAATGATGGATTTCTTCTGTGCCATCTTCACCAAAATAGAAAACCCCATTATTGGAGGTAGAAATCCATTTTTTGTTGGCGCCATCCACCTCAATATCTGAAATAGGCTGACCATTTAACAAGCGTTCAACAATGCCTTCATCTGTTTCAATTAAGATAGGTTGAGCATCGTAGTTGAGTCCATTTTCAAAGACGTTATAGGGTGTATAAACTATCCCTAATCCCTCTTCAGTACCAATCCATATTTCACCATCTTGGTCTTCAGCCATAGCCGTTACCACCAGACCTGGCAAATTGCCTGTACCCGTAACCCCGTTCAAGACCCCCACCCTATTGGTTGGAATGGCCTCTTCAAAAACAATAATTCCAGCATTTCTGGTTTGTATCCAAATCTGATCACCAGAGGTGTACAAAATATCGCGAATACTTACAGAATTTCCACCCGCAGCTCCTAAAGTAAAATTCTTCCAAGTACCATCGGCCCTCCGAACAACCAATGGGTTATCCGTTAGAGCATTGGTCATCCATAAATTACCCTCTGGGTCATAAGTAGAGCCTCCAATTAAAAAAACACTGTCTGCTGCGCCATTTACTCTTTGTATGGCTCCATTTGAATTTTGGGAAGTGTAGATGGTCTGAACTTGGCCGTTTAGTACTTCAACTAATCCACTGCCCCAAGTGGAAAGAAAAAAGTGCTCAGGATTGGTAGGATCTACGGTAGTATGTAAAATATCTCGAACCTCAGAAAGGCCAGAGGGATCTATCCTAGACCAAGTATCGGTTCCGTTGTATCTAAATGCCCCATCGTTGTTGAAGGTACTCTGCCAAGCATCCGACATTCCGCCTGCCGCCGTATAGATATTTCTTCCACGAGAAGCGATATGAAAAAAGTTATTGGAAAAAGGTCCACCAGGAAAAATAATCTGATTGTAAAAAAGATCGAAATTCCGAACCAAGCCTAAGTTGTTATCTGCAATCCAAAATCTTTGTGAAGGCAAATTGAAGGAAGCTTTTCTCGGGGAAAAATCTTTTAAATCATTTGCATTTACCGATACGTTCTGAATGGGTTGAAGCTGACTATTGTATAAAACCGCATTGAAAATAGAGACCACTTCTAAGCCGCTTGAGCCCGCTTCAACCTCATAGATTCTACCATTATTTGGCCCAACCAAAGGGGTGCGAATTCCATTTTCGACCACATAAACCGAGTCTACATCTGGATCTAAAGTTTCTACTGCATAAATGACTTTCCCCTCGAAAAAAGTCATGTGTTTGATAGGACGTTTATGAGCCCCATTAAGAGGAGACCAAACACCAAAAAACCGCAAAGGATCAGACAAACGCGCAGTAATTAAACCTTCCTCTGTAGCGGCATAAATTCGTTTGGTGGCTCTATCCACCCAAACTCCGTTCACCTTTACCTGTCCCCCATCCGAGGCAATTAAATAAGTATCTCTAAAGTATCCTGTTTTGAGATCAAGCACAACTATACCAAAGTCGCAAGCGAAGAAAACGGAGTCTCCGAAGGCTTGAGAATAATTGATGGTCTTGCTACCAAACACACCGGTATTGCGCTTAATATCAGAAAAGTTGGTTGTTATCCCTGTAGAAGGTTCATAGACATCTACATTACCAGATACATAGGCAATTACGAGTTCCTTTCGTTTTGGGTTGTACGTGATATCCGATATATCAAAATCGTTTAGACCATTAATTTTGGTGAGTTTTCTCAGGCTGAAGTCGGCATCTGAATAAATGAAAACCCCTTGTTCTGTAGATACATAGACCTCATCGCCATTGTGCACCACATCGCGGGCAGAGCGAAAACTTAAGTGATCAATCCACAGTCCCTCTTGGGCGTAAAGCCTTCCAACAAAACTGCCGGAGAAGCCTAAAAATAAAAGGAGAAAAAAAATCTTTTGCATAGATGGCAACGCTTAAACGCTCTGCCTCCAAAGTTATTACTTTGCCTAACGGACACAGCTCAAATAATTCATTGAAAATCCTCCATCTTCTTATTCCGGTTCATGCACCTGCTAAGGCTTGGAATACGCTCCTTCAAAATCGCTTTAAAGAATTTGCCAGCTCTATGGCTCATAATTTTGATATTAAGCCTATTATGGTGGTAGATGGACCCGTTTCAGACTCTGTTAAAAGCGAAATTGAACTCTTCTATTCAGAGGGCTGGGATGTCCTTTGGTTGGCCGAAAACGTAGGCAAAGGCGAAGCATTAAGAAAAGGATGTGAGCGTGTAAAGGGTGGCTATATGATTTTTACGGATGTTGACATGCCCTATTCGACTTCAAGTATGCTTTCTATTGTGGATGCTTTAGTGGAAGGCAATGATGTTGTTTTTGGAAGAAGAGATAAAAAATATCTCCAGGCTTTGCCTTTTCAACGTAGACTTATTTCTTCACTTTTAAAGCTTTTTAACAAATATGTTTTACGCTTAAAGCATCCCGATACTCAATGTGGTTTAAAGGGATTTAACGCCCAAGGAATAGAGTGTCTGCTGGCTACAAGAACCAAAAGTTTTAGTTTCGATATCGAACTGGCTCTCATTGCATCAAGACAAAAAAACCTGCAATGGAAAGCAGTAAATGTTGAGTTGAGAAAAGGCATCCTTTTTCGAGAAATGAACTTTGCTGTCTTAAAACATGAACTTCGCAATCTGTGGGAGATAATCAAAAAATAGGCTTATCAAAATCCGGGAAATGGGCTTTGCTCCTGCTTCCACTCCTCGCCTATTGGCCCATTAGCAGTTTTCAGCAAAGTTTAAAGTGGGATATGATAGACACCCTCCTTCCTTGGAGGCACTATATGTCTGAATGTCTGAGGAATGGATACTTCCCTTTCTGGCTGCCCTTTCAGCAAGGGGGTTACCCTCTGTTTGCCGATGTTCGTTCTACTTGGAATCCAGAAGCGCTTTTCTCGGCCTTCTTTCTTGGAAGAGATATGTATGCCCTGCATATTTCGCTTCTCTTCTATTTTGTTCTAGCTGGGTTTGGTATGCGAAGCTTTTTGTTGAGTATAGGGCGAAGTAGCAATGCCGCCTTATTATTCGGACTTGCCTATCCTCTAATGGGCTATATGGTAGGCCAAGCGCAAGACATTCCGCGTATTGCCGCGGCCGCTATTCTACCCTGTACTCTTTATGCTTGGTGGAAAATGCGCGCCCACCCATTGCAATTTCGCTATCAAGCCTCTTTTGCATTGTGGATGTACTTCATGTTAACCTCTGGCTATCAGGCACTCGCAATAGTATTGAACTATCTACTTCTCTTTCTTTTTATCTCTGAAGTCATCCACCTAAAAAGAAACCGCCAAGAGTTGCGCGCTTTATTCCAATCGCACATCATAGGCTATTTGCTTTTTATCCTTCTCAGCCTACCCTTGCTCTACAGCCTTTGGGAATCATCGAGTTTTGTAGCTCGCTTTCGAGAGGGAATTTCGGTAAACCAAGCCCTAGACTATCCTTTTTCACCTGGCAGTTTCAGCTCCTTTTTGTGTCCTTGGTGCATCGACCTAAGCGACTCCTTTTTTGCTACAGATATTAGTATGCGCAATGGGTTTATTGGTATTCTAAGTCTGATATTGAGTAGTATCGGGCTTTTCACCGCTTGGAAAAATCGACGAGAGCGCATTCTGATACTCGCAGCTTTCGTTTGCGCATTGGCCGCCTTGGGTTCGTACCTGCCAGTGCGGATGTGGCTCTTTCATTGGGTTCCATTAATGAAGTTATTTAAAACCCCAGCATATTTTATTCTGCCTAGTCTACTTGTTCTTTTTTCTTTGGCTGCAGCGGGCTTCGATCGCCTAGAAAAACCGAAGCAGCTGTTGCCACAGGCCTTGCTGATTGGGGTTCTAATGGTAGTTGCAATTCTTTTAGGTGGATGGAAGTTGGATTTCTATTCTAAAAATTTAGTTGATTCTGCCGCCTCAAGAGCGCTATTGCAAATAGGAATCGCCGCCCTTTTTCTTGGCTGTTATTTCATTTGGAAGCGAAAGACTTTACTGGCTTTTTGCATTCTCGCAGAGCTCATCATCGCCCTTCAAATTCAAATTCCCATTACCGCTACTCAACCCAACTCTTCTGGATCAAAACAAATTTTCACCCAAATGGCCCCCTTGGGATTCGGCCTTCAAGACAAGTACGTTCTTAAGAAGAACACATCAGAACTTTTAAGCTATCAAGATATTTATAGAAATAACGCCCTTTTTTCTAAGCGCGTTTCTTTGGAAGGATTCAATTCATTCTATTTCGACAAACTCTCTGAATTAGAAAAAGACAGCTCGGGATACCAAGCTATTTCTTCAAATCCTGTCTGCTGGCTTGCTGAAAGTCAGATTGAAAGAGAAAGTAAATTAAAGAAAAAGGAGAACTTCTGGACCGATGACGATCGTAAAGTAGTATTTGATCAATCTTCGGAAGACCGAGTTAAACTCTTGTCTATCCATCCAGAAAAAATTGAAATCAGCGCAAATGTTGAGGAATCTGCCGTGCTTTGTCTCAGTCAGACTAACTATCCAGGCTGGGAAGTTTGGGTCAACGGCATTCAAGGAGAAATATTGCCAGTAAACACTGGTTTTATGGGGGTTAAACTAGAGAACGGCCTTTCTTTCGTTGAGTTCAAATTCAATCCCAGAACAACCAAAATTCTACTTTGGATCTCTTCTCTACTCGGACTAATCCTTTTACTCAGCGTGAGTATTCCTGTACTAGGCTATCCAAAAATATTTGGCATTTTATCGGTTCTAGTGTTTGTTGGAGTAGGTATTCGTTGGAATTATACAAATGCTTTGGAGGCGAGAAAAACTTTGGCTGAAGACTTTATAAATCAGACCCATAAATCCAATGCCGAAGTATGGGTTGTTACTGAAGATGTTTCACTCTTCAGTGAAGTATTTGACTCCGAGCAACTTAAAAATTGGAATACAGCCGAAGATCTTTTTGATATTCTTCCCTCTTCACAACGGAGTGTATCTGACACTCTATTGTATTTCGAAGGCTCTGCAAGGCATAGAGATTCTCGTTCAAAATGGATTGAAACCGTATATCCTGAACGGATAGAAAAGAGAACCGAGGCCTTGTATAGCTGGGAAAAAAGATATCGAAAGAAGGTGGTTGAGGTACAAACAACCACCTATGAAGTAGTAGGAAATGAATTCACTCCCATCGCTTATTGGCATATCGGATTGAGTGGTGATTATGCTGCAATGATTAGGGCCAAGACCAATGGAGAGGCAAGAGGAAAGGTTGTAATTCATTGGAAAAGAAATGGTAAGACACAAGAATGGTATGGAAAATCATTTGAAGGGCAATCTGAATTGAAAATGGTTCTAGCCTCTCAATTTCAAGAAGGAGACGAAGTAGAAATCTACTATTGGAATTTGAATTTGGCCGATAGCATAATGCTCAAAACTCAATCGGGTCTATACTAGAAGGCTCGAAGGTTATTCGTTACTTTTGGAATCGAGTTCGCAAAGAACCTTAACCTTACAATCCCAGTAGAAATAGATGTCTTGTACAAGTTGTAGTAGCGGAGGAGGATTGCCCAAAGGATGTAGAAGTAATGGCAGCTGTGGAACCACAGGCTGTACCCCATATCCAGTCTTCGACTGGCTTTCAAATATGAAACTTCCCGATGGTCAAAAGCCTTTTGATATAGTAGAAGTCCGTTTTAAAAACGGAAGAAAAGATTTTTATCATAATCACAGAGAGCTAAACTTAGTTCCAGGAGAGACCATTGCCTTAGATACCAATCCGGGCTTTGATGTTGGAACCGTGAGTATGGTAGGCGAATTAGTTCGTCTTCAACTCAAGAAAAAAGCAGTTCTGAGCAATACGGAGTATCCAAAAATTCTCAGGAAAACCACACAGAAAGACCTAGACCAGTGGAAACAAGCTTATGAAAAAGAGCATGAGACCATGGTTAAGGCTAGAGAAATAGCTGCAGAGCAAAAGCATGAAATGAAGATTTCAGATGTAGAATATCAGGCGGATGGCTCAAAAGCGGTTTTCTACTATACTGCCGAAAATAGAATCGATTTTCGTCAACTGATTCGTGATTATGCCGCTGCTTTTCACATTCGTGTAGAGATGCGCCAGATTGGATATAGACAGGAGGCGGCACGTGTAGGAGGAATTGGAAGCTGTGGCAGAGAACTTTGTTGTACTTCATGGCTAAGCGATTTTCGTTCAGTAAGTACATCGGCAGCGCGTTACCAACAACTTGCCTTGAATCCTCAAAAACTCGCTGGGCAATGTGGCAAATTAAAATGTTGCCTCAACTACGAGTTAGACACTTACCTAGAAGCGGTTAAAGGGTTTCCTGATACTTCCAAAAAACTGCATACCGAAAAAGGACTAGCTACGTTTATGAAAATGGACATCTTTAAAGGCTATTTATGGTACGCCTATAAGGATGATATGATAAATTGGATCAAATTAAAGGTTGAGGATGTAAACGAAATTCTTGCTAAGAATAAAAAGGGCGAAAAAATAACAGATTTAAGTCCCTTTGCTCAGCAAGAGGAAATAAAGGAAAACAAAACCATTAACACTGAAATTGTAGCAGTAGAACAAGACGATATTAGCCGTTTTGACAATAAGAAAACCACTCCAAAGCGACGGAATAACCGAAATAAGAATAAACCTAGGGCATCCAATAGTCAATCTTCCCGCAATAAAAATGCGAAATAAGTTACTCATAGTTCTAAGCCTATTTCTAGCTATCTCTTGCGACTCAAATCGTATCGTATTTGAAGAGTTCTCTAGTCCAGAAGGCTCCGGATGGCAGGTAAACACTCCCATTGAGCTTTCTTTTGAGCAGGAAGATGAAAAGAATACCTACGAGGTAATTATGCATATCAGACACAATCAGTCTTATCCCTATTCCAACCTCTTTTTATTCAGAGAAGTGTTTTATGAAGGAAAGAGGCAATTTGGAGATACCATGGAAATTCAATTGGCCGATGCATATGGTAGGTGGCATGGAGAGGGAATTGGCTCTATAAAGCAATTGGACTTTCCTTATAAAAGGAGCTTAATGCAGTTAGACGGACTTGGAAAATATCGCTTTGTTTTTACGCATGGAATGCGTTCTGAATTATTGGAAGGAATAGAATCTATTGGATTGACTTTTAAGAATGTAGAAACGGAATGAGCAAAAAGAAAAAGCAAATACAATCCGATGATTTCCGTCCGTTTGTAAATTGGTTTTGGCGATTTTTTCTGATCGCCTTTGTTTCTGTCTTTTCAATTATTGGTTTAACCGCTTTGGGTGCTTTTGGTCATTTGCCGGGCTTTACGGAGTTAGAAAATCCGATGACCAACTTTGCCAGTACGGTTTACTCCTCAGATGGAGAAATCATTGGAAAATATTATCGTGAAAATAGAACTCATGTAGAGTTCGAAGAAATTGCACCTGTAATGATAGACGCCTTGGTGGCAACCGAGGACGAGCGATACTACGATCATACGGGCATTGATTTTAAAGCCTTTGCTCGCTCTTTGGCTTCTTTGGGAAAGGCAGGAGGAGGAAGTACCATTACGCAGCAATTGGCAAAAATGCTCTTCCATGATCCTCCAAAGAATGTCTTAAAAAGGGGGATGCAAAAGATTAAGGAGTGGGTTATTGCCACTCGATTGGAAAGGCAGTACACCAAAGAAGAAATTGTTACGATGTATTTAAATCAGTTCGATTTCTTATATCAGGCGGTAGGCGTTCACTCTGCTTCTCGCATTTATTTTGGAATTACCCCAGACAAATTGAATATTGAGCAAGCGGCCCTTTTGGTAGGAATGGCAAAAAATCCATCCTTATATAACCCTAAAAGAGATTCTACTCAGTCTTTCAATAGAAGAAATGTAGTGTTCGCACAGATGAAAAGGAATGGGTACATAACTCAAACCGAATTCGACTCTTTGCGCCAGCGTCCCATCCTAATCAACTTCAATAAAGAAAGTCATGATAACGGTCTAGCGCCTTATCTAAGAGAGTATTTAAGAGCCGAAATGCAGGTTTGGATAGATAAGCATCCTAAGCCCGATGGGTCGAAATACAATCTCTATACAGACGGACTTAAGATTTATACCAGTATTGATTCTCGTATGCAGAAAATGGCTGAAACTGCTGTTTCTGATCATATTAAGAATGTACAACGCATTTTTGAAAAAGAAGAGAAACAGAGAAAAACCTTTCCCTTCCGAAATATTAACGAAGAAGACATAGAGCGGATTATCGATCAAGCGGTAAAACGATCCGATCGGTACCGAAAAATGAAAATCGCAGGGGCTTCCGCCAGTGAAATAGACGTCAAATTCAACACGCCTCAAAAAATGACCGTTTACCATTGGTCAGGAGATAAAGACACCGTAATGACACCGCGAGATTCTATTCGTTGGTACAAGCAGTTCTATCAAACAGGAATGCTATCGGTAGATCCACAAACGGGATACATCAGAGCTTGGGTTGGCGGCATTGATTTCCGATACTTTAAATACGATCACGTAAAAAGTTCTAAGAGACAAGTTGGTTCAACCTTTAAACCCTTCGTTTACGCTACGGCCTTAAGGCAGATGAAGTTATCTCCTTGCACAAAAGTTCCGAATGTGAAAGTGTGTATAGATCCAGATAAATACACCATTAACCAATGGTGCCCAGAGAATTCGGAGAATAAATATGGTGATTGGGTAACTCTAAAGCGCGGATTAGCTGAATCTTTGAATACCATAACAACCTATTTGATAAAACAAGTAAAACCTCCTGCTGTAATTCAACTTGCCCGCGATTTAGGAATTGAGGCAGAGATCCCTGAAGTCTATTCAATTGCATTGGGAACGGTAGATTTATCGGTTTATGAAATGGCTGGAGCCTATACGGCCTTTGCAAATAAGGGGGTATACAACAAGCCTTTGGTTCTCTTGAGAATTGAAGATCAGAACGGTATGGTTCTAGAAGAATTTCAAACTGAATCTCGAGAGGTAATGAGCGCTGAAGATGCCTACGTTATTACCAAGCTGTTAGAAGGTGTAACACAAGGAGGAACTGGAACAAGATTAAGAGGTGCGGGTGGAAGTTACCAAAACAATATTGCCACAGGTTATCCTTGGGCATTTAAAAACGCCATTGCAGGCAAAACGGGTACTACTCAAAACAATTCAGATGGATGGTTTATAGGCATGGTTCCCAATTTAATTACTGCGGTTTGGTCGGGATGCGAGGACCGCTCTGCCCACTTTGGAAGAACGTATTATGGACAAGGAGCCTCTACAGCTTTGCCTATTTGGGCAAATTATATGAAGTCTGTTTACGCATTGGAAGAATTGGCCATAAGCGATGGAGCCTTTCCAAGACCTGAAGGGCCTATTCAAGTTGAATTAGATTGCGACAATTATGTTTCGGAAGGTGATGTCAATGACTCCCTTGAAGGGGGATTAACCGATTTTTAATTATTTGAAAAACATATGATAACAAAAATTGTAGAGAACGCATGGGCGGCAACAGAAGGCATTTCAGACGGAATGACTGTAATGTTTGGAGGATTTGGACTTTGTGGTATTCCTGAAAACTCTATTGCCGCTATTCGAAAAAGAGGAACAAAACAGCTCACTTGCATTTCAAACAATGCCGGTGTAGATGGCTTTGGACTGGGTCTTCTTCTTGAAACCAAGCAGATTAAAAAAATGATCTCCAGTTATGTTGGAGAGAACAACGAGTTTGAAAAGCAAATGATCAGCGGAGAGTTAGAGGTAGACCTCATTCCGCAAGGAACCTTGGCAGAAAGATGTAAGGCAGCGGGAGCAGGAATACCTGCCTTTTTTACCCCAGCGGGATACGGTACAGAAGTAGCAGAAGGAAAAGAGGTGCGCATTTTTAATGGTAAACCCCATATTTTAGAACATGCTTTTGATGCTTCTTTTGCTTTTGTAAAAGCATGGAAAGGCGATGAAGCAGGCAACTTAATTTTTAAAGGAACGGCCCGAAATTTTAATCCATTGATGGCTATGGCTGGCAGAATTACCGTGGCTGAAGTAGAAGAACTGGTTCCTGCTGGAAGTCTAGACCCCAATTCTATTCATATTCCTGGAATATTTGTTCAGCGCATTTTCAAAGGAGAGCAGTTTGAAAAAAGAATTGAGCAGCGTACGGTTCGTCAGAAACAAACTTCTTAATCGCATAAAATAAGACTATCATGTTAGACAAAAATGGTATTGCTCAGAGAATTGCTCAAGAATTAAAAGATCGCTATTATGTAAATCTTGGCATTGGAATCCCAACTTTGGTTGCCAATTTTATACCGAAAGGAATTAATGTGGAATTTCAGTCAGAAAATGGAATTCTTGGAATGGGGCCTTTTCCTTGGGAAGGGGAAGAGGATGCAGATTTAATTAACGCCGGAAAACAAACCATTACCGCTTTACCCGGCGCATCTTTCTTTGACTCAGCGATGAGTTTTGGTATGATACGCGGTCAGCACGTTCATATGACCGTTTTAGGCGCCATGGAAGTGAGTCAAAACGGTGATATTGCCAATTGGAAGATTCCGGGTAAAATGGTAAAAGGAATGGGTGGAGCGATGGATTTAGTTGCCTCCGCAGAGAATATTATTGTTGCCATGATGCATACGAATAAGAGCGGCGAATCGAAATTACTTCCTGAATGCAGCCTTCCATTAACTGGTCTTGGATGTGTTAAAAAAGTGGTGACCGAATTAGCCGTTCTGGAAATAAAAGGCGGTGCTTTTCATTTATTGGAAAGAGCTCCAGGTGTTAGCGTAGAGCATATAAAAGCAGCTACAGCAGGTAAGCTTATAGTTGAAGGAGAAATTCCAGAAATGAAATTCTAGAAAGAAGCGATTCACGTTTTCCGAAGACGTAAAATATGAGTTGAATTAAAACGAGAAAGCCCCGCAAATTGCG
>JAFMBM010000054.1 GCA_017858515.1 Cryomorphaceae bacterium | reverse complement strand
ATGCTTGTAAAGGAAGAAGGTTCTACAATGGGTCTGGGAATAAGAATGATGGGATTCGCCTTTCGGAGAGCTTGAATTCTTGGAGCGTTTATCCAAATCCTACGAATGAATTTGTATACCTCCAAAACAGCGGTTCAGGCCAATGGGCATTACTCGGAATGGATGGCAAACGAATAATGGAAGGACAAATCGATTCGGCAGGAGAACATAAAATAGATCTCAAAGGATTGAGTAGGGGAGTTTATCTCATTGAATGGAGGTCGACTGATATTCTCGAAAGTCAGCGTTTGATTTTGAATTAATATGCTTTTCCCTTCGTTCGCTTTTAGCGGACGAAGGGATTTTTTTCATTTAATTTCCTCCTCCTCCATCCAACCAAAAGACAAGAGGGCTTTTAAGTAATAAGTGCATGAATTACTAGTTTATATGCAGCCCTTTCCTATTAAAACAGGAAGTTTTATTTCTAGTGTTGGTGCGGTTTTCATACGCATCTCATCCCTTTTTCATTCCTTTTCGTTCTAGTATTTGATCTCAATCCGCTTTAGTTTCGGATCATTAATCTTAAATTATTGCCATGAAAAAGCGATGGAGTGTTTTTGTTCTATTGTGCTTACTCGGATTTGTTAATGCTGCTAAGGCACAGAATAATAGTTTGGAGCTGTCGAAATACATCTCATTAACGGAAAAAATGACGGAACAGGTCTTTACCATTGAGGTAGTGGGAGATGTGGTTCAGTTCAGTTTAAGGGTGAATTGCGATTTACAACTGGGAGAGGTAATTTTAGAAGTTTTCGATCCAGCGGGAAAGCCACAAGGAAAGTTCTCTGTGCAGGCTTCCAATTCTGAAACGTATCAGTCTCGAGGTAAACTAGAGCGAAATATCGACCATCCAAGCACGGGTACTTGGCTAGTGAAAGTTGTAGCCAAGAAGGCTAAAGGGAATGTATACATTCGTTCACAGCAGGAATTTGAAAAGTGATTAAGCCAAAATTCGCTTTCATCCTTATTTTATGGGTATGCTGTGCCGTTCCAAGGCTACTAAAGGCAGACTCAATAACACCTTCTAACAAAGGGGGGCTAAGCGGAAATATTCTACTCGATTCCAATTGGAATCGAGTGGTTTATCTCTCCTTTATACCCACAATGAATGATCGATTTACCATGTCCCATTCATTCATTATCGATGAGGCAGAAATGGATTCACTAGGTAATTTTAGGTTTAATGCTAAGTACTGGCCTATAGAAGATGCCTTATACCGAATCCACATTGTGAAAAGAGAGGATCCTGTAGCTAGTTTAATTATTGGTGGCAGGGAAGAAAATTTCTATTTGTTCGTTGCCAATCGGCAGGACTCCCTTTTTCTGGATGGTTCTGCTGGCTTCGCTAGGGCAGTAATAAAGGGGTCTGAATCAAATGGATTGCTTCTTCAAATGAAAGGCTGGGTAGACTTTGCGGATAGTTCAACTTTTGCTGGAACCCCGATTAAACGAGAGCTTATTGAAAATGCAATAAGTGAAAAACTAAGGCAAGTAGCAGATACTATTGAGTATCCTCTGGTAGCTTTAATGGCTTTGTATTATACCGATTTCAAATCGAATCAGAAACTAAATTCTCAGTATTATCAAGACTTTTGGAAAGGTGGAAGGATGAAGATTCAGCGTATTTCGAGCTTTTTCGAACTGAAACTCAAAGTAAAAACAAAGAGGATTCTTTTGTTTGGCTTTACATCCTTGCCCTTGTTCTTGCTTTATTTATAGGTGTGCAGTTCGGAAGGTATTTGAAAAAAGATAGAACGACCCAAGAGAATCTAAGTCTATTAAGTGTCCAAGAAATAAAAATTTATAGGATGCTTCAAGAGGGAAAGACCAACAAAGAAATTTCAGAAGAGCATAACATTGGTGTGAATACAGTAAAATCACACGTGAGCAGTATTCTCTCTAAACTGAAGTTGAAATCGAGAAGAGAGGTTATGAAGCCAGATACATCCGAGGCTCCTTAGAATCGCATCGAATGGATTTTCCGAAAGGGCTTGAAAGCTGAAGAATAGAATCCGAATCGAAAGCTGCTTTTGATTCTCTGCAGATCTATGACTTTTATAATATGAACGAGCTCATTTCAATGGATCAATCGTATATGCTTAAGTGATCCTAAAGAGCGGCATTTAGATATCCCGGCATTAACAGGAGTGGAGATAGTAACAGTCTATTTTAGACTTCAATGAGTATTTCGAAAAACATTTTGTATCGATTTTAGATAATATTTTTGTGATTCCCTTGTTTTGCGTAAGAATAAAATCATATTTGCACCGTACTTCTCAATAAAATTCAAATGAGGGTGCGAATAGATTATTTTTTATTGTGCTTTAGTATTTATTGTTTAACCGCCTTTTTCTTCAAATTATTCAGAGAATCGTATTGATTTTCCAGCATTCGTTGGGCAAGGCATTAATTCATTTTTTATGAAAAAAATCAATGGTAGAAAAATTAGCCATTACTTAGTTCTAATCTCTCTAGGTATTATCATTCTGCATGCGTGCAGATCCAATCCGGCCTATTATTTTAGGTCTAATTACAAAGAGGCAAATTCTCTTTTGCATCAAACAGACACCATTAGTACTAAACCGTTTCTAAAGGCCCATCTCAAAAATGGTGATGTCTGTATCTTTAGAGACACTTGGAAAGTGGATACTCTTGAGAACTCGGTTTTTGGCAGCGGGAAACGCTATGATTTCAATCGCGTATTAACCTATGAAGGCGATTTACGCTTGCCCATTGATAGCGTACTCATTTTCGAGACCAACGAGAAATTAAAGGGAACAGAGAAAAAGCGAATTGCGGCGCTTACTCTCCTAACAGCGCTAAATTTAATGGGAGGGGCCTACTGCCTAACCAATCCGAAAGCCTGCTTTGGCTCTTGTCCGACTTTCTATGTAAACAAAAACGATAATTTCCATTTCGCAAATGCGGAAGGATTTTCAAATGCCATCTTGCCTTCGATGGAATATTATGATATCGATGCACTGGGCTACACTCCGTTTACGGGCAATCGTTTTTCACTTACCATGAAGAACGAGGCTTTAGAAACCCATTGCCTTCGCGACATAAAACTAATGGCGTACCCAAGAAACGAAGACCAACGCATTTATCAATCGCGCAAAAACCAATTCTATATCTGTGAGAACAATTATTCTTTATCACAGGCTTTGGCCGATGAGGGAAATATTACCGGTCTTCTCTCTTCGGAAGATCGAGTAGAGCGGTTTAGCCTTTCAGATGGGGCCAATTTGAGCAGTAAAGAGGAGGTGTTTCTAGAATTTGAGGAGGTGGATAATACCCAAGACCTTGGCTTCATTATAAACTTCCGACAAACATTAATGACAACTTATTTCATCTACGGCGCCATGGGTTATATGGGCGATGAGGTAAGCGACATTTTTGCCATGATGGAAGAAGACAAGGAGACCGTAGCCAAACTAGACAATGGAATTAAAAAAGAATTAGGGGATATTGATGTTTACGTTTGGAACGATTTGAAGGAGGAATGGGTTTTCCAAGGAGGGTTTTATGAAACAGGTCCTATCGCTTTCAACCACCAAATACTTCCACTCGACCAAAAAGTGAAGGGCAAAAAACTTCGAATCAAATTGTTGATGAACAAAGGGCTTTGGAGGATGGATTATGTGGCCCTTACGAATATAAAAGAGCAAGTAGAACCCTTGGAACTCCGCCCAAACCAAATTCTCAATAAAGGGGTAAAAGACCAGCGAGCGCTAAACGAATTAAAGAACCCAGAGCAATTCTTAATTTCTATGCCTGGAGATGAATTTCAACTCGACTTCGAATTGCCTGAATCAGACCAAGAATACGAGTTGTTTCTCTACTCCAAAGGATATTATCTCGAGTGGATGCGAGAACATTGGATAAAGGATAAGAATCTGCTCAAACTGCGACAGATGTTCAAGAACCCGAAAAAATTCCTGAGCGAAGAAGCAGAGTCGTATAAGCTTTACGAAGCGAATATGGAACAGGAATTTTGGAATTCGAAGATTGATACTGAAACATTCTCGTATTATGAAAACTAAAGTTTCAACCCTATTTCTTCTAATTTCTGTTTTGTTCTCATCGTGCACGCGACAGAAATATCTCCCGAATTCGAAAGAAATAGATGTCAATCAATATGGCTCGTACATCGAAGTATATCCCCTGAATGAGACCAGTGTAAAGGGTGAACTGATTTCCATTGATAAGGTCGAACTAATGGTTCTCACTAAGCAAGATGAAAAAAGCATTTTAAAGACCATACCCATTGGTAGGGGACTCAAATTCAAGCTTCGCTATGCTAGTGGTAAGCGGTATGGATGGACCATTCCTACCTATACTGCTTTGAGTTTTATGCATGGATGGGCTGCTATGTTTTCTCTTCCTGTTAATTTATTGGTTACCGTTGCGATTACAAATAGTGGCGTCCAAGCTTTTACCTACAAAAACCAGGATATAAGCTACGAAGAGCTACAAATGTTTGCCCGCTTTCCTGGAGGTATTCCTGAGTACATCGATAGAGATAAAATTCAATAAAAGCGCTCTTTAATTGTCAACCTGCCCTTTCAGTGGAAGCTGAAAGGGCTTTTTTCTGGATAACCATCTCGTCCAATAAAGGCTTGGAAAATCGCTGCTATTGCACTTCTTATTCTGCCACTTTCAATATGCTTTAACTTCGTTCTCAACTTGAAGGCCATGACAGATATTAATTTTGCTTGAGCAATGAAATCAGAAAAAGCGATTCAAACTATTGAGCTAAGAAAATTAGCAGATCATCATTGGCAAACCTATACGGATATTGTTATCGATGCGCCCATGGGTCTTGTCTGGAAGTGGTTGTGCAATTGGGATGCGCTTTCGCAGTGGAGTTCTACTTTAAAAGGCATTCAAGGAGAAGCAAAGAACGGAGCAAGTATTCGGGTTACCTATTTCGTAGAAGGCACTTTTTATCATACTCCGCATACTCTTATTTATAAAGAGGGACTGGCTTTTGGATGGTCCGATCCAATGGAAGGCGAATTCGAAGGGCTGAGAGATAATCACTTTTTTAGTCTTCAGAGAATAGACGATGACAAAACCCTCTTTATTCAATCCGATGATTTTAAAGGATCAGGAGCGGAGATTATTTCTTCAGAAGACCTTGCACGCTCTACACTTCAATTTTTTCCTTTGTTCAATAGCGATTTAAAAAAGGTGGTGGAAGAGAATAGTTAAGGGGCATTTAGCCTCCAACCGTTTCTGGTTTCAGATTTCTGTTTGGATCAAATCAGAAAGCAATTCTCTTTTTCATTCGTACTTTTCAACTCAAGAAAAAAAGAATGTCTTCCGAATTAAAGTATTGGTATTTACACGATCATAAACTGTTTCAGAACCTAAGTTTTTCTGAAATAGATATGCTGTGCATTCTCAAGCGCTTTAAGAAATCAAAAAAGAACGAAATATTGGATTTGCCTTTTAGCGAAAAAGAAAGGTTCTATTTCTTGAAGCAGGGAACGATTAAACTCATCAAGATCAACGAAGATGGAAAGGAAACCCTTTTGGATGTTATTCAAAAAGGCGATCTATTTGGTGAGTTGAATATGGAAGTCCCTCAGCAAAATGAAGAGTTTTTCAAAATGGTTTCAGAGGAGGCCATTATTTGCACCTTTTACAGAGAGGGCTTGGAGCAGATCATGTATTCTAAACCAGAGTTTGCTCTTAGCTACATCAAATTCATGGGGGTGAATTATAAAAAGATTCAAAATAGCTAAAAGAACATTTTGTTTAAAGATGCCAAAACTCGCTTTTTACTTCTCATCCATATGATTCTCGAAAAGGAAGAGATCCAAGGGCCGCCTTTCTCCTTTCCAAACTACCTCTCGCAAAAAGACATTGCACAGCTTATTTGCACCACTCGGCAAACTGTTATTTCTCTACTTCATGAACTAGAAAGAGATGGACTTTTAACGTACTCCCAAAAAGAAATTCAGATTACCGATATAGATAAATTTAGGAATCTAGTGCAAAATGTAAAGTAGTTTACATTTCGCTCTTTTAGGTCGTCATACTATTGCCTCATCATTAAACAACAAGCAATGAGGCATTTCATCCTAATAGTACTTCTCGGCATCGGCATCAGTGCCTTGGGTCAAACAGCCGCCGAAAGAACCAAACACTTCAACTTAGAAAAAGGCCTAGCCATTCAAGGCTACGATCCTGTGGCTTACTTCGGCAACAAGGCGGTACAGGGCAATAAGAAATTTTCTGCTCAATATAAAGGGGTTACTTATTATTTTTCTTCCGAAGGGAATAAAAGCACATTTATAAAGAATCCCAGTAAGTACGAACCACAATACGGCGGTTGGTGTGCCTTCGCCATGGGAGACACCCGTAAGAAGGTGGAAGTAAACCCGGAGACTTTTAAAATAGTAGACGGAAAGCTATATCTCTTCTACAACGCCTACTTCACCAATACACTAAAGAGCTGGGATAGAGACGAAGACAGGCTCAAAGCCCAAGCGGATAAACACTGGACAATCATCAATAATAAATAAAATCGCAATTAAAATGAAAACTCAAAATGCAATCTCTCTGGTTTTAAGAATCGGTATAGCCGTAATTTTTCTTCAAACCTTGTATTTCAAATTCACCGCTCATCCAGACTCTGTCTATATTTTCACTCAGCTGGGCGTAGAGCCTTTCGGAAGAATAGGTCTGGGTATAGCCGAACTTATTACCCTTGTTCTCATCCTTATACCTAGAACCAAAATAATAGGCATAGGACTTTCTTTCGGAATAATTTTAGGGGCCATTTTTTCACATTTGTTGGTCATAGGCACAGAGATTAAAGGCGACAGTGGAGGACTTTTCACCTTGGCACTCGTTGTATTCAGTGCTTGTCTCGCCCTTTTCTTCCTTCACAGAAAGGAGGTGCAAGAACTCATTGGCAATTTCCTCAAGAAAATGAGTTGAGCCTTTCTTTTCTGCTATGCGTTCTGATGTGAGCCGCTCGAAGCCTTAAATCCAGATTCTAAAGCGGCTCACCTCTATTGATAGGACTTCAACCCAGTTTTGAAAACCCATTTATTTTCTGACTTCAGTTACGATGTGGATTTTGAATTGATTTTTGGGATAATAGAATGAAAATCGGCTAATTTGCAGCATTGGAATGTTTAGAAGACCATTCCTATAAAATTGAAAGGAAAAGGATGAAATTGAATTATTTGACTCTCTCTTTGGCAATCTTAATGGGTTTTAATTCGTGCAGCAAAGACGAGGATCCAATGGATACAAGAACCAATGCGAACATCAACGGCTCTGTCAATTTATACGACGAGGCCACCACTTTAGTGGATAAGTCGGGGATGAATGTGAGGGTAGAGGGACTTACATTCACCATTGAAGCCACTACAGATACAGATGGGAAATTCACTCTTTCAGCAGTGCCTTTTGGAACATATACCCTTGTTTATGAAAAAGCGGGATTTGGTACTTATAAGCTTTTTGAGTTAAACCATAGTAGGAGTGGAGCCTCTACCAATATCACGAACGTTCCTTCTTTGGGTCAAACTTCATCGACTCAGATTACCGATTTAACGGCTAGTGTAAATGGAAGTGATGTGATTTTAACGATTACCAGTAATCCTGGAGGCAGCAACGGGAATAGCAGATATATGCGCTATTTCTTGTCAAATAGTTCAGATGTCAGCGACCAAAACTATACGTATTATTCAGATGTATTTGTCTCGAGCATAAACCCTAAAGAGATTAGCCTTTCAGCCTCAGCCTTATCAGCGGCAGGATTTTCATCGGGTGAAACTGTTTTCGTTAAAGCCTATGGAGATTCATATTGGAGTAACTCCTACGATGATTTGGATTTGGAAAGAAGGGTCTTTCCAAATTTGAACCCGAGTTCTGCTGCGGCCGTATCTTTTCAGATGCCTTGATAAATCCGTTTTACTTATTGCTAAGGACTTGAACTATTTGGATTTACACTTTTAACCGAATTCTAAAGTAGAAATTGAGCGATGAGTTGATTGGAAAATGGTTTAATTGGACAGGAGATGATACTTGGCTTGGCTTCCAATTGGGGATGCGGCTTGAAATTTCTAGAAGGAGGAAAAGGAATACGTCACAACTAGGGAAGCAATATTCCAATGGAGGAGAAAATAGAGTCGTTTTCGTAGGAAAGAATCAATGGGCACTCTATAAAAGTTCTGTTTTTGCTCTGGCCCTGCTGAAATAGTAGAGGTACTAAATCCGACGACAGGAAAGACTTGGATGGATAGAAATCTTGGTGCATTGAAGGTAGCTACAGCTATAGCGTTGCCGCAGCCTATGGAGATTTATACCAATGGGGAAGAAGATCTGATGGACACCAACGCAGAACATCTGGCAATACTCCGACTAAAAGTTCAACAGACCAACCCGCTCACGGACTCTTTTTTTGTATTACGGGTATATAGCTCTATGTTTTGTTTGTAGAAACTATGGGCAATTAATTTCAAAGGTTCCCTTTACTATGAACTTGTTGGTTTTAGAATAATGAATTGATACAACCGCTTTAGTACTGCCTCCACAAGGAACATCTGCATTATTAACTACAGTTGTAAAATACTTCCTAGTAGCTCAGCCCTTGGACAATCTTCATTGATTGGAGACAAATCCAAAGTATCATATCGTTTCAAATCAAAGACTTAAACGGTAGAATAGTTCAATCTCAGCATATAGCATAGAGGTTTTAAGGCTATCATTGGAAGAGCCATAAGTTGTTTATCAATTGACGATACAGCCTGATGAAAACAAAGCGGAGGTGATTTGGCAGCTGGAGTATACTTTTTTGTAATACAGTATACCGACTTCTTTGGCGAGGAGTTTAGTCATCAGGGAGAGGTGACGCTGATGCGCTAGACCGGTTTGCGCCTTAGTATGAAGCCTTATTTATTTTATTCTTTCATTGGGTAGTCCGAATAGACTAGAAGGATGGGATTCTCCATTCACTTTTCGAAATGCTGTAGCAAAGACATTTTTCATATTCCGGATAGGCTTTAAGTTTAGGGTGATTGAATTCTCCTTTTTTCATCATCCCTATTTTTTCCATCACTTTCTCTGATTTGAGATTTTTCTGAGTGCAAGTGGAAATAATGCTTTCTAAGCCGAGTTCTTCAAATCCAAACTGGAGGCATCTTTTAGCGCCTTCTGTTGCAAATCCCTTGCCCCAGGCACTCCTTTTTAATCTCCAACCAATGTCTACCGCAGGTGTAAATTCTGATTCGTATTCTTGGTAGGCCAGCCCAATAAATCCAATCAATTCTTCAGTTTCTAGTATTTCCGCAGCGAAATAATTGAAGCCTCGCTTGGCATAATGATGTTGAAGTCGATCGATAAATTCTGCGCTTTCTTCAAGACTTAGGGCTTTTGGAAAATGCTCCATAACTTCTAAGTCGGCATTGATTTTGGCGAATTCCGACAAATCCTCCTTTTCCCAATTGCGAAAACCCAGTCTATCTGAGCTGAAAATGTATTTTTTTTCCAAAGTGAGTGAGTGTTTTATGATTGCAACAAGGAGCTCATCCAGCTCTGCTAAAACTAAGTCTAGTTCAAGAAAGAGACATCCCCCTCCGTTACGCCAAAGGATTAATGCCAAAATCGGGCTTATTTGGAACTCCTCAGCGACTGTATTTCCCTTCCTTTTAAATCGCACAAGACATAGGTTAATAGGCCTTGGAATTCCCGAGAAAAAGCATTCCCAGAATTCCTAGGGCTTGAAATGCCAGAACGGAACTTCCTGAATAGTCAGGATTGAATCCGTATTTCTTGATTTAAACTTTAAAAATTGGATGATGTGCTTTCCTTCTGATATATCTTTTATTCCAGTATAGCTTTCAAAACCAAGTATGCCCTCATTGTTGGCAATGATAAAATGGGTTTCGCATGGGGTTTCATCAATTTTGAAGAAGAATTTCTTTTCGAATGCCCTTAGGTAGATAGTGCTTAAACTGTCGTAATTCGGTTCTTCCTTAGCAATGGTAATTTCCGATTGAAAGTACAAACCGCGCTTGTCTTTTTTTGGTTTTAGGTTTGAGTCGAAATCCATTAACTCATCTTCTATTTTGTAGGTGAGAGGCACAAAGATTTTCAGGTAGGGTTCCGAAACAACTTTGGATTGAATGACAAAATCGCCTGTGATCAGCATCTCGTCTTTCTTTAATTCATCGCTATAGTTTCTTCCATTGGCAATATGGCGGGTCGACAACTTTGTTGAAGCAGGGGTTATAAAATTTGATTTTTGAAACTCCAGATGAAAGGCCACATAGATTAAAATGTAAAAAGGGATTAAAAGTAGACCAATGCGTTTTCCGTATTTATTGTCTAATAGATTATAGACCATTGGTCTGTATAGAAAAGACAGGGTGAGTAGGCTAAAAACCCTGTAAAATGGAAAATAGAACTTTGCGAGCCATTTGTTCTTTTTTAAAAATCCTTGGGTTATAAAATCAATAAAGGTTAAAAAAGATCCGAATCCGATGAAAAAGAAAAGGATACGTACAATGTAGAGCATCCAATCCGGAAAGGGGTTATTTAGTGATAGTATCAAAAAGCTGATGGCGAAAAAGGAGAAAATATAGAAAATGAGTAAAAACGACAGGGCGAAAATAACGCTGCAAACATTCTCTAGTGTATGGATATACTCATCGAAGGAGCCCACTTTCCTTTTGAGGTGTTTCGTAAATAGCTCGCTGTAGTTTAGTTTATCGTAATCAATATCTCCAAAGACATAGCGGAGTCCGAGGCTTCCGATCCACATGGCGCGAAGCAAGACATGCAGCAAGAGGTTAAAAATTAGAATTTGTAGAGCGAAATGAACGATGATAAAGAAATACAGGAAGGTGCTGTTGTTGTCGAACTGGGCAAGCAGGAGGCTGTGTGCAATGGGCTCTAGTGAATAGAATAATCCAAAAATGGCAAAAGCGGAAATCAACAATTCCAATTGCCAAGAATCTTCTTGTAGTCTGTCTAGTAATTTCTTGAATGAATCGGATTTGTATTTTTCTTCCATATGAATTGGCTTGAATTTGAGGCAGGTAAAATGAATGGAGGCCTTAGATTAATTTGAAAAATACAGATCCCAAAGTACATTATTTTTTTTCTGAAGGCAGGAGCTAAAAAATAGATAAGTGATTTGGAAACAAACGGCAATGATTTTACGCCAAGCCGCAAAGTCGCAAAGAAAAATCGCCAGATCTCCTAAGGAACCTACCTCTAGTCTTTGAATCTTAGCTTATTTCCGAGAAAAAGGATTAGATCTAATGAATTGGCTATTAAAAACATGAAAGCCTATAGCCCTTCCACACCCCTCTTTTAATTTATCAGCAAACACTTTCTACAAAAGCTGCTGCCGTGAGCTTTGGTTTTTTAAATGATTTGAAAGGTAGATTGTGAAGTATAGCGTCGCGAAGAAGTTGATATTTTACTTGAAACATTATGGCCTTTTTTTCTTTTTGAATTGATAGGCCACTCCAAGTCTAGTGCGCAACAACCCCCCATCAAACTCAGTATTCACGTAGGGAGATATTTCGAAAATGAGTTGGAGATTATTTATTTTTTTTATGGGCTTTATCCTAGATCCAAAATGAAAGGAGTAAGCATTGACAATAGAAATATCGCTCGCCGCATTAAAAAAATTAAAATTCATTCCTAAACCCCCATAATAATTGACCATTTCATCCCTCCTTATATTCACTAGCAAAATGGGCTCCGTAGTTATATTTCCGAAGAATGTATTAGTGGCTAAGCGCAAATCTCCCCAAAAAAGACGCTCAGAGTTGGTGCTAAATGACAATTCCGATTGGATGGGATAGTATCCAACAGAAATCTGAGCTGCAATGGGGGTTGATAAGAAGAATAGTAGCAGAATAAAAAGTCTATTCATAAGTTCGAAATCAATTTACAATAGGCTGGCTTAGGTAGATAGTTATCGTCGAATAGCAAAGGAAAGTCGTTCCGGTTGTAGGTATACCTTATCCACGAATCATTGTCACTCACTCCCCAAATGGTAATTCCAAACTGGTATCTAGCAGGAATTCGCTCATACGCTTTAAAAATATAAAGGTATTTCTCGGCTTGTCTTCTTAGCTCTTTATCAGGAGCTGAAAGCATTTGTTGAGACTGTGGATTTATGGAAATATCTAATTCTGAAATATGAACTAGGTAATCATTTTTCCATATTTCATCCATTGTGTTTGATATTTCTATGTTTTCCGGGAACCCATTAAAGATATGCATCTGCATACCAATCCCATCAATGGGCGTTCCTTTTGCTCTGAGATGGTTTAAATAATTTAGAACAGCTGATCTTTTTACTGGGTTAATGGCCAAGGAGTAGTCGTTGTAAAATAGCTTGGCATTTGGGTCTGCTTCACGAGCATAGATAAATGCTTTCTCAATATAGGAAGCCCCTAGATTTTCCTTCCATATGGAATTTCGCAAAGTGCCATCTTCATTAAAGGCTTCATTTACAACATCCCAACTAGCCACTTTTCCTTTAAAATGGCTAACAATTTCTAGTATGTGTTCTTTTAAAAGCTTTTCCCAATCTGCAGTAGAACCTTGATAATTTAGAATCCAATCGGGCAATTGTTTGTGCCATATGAGCGTATGGCCGTGCAAGCGTTTGGAATGGGAGGCACAATAATCCGCAAGTTCATCAGCTTCCGTCCAATAGTATGTGTTTTGGTTTGGGTGTAGATAGGCAGATTTCATACTGTTTTCAGCGGTTACACTATTGAATTGACTATTTACAATTTGACCATACGGCTGATTATTTACTATTTGGGAAAGATCTGCCACAGTACCACAATAGAATTCTACTTTATCTGCTAGGCTCTTGTTCAAGTTTCCGCAAGAAGATAGCTCTTCCTTTTGGCAGGAGGAAACCAATAGAAAACCAATAACCCCAATGCTTAACAAGCTTTTCATATTTCGTAAGTACCCAGAACCGTAGTTCGTTTATAAAAACACATTTCAGCCTAAAAGTAGCTCATAGAAAGGCACTTCCAAAGGCGCAAACACATGAAATAGTTGGATTTAACATATCCAAATCTTTTATCCAACATCAGGACGGACTTTCAGACTTTTCAATCCAAGAGTAAATTAAAAAGCCTAAGTGTTTACTCAAATCAAGCACTTTTAGATGAACTTATGAGTGATTCAGAGCATTTCCTTTTCCTATTCAGATTTTCTAAAACCTTCTTTTAGTTAGAAGGATCTTAAAATAATTTTAATTGGATTCAACTATTTGAAGAACAAACTATAGCAAAATATTTTCGAGGAGAGACGCCAAATCGTATACAAGAATCTCTACTTTTTTTACATAGCAAGAAATGAATAAACTCCAATTTAACCTTTACGCCTTTGCTTCTTTCCGAAAAAAAAGAGTCATGACTTTCTCCTACCGATCTTGTCACAGACCAATGGTTTTTTGGTATGATTTAAACATAATTGAGAATTGTTCGGCCTTTTCGTGATTGCTAAACCAGTATCCTTCATTAAGTCCAGTCTCGCTTTTAATATTAATGCTACCATATAGGCAGATCGGAATCTGATAGTTGTGTTTAAACCTTTTATCGGGCTCACCATTTTTATTCGCCCTAGCCCAAGTATATTCCATCACTTTGGAATCAGATGGAACAACTTCTTTCTCTAAGAATTTTTGAGGCGTAAAATTAAATTCAACTTCCCGAATGTCTAGGAGTCCGAATTTCTTTTGGCTATCAACCATTGCAATGAAAGCGGGGTAAACGTATAAATCCCCACCGTTTGCATTTTCAAAATGCAATGCATCAAATTTTGACTTTATAATATCCAAATGGGCAAATCCAAATGTTACTTCTTCCCGAGTGATTGACTCTGAAGCCGCAGAACGACTAGTTTTTTTGTCAACTCTGGAGGTAGATGTGATATCCCATATTTTTTGACAAGAAACTAAGGATTTGTAATTGACCCGTAATTCCAAGAATAACTTTTCAATTCGTTCATCAGCCTGTATGTCAATATTTACATAGCACTCCGTTCGTTTCTTCTCTAGTTGTTCTATATATTCTTTCTTCTCGTCTCTGTTCTTTTTGAACCACTTAATAAAGAAACCAATAATCACTAAATAGGAGAGAAAGAGTAAGTTTTGACTTTTTTGCAAACTTGATTTGGCTTTGGGAATTTGCTCTTCCAACTCGATTTTTTCCTGATAACAGGAAAGTAATGTTTCCCTAAGTTCTTGAAGACCTTCGGTCGTAATTTCCTCAACATTCTCTATTGATTTCACTTCAACGTATCCGTCCGCAATTGTTTCTTCTTCTGGAATTCTAAAGCTTAGGTTGTTTTGATTTGAAGAGCACGGCCGTTTTTTGCTTCCGATTCTGGTGCGATCATATAGACCAGTTCCAGGTATTCCTGTATTTAGAAAAGTTCCCCCCTTAGTAAAGTTCACACTTGCACCGGGTATACCAACTGTAGCACTAATCCCGGTTTTGCTTAAGTTGAGTGTAACTCCAGGGAATAATTTAACGCGCCGTCTAAATCTCATTGTTAAATTCTTTTAGAGTTTGACCACAACTAGAATAACGATTGGTATG
>JAFMBM010000018.1 GCA_017858515.1 Cryomorphaceae bacterium | reverse complement strand
ACACTGCAGCCTACTTATCTTAAGGTAGTTGTGCATATGCCCTATATTGATGATTATGAGCAATCAGGATGGAGTACAACCGAGATTCGCAATGTGCAATCTGAAAAGCTGAATATTAAATTACCCACGGGGCAAGTCTTCTTATATGGACATGTAAATAAGCTCACAGCCGCTGGAGAGAATGGTAAAATCGATGCACATGAAATGGTAACCGAGTTTGCCAAAGTAGAGCAAAAAGGGGGAGGAACGATGCTGTTAAACGTGGTTCAAAGCTTAGAGGGTGAGAATGAAGGTGGAATTGTGCGCTATTATGGCAATCCTTTGATAAGGCTAACAGGCAAAGTTTCGTCTGTAAATAGTAAAGATGAATTCATAGTACAAGAAGAACCCGTACAATATCTCAAGTTCAAGGTTAAGAATGCAAGCAACAGCAAGAGAGATTATCTCATTTACGGACCCAATGAACGTCCATTTAGCTACGGCTTTCCCATACGTGCCAATAGTACACGCAATGAAGACGCTCCTGTAGGCACCAAGATTTATGCTCAGACCATTTTCGGAACCAAAGGCAAACTGCTTCTTGAGGTAACAGAAGATATAGAGGGAAAGACAATCATCCTATCCAAATAGTACATTTATACTGTGTGTATATATACAACCCCTCTGCAAATTGGTTATTTCATGGCATTTTTTTTCGCTCTCCTCTTTTGGTTGAGAGCGAGAAGAGAAGAACGTATTTCAGACAGCCTAATGGGTTGGTTGATGTTCATTCTGGCATTACAGCTGCAAGATTATACCTTTGGATTTGCGGGCATCAATTTTCTTTGGGAAGAGCTAAATGGGTTCCCAAGAGGTGTTAATTTACTTATCGGGCCGATTATTTATTTCTATCTAAAGTCTCAATCAAAACCAAACTTCCGATTTCATACGAAAGATCTAATTCACCTTTTACCCCATTTGTTTTTTACCTGCATCGGACTCATTGTATTCTTTCAAGGAGCCAGTGCGGTTCAGCAATTTCAATCGAATCCGTACAATCCATACTTTGGCTATTTCAACACCCTTGTCCGATGGGCTAGTTATCTGTTTTACTTTTCTCGTTGCTTTCAGATTTATAATACGTATCAAGTTTGGGTTCTGAAGGTCTATTCAGATCCATCGAGTATCGACTTAAAATGGTTTAAACTCTTCATTCAAATTATGCTCTTTGGGATGGTCTTTAAAGAGGTAATGATGGTATTAGATCATTTTCTGTATTTGAGTTTTTATCAAGATTGGTGGTGGAATCTAGCCTTGGTACTCATTGTCATCCTCACTGGCATTCGCGCCTACGCACAGCCTGCAATCTTACTCGCTTTCGATGAAGAGTTAGAAGAAAGAAAAATCAATGTAGAAGATCCTATTGCGGGGCAAAATCAATCTTTGCAATTGAAAGCACTGTACAATCATATAGTTGAAAAGATGGAAGGTGACAAGATGTATCTGCAAGCCGGATTAAGCTTGAAGCAGCTGTCTGATCAAATGAATATCAGCCAGTTGGAAATAAGCAATGCCATCCAACAAAGTCCTTTCGACAATTTCAACGACTTCATCAACAGTTTTAGGGTGGAAGAATTTAAAAAGAGAGTTGCCGATACTCGATACGGTAATTTCACGCTTTTAGCCATTGGTTTAGAGAGTGGATTCAACTCCAAAGCCACCTTTAATAGAGTTTTTGCCAAAAGAGAAGGCATGAGTCCGAAGGAATACCTCGCATCGCAAAACGCAAAAAATGAAATGGAATAATGATTAATCGTATTCTTCCAAAAGCTCTTGCATGGCGCGTTCCTCTAGGTACAGATCATAACAAGCCATCATAGACTCAAGTAATTGATAATCGGTAGCATGCTGAATGCTTAGAGTGCTGTATCTGCAATAGAAAGCAAATTGCCGGATTTCATCTTCAGACATACCGGTAATCTCGGAAAGAATTTCCCGATTTCTGCCCGCCAGTTTTTGTTTGAAGGCATCCTTTCTCATAAGCTCTCTTAGCTCTGTTAATTGTCTTGGTGTTTTGCCAAAACGCTCGTAAAGCATATCGATCGGACTGGCAATTCCAGCAGGAGCGTGACGCGGAATAACAATATTATCATCTGAAGGAACTCTTGGTTCTGAGAGCTTCATTTCTTTTGGCCTATTGGTGGTAAGAGCGTATGAATAAATTCCAACTTCATCTAGCAAATAATTCCGCTCATACATTCTAAAAACTGTACCGCTTTCTTCATTGCCCTGAACAATATGAGTAGTAAATCGAAAGCTCAAGTGGGAGAAGATCAAAGTATCTCCTTTATCTGCAAAAATCTCAAACTTGCCATCCTGGTTGGTAAGAACCCCTTGCTCAGTTCTGGTGTTTACAACATACAAACCTGGAATTACTAATCCCGTTTGTGCTTCTACTACCTTCCCAAACAGCGGTGGCAAAAACTGAGCATTCAAGCTGTAGTTGCAGGCTAAAATGCAGCAAAGAAAAACCCCCAGCAAGGAGCTAGAATTGCGATATTTGCCAACTCTATTTTTCATCATTTTATGGCAGACGACAAGAAGGTTATTTTCTCAATGAGTGGGGTCAGTAAAACCCTTCCAAGCAATAATAAAACCATAATCAAAGATATCTATCTAAGTTTCTTTTATGGAGCGAAGATCGGAATACTTGGATTGAACGGTTCGGGTAAGTCAACATTGCTTAAAATTATCGCTGGTATCGATAAAAATTTTCAAGGCGATGTAGTTTGGTCTCCCGGTTATACTGTGGGATACTTAGAACAAGAACCTCAACTAGATGACTCTAAGACGGTTATTGAAGTAGTGCGCGAAGGAGCTGCCGAGGTTGCTGCCATTTTGGAAGAATTCAACAGCATTAACGATCAATTTGGTTTACCTGAGGTATATGAGAATCCAGATAAGATGGAGAAACTCATGAACCGTCAGGCTGAATTGCAGGATAAGATTGATGCCACAGATGCTTGGGAACTAGACACCGTTCTAGAAAGAGCGATGGATGCATTGAATTGTCCGGAAAGCGATACACCGATTAAAAATCTTTCAGGAGGAGAGCGAAGACGTGTGGCACTTTGCCGTTTATTGATTCAGAAACCCGATGTGTTATTATTGGATGAACCAACCAACCACTTAGATGCTGAGTCGGTTCTTTGGCTTGAACAATTCCTTCAACAATACGCAGGGACGGTAATTGCGGTAACGCATGATCGATATTTCTTAGACAATGTGGCAGGATGGATTCTCGAGTTAGACCGCGGAGAAGGTATACCTTGGAAAGGGAATTACTCGAGTTGGTTGGATCAAAAAACCAAACGACTACAACAAGAAGAAAAGCAAGCGTCTAAGCGCAGAAAAACTTTAGAACGCGAATTGGAATGGGTTCGAATGAATCCAAAAGGTCGGCAAGCTAAATCGAAAGCGAGACTTTCGAACTACGATAAACTGGTAAGTCAAGAGTCAAAGGAACGAGAAGATAGATTGGAGATTTTCATTCCTGCAGGCCCCCGATTGGGTACGGATGTTATTTCCGCCAAAGGGGTTTCCAAAGGATTTGGAGATAAACTGCTCTATGAAGATCTAAACTTCCAACTTCCTCCTGCTGGTATTGTGGGGATCATTGGTCCAAATGGTGCAGGTAAAACCACCATTTTCAGAATGATTATGGGGAGCGAAACTCCGGATGAAGGAAGTTTCGTTCGCGGTGAAACCGTGAAACTGGCCTATGTAGATCAAAGTCATGAAAAGATGGATCCTGAAAAAACCATCTTTGAAATCATAGCTGATGGAAACGATTTGTTTGAACTAGGTGGAAAGCAACAAAATGCGAGAGCCTATTTAAGTCGTTTCAATTTCTCTGGTGGAGACCAAGGAAAGAAAATCGGGGTTCTATCTGGAGGAGAGCGCAACCGATTGCATTTAGCAATGGCGCTAAAAGAAGGTGGAAATGTGCTTCTTTTAGATGAACCTACCAACGATTTAGATGTGAACACGCTACGTGCACTTGAAGAAGCGCTGGACGAATTTGGCGGATGTGCTGTGATAATCTCTCACGATCGATGGTTCTTAGATAGAGTTTGCACACACATACTCGCATTTGAAGGTGATTCTCAAGTATATTTCTTCGAAGGTGGATTTACCGATTATGAAGAGAACAAAAAGAAACGTTTGGGTGGAGATTCTACTCCAAAAAGACTGAAATTCAAGAAATTGATGAAGTAAAATCAAAGGTTCCCCATTGGCTACTTTGAAGTAGCCGATGGGTATATCTTTCGAACTTATATTCCAAGAGTTATTCGTGTTTATTTCCTCTTAAGACCTTCATCTGCTTCCTTAAAGAAGCATAATCTATTTTAGAAAAATGCCTTGGGTCTATGGGCATTTGGTCTACTTCTATCCAATAGCTAAACTCAGGGAAACGTTTTATAAACTCTTCCTTCATCTCAAACTTTTGTCCTTTAGTCATTTCCACCACCGCTACCCTATTGCCCTGCCACAGAAGACTACATCCCTTGGCAATCCCTTCTACTTTCAGCAGCTCGTTCTCGTAGTAAAAAGGTCCATTTCCTTTCCCTTCTGAGTCTTCAAATTCTTGACATCTACCCGAGAGAAAAAGAGTATCATCATAAATAAATCCAGCATCACCCGTTCGATGCCAAAGGGTATTTCCCACTCGAATCTTTTGATTATTCGCCACTTCTTTGCTTCCAACGTAGGTCTCTAACACATGCGAACCTGCCACCACAATTTCACCGAGACAAGCTTCCTTGCACTGAATGTCATTCCACTCAGAAAGTTCCATTTCATTTCTATCCTCACTTAACGGAAGTACGGCAAAATCAAGAGATGGATGCAATTTGCCCACAGAAATTCCAAACGGAAGGTTCTCCGTAAGAAGCTTCGACTCCTCATTCAAGTTGCGAATAGAGATAGGTTCTGCTTCAGTAGATCCATAGAGAAGCTGAACTGAAATAGATTTAAAAACAGATCTTAAACTTTCTACCTCCGAATCGTAAAGAATAGCCCCGCCTGTTATGATTCTCTTCAAATCTGGAAGTTCCATTTTGTTCTCTTGTAGATGTTTTGCCAATTGTACGGCATAGAAAGGAGAGCAACTCAATCGTTCCACCTTCCACTTTCTCAATTGTTCAAACAGCCGTTCGGGCTTGAAATTTTCAACTTGCTTAACCGTGAAACTAGGCAATACAGAAGTATTCCCCAATCCCAAATTCAACAGTAGAACTATAGGTAAGGTGGTAAGATCTACTTCAGGTTCATTCCTTTGAATAATCTCGCTGAGCACTTTAAACTGTTCCGCCAAAAAACCGTGAGTACGAATAGCTGCTTTGGGTATCCCTGTACTGCCCGTGGTAAAAGTGATCAAAGCCGGATCGCTGGCTTTAGTATGGGGCCATTCTAGAAGCTGGCCTCCATTGGTTGAAGTGGTCTTTTGAGCACTATAAAAAGAAGGGATTGAACGCAATCTAGAAGAAAACATCCGCAATACTCCCAATTTCCAACTTCCAATCATGGCATCGCATTCAAGCTGCTGGCAACATTGCTCCAAGCGCTTTAATCCCGACCAAGCATCTAAAAAAACAGCGGTAACTCCCATCCGAAATAAGGCCAAAACAATTCGATATAAATCAGTTGTCATGGGCTCTAAGACCAAAATCTTCATTCCCTTTTGAATGCCTTTTGACTGAAAAAAAGCAACCGTATCGTTTACACTTTGGTGCAATTCACCAAAAAGGATTTTCTCTCCATTGGCACCTATAAAGGCTATGCGCTCGGGATGTTGAGTTGCCCTTGCAACAAAGAAATCTGAAACATTAAACGACTCAGGCATTTGCTTTCATTTCAATGTCTAATTTAATGTTATGTAAGTTTTGCTCGAAGATATTCTGCACTATTCGAGAGGCGAAGTGCATTTTAAGCTGATCTATGAAACTGGGATTTTCTTTAAAAAAGAGACTGAATTCGAGCAAACATCCTCCTTCCTCATTCTCAGAATAACGCTGCTCCGTTATGAGATGATCTGCAGTTAGAAGAAAATTATTCAGATTAAAAATACTCAATTGACGTAAGTGGTTCTTTTCATTGATTAAAATCTCTTCATCCCAAAATTGTGCGTTCTGGCTTCCCTTGACATAACATCTTCTAATACTTCCCGCTTCACCGTCTTTATACGCTTCTGCATTTAAGGCATTAATACTGCTTACGTATACCGACCATGACTTTGCTTTTTCAGAATTGCCGAGGTAATTATAGACTTGATCAACAGACGCATCAACCTCAATCTGAACATTCAGCTCATGAGCACCCTCCGATGGATTCCAGTAGAATACCGATTGTATAGACAAGAGCCAGAAGAACAGGCTAAGTACAAGGCAAGCCCTAAACAAAAGGGAGCGATCAGTAAACATCTTTTGAAAATAAATGGTATTCTGTCAATTGTTTTGAATCGAACAAAGAAGCGGTAAAGTGTGAGCGTGCCTCCTCAGCCATATAAGCAGGAATTACAGTATTCATACCTTTTTCAGCAGCCATTCTCATGAGCTCGTTTGAAAGCCACTGCCCTACTCCTTTATACTCAGCAGAAGAATCACGCACCAAAGTCTTTACCACCAATGTTTTACCACTGGAATCAAGCAAATCTACGTAAGCAAATAAGAAACCGATAGGCATTGCAACTTGATTTTTAGCAATGAGTACAAAATGCGGATTTATAAGAGGTAAGGCTTTAAGGTAGCGCGAAACAAACTCTTTCTTAGAAATAGACTGAAAGAGAAAAGCAGGAGCAAAAGCATTCATTACTACAGGGTAAAGAGCTTCTAACTCTCTCTCTGGATTGGACAAAGAGAAAGGATGTATCTGAAATCCTTTGGCTTCCATCAGTTTTGAAAGAACATTCAAATGATGTGTATCGAAAACTACTTTTTCTACTCTATGACTATAATACCTCCTAATGACATGGAAACCATTCTCTTCCCATTGAAGAGGATAATAATCTAAATGATGATTCTCGAGGAGAAAAGCCTTGGTATTCTGAGTGGATTTAAAACGATAAACATCCCAACTAGAATTTCCATTTACCGGACCGACCATGCTTTTTACACCCCATCTTCGCGCAACACTTTCCGCCTCTTTTAGCAGCATTCTCGCATAAAATGCTTGCGGTTTACACTCGTAGTACCCCAAGGTTGCGAAACGATCTACCCCCTCTTCAATCCTGCAATTGGGAAAAACAACACAACGCGCTACGGCTTTATTATCCTCTAAGAGAAGAAGACAAACTCCTTGTACACCTTCAATAGGAATTGTATCCACCCTAAGACATTCTTCCTGTGTGTAGAGCTGCTTGTGAAAGTCTACGAAGTCTATCCACCAAAAGTCATTTGGTTTGGTTTCAACCACTCTTAACCTCATTAGACAGGGATTAAGAAATATAAGCTCAACCAAACTGCAATAGGAATACTGAGATTATCGATTCCCAAACCACTCATCGCCTCCGCCATAGTAGCCGAAAGACTTACCACAAAAGCAACCCATAAAAAACTTCCAAGAGGAAGAGAATCGAATAAAAATAATCCGCAAAGAAGATAGGTGCTCAAAAAGAAAGCGAAAGAGCCCGAAAGGCTTTTAAAGCCTTTAAATGTTCTGAATTTCATCCAAGGAAACCGAGTGCCAACTACCGCGGCAATAGGATCTGAAATGGCCATGGTTAAGAGGGGCAACGAATAAAAGACATAAGACAATTGAATCTTCTCATAAAGATAAAAGCAAATGTAAACAGCTAAGGGATAAAGTAATGAGCCGTGCGATTTCCGTTTTATTTTATGAATGGAAGGAAACCAACCCCACTTTATACTGACATAAAGAAGTACAGCGAAGGAAGCACAAAGAGAAAGCACACTCCAATGACTATGCAAGTAAACTGGAAAAAGCATGGTTAATATGCCCGTTCCTAAATGCACCCATTTACGTGTAAGCTCGTTAGGTAGATGAAAAAATCTCAGTAGCAATTCGCCTGAGAAAAAGAGAGCCAAAAAACTGCTTCCTAAAAGTAGGATAGTCAAGATTTCTTCTTTCATCGGCGCTCTTCAACTATAAATCGATCGTAGTAAAATCCTATGTCTTCGCTTTTAAGCCGTTCGGATTCCTCCTTTAAATCTACAAGTAATGTACTAAAGGTACTAGATAAAAATCTCGGAACCATTAAATTCCAATATGCCAATCTTCCCCCTGCATTTAGCTGTTTCAACAAGCGCTTACCCAATGATTGGAACTGGTTTTCATCGAGATACTCAAAAAGATCTGAAAGATTCATGGCATCAAAAGAGCCAAATGCCTCGGCCGCTTCTTCAATAGGACCATGGAAATACTTCAAGGTCTTTGCGTTTAAGCGAATCTTTTCATAGTTATCTTCCTTTAAATAATCAGGCAACAAGTCTGTGAAAGAACCCTTTAGGTTGAACCGCAAAAACAAATTAGTTTGAGCCCTCACGGAACCTAGCTCAGCTGCTGCTTTCGAATAGGTTCTTGCGGCAACATCTCCCTCTACATACTGAAGATAAGAAGGCTCTCTTCCCGCCCAACCCATGATGCTTTTACTAAAAAAAAGCTTGAACAATGCCTTCCACCTCCATGAGCTCCATACTTCTTCGTAGAACTTCTGTTGTTCATCCGCAGGTTTCGGTCTTAAAAGCTCATCTACCGTAGATTGAGAATGAATTAGTGGTAGTATCCAACGAGAAAAACTCAAGAAATACTTTTCGAATTTACCCCTGTATATAATTCCAATTTGGATGTCATTCTTTCTTTCATCGAAAAAACTACGAGCCGCTTCGCTCAAATTCAACCTTATTTTCTCATAGGATTCCCAACGGTATTTGGAGGGTTGAAAGCCTAAAAAAGCAATTGCTTCTGGCCTCTCCAAGTGCATAATGGCTTTTAATTTAAGCTCCGTTAGAAAGAGTTGAGTGGCATTGAGATCAGCCGCAACCAAAAGAGAGGGACCCGAAGCAAGAAGAGAAAGAGAATTATCTCCTGCGGAAGCAATAGATAGAATTCTGGAACCCAACTTGGGCCGTAATGCTTGGGATAAAACCCATGGGTCTTCCCAACAATTGGCATATTTTATTTTCAGATTAGTATCAACACTCATGGTCTTTCTATCTTAAACACCGTTCCATTGGCTCCATCCATTTCTACCCAATCTCCCGTTTGTAATTCTTTCAACAATGAACTAATACCCACTATACAAGGAATCCCCATTTCTCGTGAAACAATTGCGGAATGACTGAGCAAACTTCCTCTTTCCACGAGAATACCCGCTGCACTTGGAAATAAAATCACCCAACCCGGATCGGTGCTTCGGGTTACTAAAATATCTCCATTTAAGGCATCTGCCTCCTCTGGATTATAAATAACTCTTACTCTAGCCCTTACCCTTCCTGGCGAACAACCAATTCCCTGTAATTTTCCATCTAAACTCTGTAACTGAGTCTCTGATAAGGGGATTTGGAAAAAGTCATTTCCATGATGAAAAATACCAAAGCTTGTAAAGCGCTCAGATGGAACTCTTTCCTTTTCATACTCATGTTTTTCTGCCTTTCTCAACTCAATCAAAGCCTTGATGGAGCGAGTGGTCGAACGGCCTTCTATGTACTCAAAAATTTCTTCCTTGGTTAGGAAAAAGATATCCTTCTCATTCTCAATCAAATGATTGGCATACCAAAGTTTGCCCATTGCATGAAAGATCTTCCGAACTATGCCGAAGGCACGAGTGCGCTCATACCTCAAATTCTCTCTTGCACTTACTAAATCACGTGTTTTCCGCAGAATGGCATTAAACCAAATTCTCTTCAGAGGATTTCGACGGGTTGCTTGTTTTACAGCCTCTTCCGCTTTGAAGCGAATTTCGTTCTCCCTTTCTCCATTGAATTGATTTTTTGAAATTCCCTTTCGGACGTAAGATTGAACTACTTGAATAAACAAAGAAGGTTGTTGGGAATAGGAAGTAGTTTCAAGCTTTAGTTCACCCATACATCGGTCACCAAAATCTTTTAGATAGGAAGTAATACTCGCGAAAAGATTGGGATATAAATTAGGATGTAAGCGTAGTTGACTCCAAATTTTCTCGGCAGAATTTTCTCGAAAGAGTGCCATTAAGGAATCTGATTCTTCTATCTGATAGACAATAGCAAGGGTTCGGTGGATGGGTTCTACTGATAAAATATCCTGACTCCCACACAATAAATCGTTATGGATATTTTGAAAATCAGGAATCTGAAGGGTATCGCATTGTTTTTTCAGCATGCCAAAACTGATCATTGCAAAAAGATCGTTTAGCAAAGGGGCTTTCCATTCATTCAATAATTTTCGCTCGAATTGTCGGTAAGCATTCATCAATTTGTGCGCACTCATTTCTGAATATGACAATGCATTATATTCTTCGAGAGTAGATTCTAGCAAGGCTACAAATCGATCGCGAATGCGTTTCATGAAGGCAAAACGATAGATCATCATTAGAATTACCTTGCTTACTTCTGTATAGGCTTTAAGAAGGCTAATCGACTCAGATTTGGGCAGATCAAATTTCTCTTTCACCCCCATCATCTGCTCCATAAATCGGGCATTGATGCGATACCCAGGAAGCAAAGCCAACATTAAATACCAAGATTTTAAGTTGTAATAAATCCTTCCGTTTACGTAACCCAAGGTATTTAGAAAAACTTCTTCGTTATTCTGAACTACAGCATTGCTTACACCTAAATACTTAGAAAAAAGAGTGTAAGCCCCTTTATAGGATTTGCTAACGAATGAAAAAGTAAGCGGGCTACTTATTCCTGGATAGGATTCGATGATATTGCTATTATCCCAAATACATCTTTCTCCACTGGGATCGAGCTTCTTGTGCAATTGAGTTATGGGCCTACTTTGGACTAAGAACAGCACGCCCTTTTCAAAGCAAAACTCAATATCTTGGGGTCTTCCTCGCAGTTCTTTTAATTGAGTTAAAACTAGAGAAATTTGCAGAATCTCCGCCTCTCCTAGAGCCTCTTTTGAAGAAGGATCTACCCATCTTTTCGCAACGATGGTTTCCTTTTCAACTTCAAAATAATCTGCATTTACTTCACCTGATACCAAGCCATTGCCCAATCCTTTTACGCTATTGATTACATAACGATCCCTTCGTCCACTAAGCGGATCCATTCCAAAAGCCACCCCCGAAAAATCAGGATTGAGCATGACTTGAATGATCACATTCATTCGAGCCGATTGAGTATTATTTGAATAAACTTGAATTCTATCAGAGTGCAATGATTGAAATACCTTAAGTACAGCCTGAGCTAAATGGTCTTTGGATACATTTAATACCGACTCGAACATACCTGCAAAAGAGTGCTCGGTACCATCTTCATTGCTCGCCGAAGAACGCACCGCAAAAAGTTTTGCATCAGGCAATCGGCTCGCCGACTTATTAATAAAATCCTCGATTTCGCTCAAGGCTGGAAGCATTTGATCGGAGTCGACCAACTGTACTACTGAGAAAGCGGGAACACGAAATCCATTTGAGCTGAGAAAAGCCAGTGAATACGCCTTTCCTCCAACTTCCAACCGACTTTGGATTATCTCTTGTGAGAGAAGCAGCTTTAATTTCAAAACCAATGGGCCTTAATCATGGGTATAGCTCCTAAGGTTAAGTACATAATAAGTGTCCAAAGAGCCGATGAAATTTCAATAGCCTTTGCCCAAAATCGCTTCGATTGAAAAAGAAAAAGCAAAGCTGGCAGTACACAAAGTCCAAAGGCTATGAACAAAACCATCTTGCCTATTTGAGAGGAATCTACCGTTTGATAGGCCAATAAACTTAGAACCAAAGTAAATCCTAAAAACCCAATCCAGAGTAGGCTTGCCTTTTTTGGGCCCAGCATACTTGAGTAGGTATTCACACCCTCCGATTCATCTTCAGGCACACGGATTTTGCGTCCAACCTCCAGCACTACTCCATTTAAAAAGGAAACTCCGAAGAAGTAAACCAATCCAAAGGGCGCAGCACTTCCTTCTAAAAACCAATCGGCTCCACTGGCATATATATCTACAAGAGGAATGATTAGCATATGAGAAGCCACATAGGCTACTGGTTGTTTTTTAAGCCATTCTGGAATAAAAAACTCCTTGGTCATCAAAGCCAAATAAATCAGTACAACAAGGTATAGAACGATCATTTTAGGGAAAAGCAAAAGCTGCAATAACAGCTGAATCACAAGAGTTACAATGGCTAATGCTTTTAGCTCACTCAGGCGAATTAGGCCTCTTGGAACGGGTAAATGGGATCGAAACTTCTTATCATCTTCGGCATCTTTAAACTCATCTGCTATACGAAGGAGTAAGAACAAGAGGAAGCACATAATGGCCACCCCGACATAGCGATCTAAAGGAATAAAACCCTCTTTTC
The DNA here is from genome assembly GCA_017858515.1 of Cryomorphaceae bacterium. Lineage (GTDB taxonomy): Bacteria > Bacteroidota > Bacteroidia > Flavobacteriales > Schleiferiaceae > RFXV01. Next base: position 35,841 of record JAFMBM010000018.1, on the reverse strand, counting down.
CAGCGGATAATCGAGCAAATGAAATAGCAGAAAAACTAAAAACGGATATCAGCAATCCATGTCCAACAAAAGGAAAACGCTCCTTTTGATAGATGTAAAACCGATAAAAAAAAGCCTTGGTATTATGTAAAGGATGAGAATCTGGAATTTTTGGCATCGGATTACATTTTCTTTCTTCTACCTAAATTCTTATGTGCTGAAGTAAAATGACCCGCTGATAGAGCCGCCGCAATAGACAATTCACCCGCTAAGACTAACGCGCCGCAGATTTCAGCAAACTTTCTCGCCTTGCCTTCACCATAGCAGTCCATAATTTGCAAACATTCTCTTTGAGTTGGAAGTGAAGTTCCTCCTCCCACAGTGCCCACTATTAAATTAGGTAGAGTAACACTAGCGTATAAATCACCTTCGCTTGTAGCCTGCATACGAGTAATACCAATAGCTGCCTCAGAAACACAAGCCACATCTTGACCAGTTGCTAAGAAAAGGGCGGCCAAAGCGTTGGCATAGTGCCCTTGAGCTCCAATAGCACCACTTTGAATAATACCCAAGGTAGAAGAACGCCAATAATCCTCCATTGCCTTAACATTGGTTTTAAGAACCGACTCTACGATCTCCTTAGGAAGCACTATCTCGCTGGTGACCTTCTTCCCTCGCACATTCGTAAAAGACAAAGCCGTGGCTTTCTTATCGCCTGAATAGTTTCCTTCAATAAACCAAAACTCAGGCTGTATAGGTGTGTTGGCAATAATATATTGACAAATAGCATCGGTACAAATGGTAACCATATTCTGGCCTGAAGCGTCTCCTGTGGTAAATTCGAAGGTAAGTATAAGTTGGTTGCCTTCTATTTGACTGCGTACATCGCGTAATTCGGCAAAGCGACTATTCTCTATGGTAATCTCTCCAAATTTTTCCAGTTGAGGCAATATCCAACCAACAAAAAGTCCAAGATCTGCAATCGAATTGAACTTAAAAAGTGGACTTCTCTGAACCCCTTCTATTAAACAAATTGAAACAGCTCCTCCAGCCTCATAACAAGCTTTGGCTCCTCTGTGGCTTGAGGCCACCAAAGCCCCTTCTGAAGTGGCTAGAGGAATAAAAAAATCTCCTTTTGCTGCTGAGCCCGTTACCCTTAAAGGCCCGACAATTCCGGTTGGAATTTGGGTGAGCCCAATATAATTCTCAATATTTCCATCAAAACTGTTGAGATCCAAACCTTTTGGATCCGTCATTAACAATGGGAACACTTTTTTCGTTTTGGAACATACAAACTCTCGGCGTGTAGCTACTCCTTTCTCACTAAGATTCTCATCTATAGGCAGTCGATCTTCAGAAAGTGGAATGGCATTCTTATTCTTAATATCCTGAATGAGTTGAGCCACATCTGCTTTTGTTCCCAGTTGTTGATAGGCCAACATTGTTTTATATGAGCTTGCTGCCATAATCTAAGATTAGCCCTAAAGCTAACATAGAATTAATAGTAAACCAAAAAATTTTACTAGAAAACTAAGAGCAGCCTATTTTAGATACGATGCACAATAAATACCGTTTGGGCTCGTGCTTTTTACGGTTGCATACTAACATTGTCTACGATGTACAAACCATATCCTTCGATCCCGACTCTTTTGATTGGATTATTGGTTAAAAGCCGAACATTCTTTACACCAATAGCGTGAAGGATTTGTGCGCCCACCCCAAAATCTCTTGGATCTTTGGTAAAGCTATTGGGAATGGTTTCATTCGTATTGTCTTCTAAAGCCTCGCGGTAGCGACGCAATCGATCCAACAGCCCTCTTTCATTTCCCGCTTGATTCATATAAACTACAACTCCTTTTCCTTCTTGACCCACAATCTGTAAAGCTCTTTCCAATCCCTGCCAGGCCCTGCTGGTTAACAAATGAAAAACATCACTATGCGTTCCTGTTGAGTGCATTCGAACTAAGACTGAATCGTTGTTGTCCCATTCTCCTTTGGTTAGGGCAATATGTACTTGTCCGTTGGTGGTTTGCTCGAAAGCACGCAATCTAAAATCGCCCCAAGGAGTAGGCAGAACAAAAGATTCGACCTCCTTAATGAGCGATTCATGCTGCATCCTATAGGCAACTAAATCTTCAATGGAAATAATGGGAAGTTGATGCTGCTTAGCGATCTCGAGCAATTGCGGAAGCCGAGCCATGGTTCCATCTGGATTCATAATTTCAACGATAACTCCAGCCGGTTGTAATCCTGCTAGACGAGCTAAATCGATGGCTGCCTCCGTATGTCCAGTTCTTCTTAAAACGCCACCTCGTCGTGCTCTGAGCGGGAATATATGTCCAGGACGAGCTAAATCATCTGGTTTAGTATTTGGATTTATGAGTGCTTGGATGGTTTTAGCGCGATCAGAAGCACTTATACCCGTTGTAACACCATGTCCTAAGAGATCTACAGAAACAGTAAAAGCTGTCTGATGTAATTCCGTATTTCTCTGAACCATAGGATCTAATCCCAATTCATCACAACGGTAATCCGGAAGAGGTACACAGATAAGACCCCGACCTTCAGTGGCCATAAAATTGATCATTTCAGGAGTAATACACTCTGCTGCTGCAACAAAATCGCCTTCATTCTCACGATTCTCATCGTCTACCACAATGACCATTTTTCCTGCCTTAATTGCCTCAATAGCGCTTAATACTGAATCCAGCGTACTATTGTTTTCGTTTGGTTGGCTCCCAGACATATTCTCCCTGATTTTTTGTATATAATATAAACCCCTTCCAGAGTGCGTAGTTCATTAAGTAGAAATGACGCAAACTCTTCACAGCACCGCTACCCTTAAACGGACCAATAACCAGTATCCAAACTAAAGCAGATGCTGTTAGAAATGCCCTCGAAAAGATTTCACCCATCCAAGCAGGATAGAGACTTAATACAAGTGCAAATAACATTAAATGGGGGGTAAACCAACGCAATACCTTATGACTGATAAAAGAATAACTCAATGGAAATCGCTTGAAAAAGATCTTCCGAAACCATATTAAATTCTGAAAATTACCTCTTGAAATACGCAACTTTCTTCTAAACTCTTCTTCCTCTTCAACTGCATTGTCTTCAACACAACGAGCTTTTCTGCACCAGGCCGTTTTCCCTCCCTTCGACAATACGTGCATATTCACATAAAAATCATCTACCAAGGCATTTCTGGGTATAGAAGGAAAGGCCTTTGTTCGAATTAAATAACAGCCACCTTCGATTCCAATTACCAATCCAAAAACATCTGACTCGGCCTGTTTTAGCGCATTCTCAAACTTGAGATAGCTATCTTCTTCCCAAGCAACACCTCTGAACTCAAGCGATTGATATTGAATGTGTGCACCCACTAAATCGGCCTTTTCTCTTTGAGCGGTATGCATCAGCTCCGACAAGGCATCTGCATGTAGAAGCACGTTGGCATCGGTGGAAACCATCCATTCGCTTCTAACCTCCTTGGATAAAGCATTCATTATTGCCGATTTACCCTGCCTTTTTTCGAAACGAATCGACCGAATCTGTGGCCACGATTGGGCCATTCGATCTAGAATTTCATCTGTTCCATCGGTTGAAGCATCGGAACCAACCAAAATTTGAAGCGCACTCAAAGGATAGTTGCCGTGAAGAATACTTAAAATCTTATCCTCAATAACGCTCGCCTCGTTACGAGCTGCGATTAAAACCGTTAAAGGAACTTCCAAAGATTCGGCGTCCCTTTCTTTTCTTTTTTTCAATTTGGATAAAACTACCGTAGATATTGGATAAATGAAGTAGCTGTGTACAATCAAATAAACAATACTGATTACAGCAACATTGAACCAATAAGTCATAGACTTTGATAAAACTGAATAAGCTCCTTACTTACAGTATTTTGGTTGAAGTACTTTTCGGCAAATTCTCGAGCCTTTTTACCCATATGCTTGGCCACTTTCGGATTGGCATACAGATCAATCATCTCTTTGGCAAATGTCTTAGGATCGTTCGCTAATTTCACCTCAACACCAGGTTCTGCGCTAATTCCTTCCACCCCAATAGAAGTAGTTACTACAGCCTTGCCCATACTCATTCCTTCTACAATCTTAATTCTCAAACCACTGCCCGACTTTAATGGAACAACTAAAATCTTGTGTTTTGAGTAAAACTCCTGTGCATCTAAAATATCGTCGTAGGCAATTACATTTTGGGTCGCCGCAATATCTGAAGTGCAATGCCTCCCAAGTACATGAATAACAGCTTCTGGCTCTGACTTTAAAACACTAGGCCAAACTTCTTTCAAAAACCAACGCATACCTTGAAGGTTAGGCTGCCAATCAAAAGCACCTACGAAGAAAAAATCTGGTTTTCCTTCCCAATTTTCAACCTCAATATTTGCAAAGTTCAGCGCACAATAAGCCGAATGCATAGGTAATTTCAAACCAAGACTCTTAAACATAGCCTTGTCTATAGGCGTAATAGGCACTAAGGCATCAAAAAGAGACAAACGCTCTAATTCAAAGCTCTTTAAGCGATTCGCTTGTAATTGAAGATAGGCTGCTTTAAAGAAATTTGACTCATACATTGCAGTACGAAGCCAAATTAAATGCTCTACATTGTGTGCTCTGTTTACCAGCTTTGCCTTGCTTAGAGATCGTATCTGTTCTATGTAATGACAGGGAGTAAGACCTTCAATTTGAACGATATCAAATTCTTTTTCTTCCAACCATTTCTGTAAAGCCTCTGAGTAACCTTGATGTTTAAATCGACTAACGATATACGATTCTCGGCTAAATAAATTTAAAAAACCCGTTATTGGTGAGGGTTTATTATTCAGATTTACAAATCGCATTTCTACCCGAGACTTTAGGTCCTCAGGCAAATCATTGAGATCTTTTCTGTGCTTGGAAGTATTCATTACCAAGAGTGAAACTTCGCATCCAGCTAAAACAAAACCTCTAACCATCGAATTCATAGCAAGACTACTTCCATCGTTGGGAGGGAAAGGAGACTTATTGGTAAGCATAAGGATCTTCATTTCGTCTTAGCCACTAAAGATTTAATACGATTGATAATTAATTCGAAGGGGCGAAGATAAACTTCCGAATTGAAGAGTGCCGAATCTGTGGCAGATTTGTATGTAAGCATAGCCCCAATGGGTAGCAAAATGCCCGAGGCGGCCCACATGGCTGGAATAGGATACCAAACCAACTCTCTTCCAAGCTTTTCAAGTGAAAAGGAAAGGGTATGATAGATGATGAAGATTATTACAGATACTACCACTGGCAGTCCCATTCCTCCTTTCCTAATAATTGCACCCAAAGGAGCCCCAATAAAAAACAAAACCAAAATGGCAAAAGACAATGAAAATTTCTTGTGCCACTCTAAATAATGCCTAGCGATTACCTTTTGGCGCCATTCATATTCCGCCGCCAACTGTGTCAGGTATGCGCGTTGAGCTCTTGCCGTTCGCAATGCATTCTCAACGGCTCTTCTTTCCATTGCATCGCCCAAATTCACCAATACATTCTCATTATTTGGAATCACGCGTATGCTATCTTCATGAATGCCATCAAAGCGATAACGCCCATTTAAGGCTTCTATCATAGACTCCTCTCGCTCATGTAATTCTTCATTCAGCGAATCGACCGCAACGAGCAATTGCGAAGTATTTAACATTTGAAAACTCTTTTGCCTTTCTTCTCTAAGATTTTCAGATTGAAAGGAAGTAAGATCAAATAAAATCTTAGATTTTTTAAATGATGAACGCATGAAAGGATATCTTCTCTGTGCCTTGCGGTCATCTGGCATCATTTCCTCATAGCTAACCCCATCTTCTAACTCCAAGACTAGATAATCTTCGGAGGGAGTCATATACATTTTGCCTTTATCGGCTACAATTACTTTTCCGTTTCCATTTTTTGAAGTGTGATCGTAGATGTAGACATTTCGGAGCTTATCGTTTCCATCGCCATACTTCTCACCAATCTTCAGACTATACCCATCTATCCCGCTGTAAAACACACCCTCCCGAATGTTCAAGGCTGGCTTTTTGGCAGATATATTTCTCAAAAGAGATTCTCCTTTTAGGTTGGCAACGGGCAACACATAATTCGAAAAGAAGAAAGCCCCAACACAAATTAAAATAATGAAAACAATGAGCGGACGCATAATACGAATCAAAGAAACCCCTGCTGATTTTAAGGCGGCCAATTCATTGTACTCCCCTAATGAACCAAAGGTCATGAGACTTGACAATAAAACAGAAATTGGCAAAGCCAAAGGAACAACACCCGCTGTTGTGTAAAAAAGCAATTCAGCGATATAGTACCATTCTACGCCCTTCCCAACTAAATCGTCTATGTACTTCCACAAAAACTGCATGAGCAGAAAGAAGACCATGATGAAAAAGGTGGCAATAAAAGGACCTAAAAAAGATCGAATTATATAGCGATGAAGAACTTTCACTTAGGGATATAATAGCCAGGATAGTTTTTCGCATTGAATTGAAAAAGACCATCTGCCAATTTCTTGTTCACTTCAAAAGCGGTGATGGTAAAAAGAGTTGTAGTTCCATCTTTCGCCCTTTGTTCGTATGAGTACAATCGATCTTCCCCTTTTACAATTCCTACAGTGATATAGTCAATTTCTTCTGAAACCGTTGGTTTAAGAATAACGTATTCTATGGTTTTGTTTCCAACCTTGGCGCTTCCACCTAACTTATAGCTAAAACCCTTTTTATAGACATCTAAAATAGTGGTTGGATTTAGTCCTTGAGACTCGCCTTTGTCATCTTTAACCACTTCTTTCTGAACCTCTTCATCTTCATGAAGAACAGAATACAGCATCTTGCCATCGCAAATTTGCTCTACCCCCATTAGATTCAGCCTGTACTTTTCTCCCTTTAATTTTATATCTCCGGTTTCCTGTCTCTTAATGGGTGGGTTTACCCTGGTATTTGAGAATTGGTAGCTAAAAGCAATACTCACATCTTCAAAGGATTTCATTTTTACACTTGCCTTTTCAAGCAAGGCTTTTGCTTCTTTTGCCGATGTTTGAGCTTGGAGCCCTATGGCTGCGCAAAGAATGAATAATAGGGTGTTTAAGCTTTTTACCATGATAAATGTTTTTCTCTAAGGTTTCAAAATCTGTTCCAAGCCCGCCTCATCTTGTATGTACACCTGACGAGCTTTGCTTCCTTCAAACGGTCCAATAATTCCTGCCGCTTCCAATTGATCTACAAGTCTACCTGCCCTATTGTATCCCAACTTAAGTTTTCTTTGAAGCAAAGAAGCAGATCCTTGTTGATGCATTACCACCAATTTAGCTGCCTCCGCAAACAATGCATCTCTATCCGAGGGATCAATATCCAATTCACTTCCACCTTCTTCACCCTCATATTCAGGCAATTGGTAAGCAGTTGGATAGCCACGTTGATTTCCAATAAACTCGGTAAGCCGCTCAATTTCAGGCGTATCTACAAAGGCGCATTGCAATCGAATAGGCTCATTTCCCAACGAAATAAGCATATCTCCCTTTCCAATTAAACGTTCCGCTCCACCTGCATCTAAAATAGTTCGACTGTCAATTTTAGAAGTTACACGGAAGGCAATACGGGCTGGGAAATTGGCCTTTATTATTCCGGTAATCACATTCACTGAAGGTCTTTGAGTAGCAATGATTAAGTGAATTCCAATGGCTCTAGCAAGCTGTGCCAAACGAGCAATAGGTGTTTCTACCTCCTTTCCTGCAGTCATTATCAGATCTGCAAACTCATCTACGACTAGCACGATATAAGGTAAATGTCGATGCCCTTCAGCCGGATTTAGTCTACGATTTTTAAATTTTTCGTTGTATTCGACGATATTTCGAACCATTGCATTCTTTAGCAAATCATAACGATCATCCATCTCAATACACAGTGAATTCAAGGTGTAAATTACCTTGCGAGTGTCTGTAATGATGGCGTCTTCGTTATTCGGTAAAGTAGCCAAATAGTGGCGCTCAATTTTATTAAATAGAGTAAGTTCTACCTTCTTAGGATCGACCATTACAAATTTCACCTCAGAAGGATGCCGTTTGTAGAGCAAAGAAGTTAGGATAACGTTTAAACCCACCGATTTACCCTGTCCAGTGGCACCTGCCATGAGTAAATGTGGCATCTTCGCCAAATCCGTTACATAGGTTTCGTTTGATATGGTTTTACCTAAAACTATGGGCAACTGCATATCTGAATGCAAGAATTTCTCTGAAGCCAATACCGTTCGCATAGAAACCATACTGGGCTTGGCATTTGGAACTTCAATTCCAATAGTACCCTTTCCAGGTATCGGGGCAATGATTCGGATGCCCTCTGCTGAGAGGCTCAAGGCAATATCGTCCTCTAAATTCTTAATCTTAGAAATACGTACTCCGGGAGCGGGAACAATTTCATACAGGGTTACAGTAGGACCAATAGTGGCCTTAATCTTCGCTATTTCAATATTGTAGGTACCCAGAGTATGAACAATTCTGTTCTTATTCACCTCAAGCTCCTCTTGGTCAATTTTGATATTAGAAGTACCATAGTCTTTCATTAGGTCGAGACCTGGCATTCGAAACGACCCCAAATCGAGTTTGTGATCGTATTCGCCCATTTCTTTTACTAATTTTTTGTGCGCAGCGGAATCTAACTCGTTTTCAGACACTGTTTCTTGAACTGTGAGCTCTAGTTCATCTTCAATTATATCTTTTTCTAAACTTGTTTCTACTTTTTCCGTCTCCGAAGAAAGAACCGTTTCTAATGCCTTCTCTTCGTAAACCTCAATTTCCAATTCAGATGTCTGAGTGGATATCGGAGCAATAGGCTCCATTTGATTTTCAATTTCTAAGGTAAATCCAACCTCTTTCTCTGTTTCTTCCACCTTCTTTGTTAAAGGTTTAGCAGCAGCGAATGCGTTGATTTCCTCTTCTTCAGAAAGGGCCGAATTTGTTTCTGTTACTGTTCTTTCTGTCCGCTTCGGAAGTATTCCTATCAAGTGGGTAGACGTAAGTCTAAAGAAGAAAATAATAAAGGTCACTAAAGTGGCAATGAGCAAAACACCCACTCCAAATGGACCTAAGACCTGATGCAAAATTTCATAAATCTGCATGCCTGCACCACCAGCCAAAATGGGGAAATGAGAGCCCAATACCCAAGCTGTAAACACCGGAAACCATCCTATAAAATACAAAGTATGTCTTAGTTGCTTAAGAAATTTCTTTTTAAAGCCGAATCCAACTAAAAGGCCAACCCTAAAGAGTAAAAGAGGAATAACCAAAGCTGCCAGTCCGAAACTTCGGTACACTAGGCTATGAGAAAGGGATGCCCCCATTTTTCCGAACACATTGCTAACCTTATAGCTTTCATCTGTGAGGAGCTCATAAAAAGATCCACTGACCTCGCTCTGATCCGATTGCCAATTGATAAAGAAAGACAACATAGAACCCAAAAGAAAAAAGGAAAGCATTATAAGCAAGACACCCATAGCTAATTGAAAGGTGTGATCTTTCATAGCTTCCCTCCAAGAGGATTCAGACGTTTCTTTTTGTTTGGATTTTGTAACAGGCTTTTTGCCGGCCATTGACTCTATTCTATAACTGCAAAAATAACAAATGGCCAAGCGGGAATCCGATTGGCCATTTAAAGAGATACTAACGTTTTAGTTTTTATTTTATCGGGTAGATAATTTCAGTTATCCATTTCGACGCATTCGGCTCATCTGCAGGACCTGTAACATACAATTCAATCGCAGCCCCGTTCATCTCCAGTCCATTTGAATTCAAATATTCCTCAATGGCGTTGTGGGCCAATCCGCTTCCCTCATAATCCCCTTGATAGATAGCCTTAATCGCTTTTCCTCCTTCAAAGGTATCTTTCAAAACAGCATCATTTCCTTCTTTGGAACTCGTAGAAGCCAATGCTACTCTAAAAGAAGTTGTACCTGATTCCATATCCCAACTTTCATAAAAACAAGCTGGAGATCCAACTACTGTGTTGGCATCCTCAGCCAAGTAGGCATAGATGCCTTGGTACGAATTGGAATAGATATCTGGAGACATTTCGCTTATTTGAATGCTGTAAGGCATATAGAAATAAGAAAAGCCACTTACCTCTTCTTGCGAAATGGATAGAACTTTTCCTCCTGTAGGTTGAAGTTCTGATTCCGCTATGGACTTCAATTTAATTAAGCCAGAATCCAACTGGTTGCCGAAAGCAGCATCCATTCCACCAGCCATCCACCTCATAAAGAATGGCATAGAGCCATAATTTTCCCATGAAATAGTCGTAACTCCATTCTCTTCTGAGAATAAAAAGTCGCTATTCATTTGTGAAGAAAAAGGCTTCAAGAATGAAATCATCGCAGCCGTTTTTACACCGGGTTCTACGCTTAACAACTCTATAGTTCCTTCTCCTGTTTCGTTTCCTACCCAACGGTAATTGGCTCCTGCACCCTCACGAATGTCTCCGTAGGTAATTACATTGGTAGAATCCACTAGATTCCAATAAGACCAGCGCTCCCATTTCTCTAAATTGTTTATATAGCTTCCAACCCATTCTGTAGGCGCTTCTATTTCTATCGATCGGGTTACTTTGTAATCACCAGAAATGGTACTTAAGTAGATTACGAAAATGGCCACAAGTCCGAGAAGTACTAACAAGACAATTTTCAATGCTTTCATGCGGTGGTTTGATTTTGGTTGAAATTTTGATTCGAACTCAAAATTAGACATTTAGCTGAAAGTTTGACATTTAGGCTCATTTTTTTTAGATGCCCCGTTTCCTTCCAAAACAAAGCACTTTAGTTATCTTCGCCATACTTATCAAAAGCCGACCAATATGACTAATAATGTATGGAAACATATGAGTGCAATGGCAATAGCAATTACTCTTTCTTGTGCCGGGCCAGAGGCGCAACTGGAAACAGAAGATAAAACAGAATCATCTGATTTTCAATGGCAAACAGAGCAGTTTGCCGATCTTAAAATTTTAAGATACCAAGTCCCAGGTTTTGATCAACTCAGTCTAAAGCAGAAAGAACTCGTATACTATCTTACCCAAGCTGGATTGAGTGGAAGAGATATCATTTACGATCAAAATCACAGATTTAACTTGAGTATCCGCAGAGCAATTGAAGGAATTATAACTCATTATCAGGGTGATAAAACTTCTTCAGAGTGGTTGGCCTTTGAGGTTTATGCCAAGCGCTTTTGGTTTTCAAACGGAATTCATCATCATTATTCGAATCAGAAATTCCAGCCCGAATTTAGTCGCACATATTTTGAAGAACTCTTAAACGCCAGCCAACAGTCGCTGTCGGATGAAATTCTTGAGGTTATCTTTAATCCAGCCATCGATGCTAAAAAAGTGAGCAAGGATTCGAAAAGCGATATGGTTTTATCCTCCGCAGTGAACTTTTTTGATCCAGGTATAACGCAAGCGGAAGTGGAAGCTTATTATGCCTCCATCATCGATACAACCGATCCTAGACCCATTTCTTATGGCTTAAATTCAAAATTGGTTCGCACATCCAACGGAACCATTGAGGAAAAAGTTTGGAAACTAGGTGGAATGTATTCTGAAGCGATAGAACGTATTATTTTTTGGTTGGAAAAAGCCTCTGCAGTTGCTGAAAACGAACCTCAGAAAAAAGCACTTAACCTACTCATAGATTACTACAAGACTGGCGATTTGCGAATTTGGGATGAATACAATATTGCTTGGGTAGAAGCTACTGAAGGAGATATTGACTATATCAACAGTTTCATAGAAGTATACAATGATCCTCTTGGTTATAAGGCGAACTATGAAAGTATTATTCAGATAAAAGACTTTGATGCTTCAGCGCGAATGAAAGTGGTGAGCGATAATGTACAGTGGTTTGAAGACCAATCGCCCATTATGGACGAGCACAAGAAAGCGAATGTGGTTGGCGTGAGCTATAAGATGGTAAACGTGGCTGGAGAAAGTGGCGATGCCGCTCCTCCTACCTCTATTGGTGTTAACCTACCAAACGCCAATTGGATTCGCACAGAAAACGGTAGTAAGTCAGTCTCTCTAGCTAATATAGAGCACGCTTACGACAAATCAGCAGGAGGTGGATTTGTAAAAGAATTTGCTTTTAGTACTGAAGAAATTGAGCGTGCTGAGAAATACGGCGACTTAGCCAGCAAATTGCATACAGCTTTACACGAAGTGGTGGGTCATGCGAGTGGTAAAATTAACAAGGGAGTTGGAACGCCGAAGGAGTCTTTAAAGAACTATTCTTCCACCTTAGAGGAAGCACGTGCTGATTTAGTCGCCCTATTCTATCTACAAGATAACAAACTGATAGAGATTGGTTTAATGGAGTCTCTTGAGGTTGGAAAAGCGGAATATGATAACTATATCCGAAACGGCATGATGGTTCAGTTGAGAAGATTGCAAATGGGCGAGCAATTGGAAGAAGACCATATGCGCAACCGCCAATTGGTAGCTAGCTGGGCTTATGAAAAAGGATTGGCTGAAAATGTAATCGAAAAGAAAATGGTGGAAGGCAAAACGTATTTTGTGATAAATGATTACGCTAAACTTCGTGTTCTTTTCGGTCAACTGCTTCGCGAAATTCAAAGAATTAAGTCAGAAGGCGATTTTGCAGCCGGACAGGCCTTAGTAGAGACCTATGGAGTAAATGTTGACCCTGTTCTTCACCAAGAAGTCTTGGATCGAAGTGCAAAATTAAACAGTGCACCTTATGCTGGATTTATCAATCCACAGATAAAACTTGTTGAGGAAAATGGAGAGATTAAAGATGTTGTCATCGAATTTCCGACCAACTTCCTTGAACAAATGATGTACTATGGAGGCAACTATAGCTTCCTTCCAAACATGAACTAATGGGCTTCTAAAAAGCACTTTAAAAATAGGCGAGCCGAGGGGCTCGCCTATTTTTTTACCCGTTTTCAGGGATTTTATTCTCACTTTATGTTAACAATCTTTGAAAATCAGTAAATTAGTAAACCCTAACCCCTCAAAATCATGAATGCACAATCTATCCAAACCAATGTTAGAATTTTCCTAGAGTCTGAATTGACTATGATTAAAAACGGTCAAAATGTTCAAGATTCCATACATTCATTACAACTTTGGCTTTGTCCTTTCTTAAGCCTAATGGAGAATGAAAAAGACCGCGTGTCTTTCATTAATGAAATCATCTTTGATGTGAAGGACTTTAGATTGATTAATAAGTACAAGAATATTTACGGCGTAACTGTTCATTGCGATGACGATTGCAGAGCGCTAACAGATGTGGTACTTTCTTATCTTTATCATAAGACCAATTTAGAACGAATCGCCTCCTAAATCTATATGCGGCTCCTAACCACCTTTATACTTACCCTCGCTCTGGCTAAATTAGTTGGACAACCCACTCTAGAAGAACTTCACAGTTTTCATAACGAGTTAATTGCCCAAATTCATTCAACTAAACAATTTGGAGAATTCTACCCAGAGCTCAATGACTATTTGTCTTTTGTAGATTCTCAAATATTTAATAGAGAACAGAAGGATCAATTAAAGCAAGAGGCTGTTAAAAAGCATAAATCATATAAAGGTGAATTTGTGGAAGGAGCAAAGGAATGGGCCGACTATGTAGAAGAACTATTTGGGAAGGATGTTCCCTTGCAACTGCTTTCTGAGAAACTAATTTCTCAAAAAGACGGCAGTCTAGAAGTCGAATTTATTTTAACCAATCCAGATAATAGCATTGAAGAACGATTTACATACATTGCCATCTACATTCAAAACAGGATGAAAATCATCGACGGATTTTATTATTAACAGAACAAAGCACCATTGAAATTAGTAAAGCCCAACACTTCTGATTACGCCGATTTCTATAGTGGATACATAGATCTTGTTGGCGACAAAAATCCGATTGAACTGCTTATCTCAACAAGAGCAGCACTATTACATGCTTGTGATATTCTAACAACCAATGAACTTTCCCTTCGCTACAAAGAAGGGAAATGGTCTGTCGCTGAACTATTGGTGCATCTCTCGGATTCTGAAACCGTGTTTGCCTACCGCTTAATGCGAATTCTTCGAGAAGATTTCACCGCTCTCCCTGGTTTTGACGAAAATCATTTCGCAGAGAAATCATTGGCAGATCAGATGGATTTCGCCTTTATAAAAAGTGGATTGGAATCGTCGGGGCATCTTTTTTTGCATTTTGCCATGCAAGTGAATCAGCAAAATGCACATTTTAAAACTACAGCAAATGGACATCCCGTCTCTGCTACTGCCCTAATCTATATCAACGCTGGGCATTTCCTCCACCATTGTCAAATCTTAAATGAGCGCTACTCGCTTGCAATAAAGATTTAAGGTCATAGGTGCAAGAGTCGGTAAGATGACCTTTTAAATCCTGGAAAGGCTAAACCTTTGGGGAAAATTAGAACAGTGGGCAATCTAACTAAAAAATCCATCCTTCATTTAATTTTAGGAATTATACCCTCCTTCATTCTTGTCCAGAGTTTTTTCTTCAAGCTCTCTATTTCAGTCGTAAACGTTAAATGGTTTTCGACCGTTAGTTTCGAGCTTTACGAAAGAAAAGGAATTAGAATTGCCGAACGTATTGTTGCTCTTTTAATGTTATCCTCTAAAACCACAGTTTATGGGATGAAAGGAGCTATTGGCCTTAAGGTTGGAGCCGTCCATTACCTTATTGCTACTCCTTTAGGAATGGCCATTTCTTTAGGAAATGGCAACACTTATAGAGGTCCGCTGTTTATAACTTCACGGGTGGCTCTGATTCTTTCCACGATAAATACAATTATTCACCGTAGCAATTTACCTTTGCCGATCTTTAGTAAATAAATGAATACCATAGCCAAACGTTGTTCGAACTTACTTAGCGATTGTACGGAAGTCCTCCAATCTTTGGATACGATTTCTTACAGCGAAAAGTGTGGCTTGCTCAATGGGGCTAGTATTGGAATGCATTTCAGACATATACTTGAACTCCTGCAGTGCTTAAAAAATGCGGAAGAAGTTCTTTGTTACGACGAAAGGAAAAGGGATACACATTTAGAAACAAGTCTCTCTCTTGCCTTAGAAGAGAGTACTACGATGCAAGAATGGTTGATTTCTAATGATCTTGATTTCGATAAATCTATTTCTTTGAAGTGGACATCAAACGAAGGTGAAATTCGTATGAATACCAATCTTCAACGAGAATTAGCCTATAATCTTGAGCATATTGTCCATCATATGGCGCTCATGCGAGTAGGCCTTAAAGAGCTATTACCTTCTATTATAATCCCAAAGAATTTCGGTGTAGCCGACTCTACTCAACGCTTTAGACAACAAACTGCCTAATGTGTACTTTGAGTTTTCTTCCGACTGAAAAAGGTTGGATTTTTACTCATAACAGAGATGAAACCATTCTTCGCGGATTGGCAGAAGCTCCTAAAACAAGAGACTTGTGTGGGATTCAAGCCATTTGGCCTATCGATCCAAAAGGAGGAGGAACCTGGTGGGCCGCTACTTCTCAAAGTACCGCACTATTTCTACTAAATGGTGCGCGCGCAAAACACAAGCGAAAAAAAGAATACAAACACAGTAGAGGATTACTCATCCCTGCCTTTTTATTTCATCAAGGCCCTAGCGATTTTCTATCACACTATCCTTTTGAAGAACTTGAAGAATTCACTTTGGTAGGAGTGCATGACAACCAACTGTTTGAAATCGTTTGGGATGGAAAGGTTCCAGAGCTGATTTTTTTACCCTCAGGGAAAGCAAAAATCTGGTCTTCTTCTACATTGTACCCGCCCGAACGGCAGCAACAACGACAGGAATGGTTTGCCGATTTTATAGCCTCCAGTCCTTTAAATGCTGAACAAGCTTGGAAATTCCATACTGAATCGAAGGGAATTGAAAAAGATTTCGACATCTTAATGCAACGCGATGGACATTTGAGAACCGTTGCTGTAAGTCAGGTAGAATGTCATAGCGAAAAACTAAAAATGACCTATAAGGACTTGGAAAATCAAAGTATTTCACATTATTCTTTTGCCCTTTAAGATGCTTTTCAAGCATTGGGAATTTTGGCCATATCGATGGGTTTATTTACCCATTTTCATTTACTATTTCCTTCAAGCTATCCGATTTAGAAATCCTGCTTGGTTTAGTGTAGTAAACTCAAACATGAAGTATGGTGGTCTTTTTGGCTACTCCAAATCTGAAATGCTCCAATCGCTTCCACAAGAATGGGTACCTCCCTATTTCTGCATATCCAACCGAGAGCATTTCAGTTCTGTTCTTCAAAAGCTTCAAGAAAGCCCATTCGATTTCCCCATCATTCTAAAACCTGAAATAGGCGAACGTGGCATTGGAATCGAAAAAATAAATACAGCAGAAGAACTTAAAGCCTTTATCCAACATATCAATCAGGATTATATCGCTCAACAATTCTCCTCTTTTACAGAAGAATACGGTATATTTTGTGTGAGGAAGGCTGATTCAAAACACTTTAGCATAACCTCATTGACCTACAAAGAATTTTTAAGAGTGAAAGGCGATGGCAGATCAACAGTGCATGATTTGCTTGAAAAAGATCCGCGTTCTCATCAGTATATCCCGAAGATTAGCAATAAAATATTGCAGCAAATTCCAGAAAAAGAGGAAGACTGTCTGGTTCAAGCTATAGGAAATCATAACCGCGGCACCCTTTTCCGAGATGGAAATCACCTTATTTCTGATGATCTTACGCAGAGAATGAATACCATCTGCACTCAAATAAAGGGCTTTCGGTATGGTCGATTTGATATTAAAACCCATTCTCTAACTGATTTAGTGGAAGGAAAAAACAGTCATATCATCGAACTAAATGGAGTAGCATCTGAACCCACTCACATTTATGAACCGCATAATTCTTGGGTAAACGGACAAAAATCTCTTTTTGAACACTGGAATTACCTTGTCAAAATCACAAAAGAAGAAAAAAAATCTGGGGCATCATTTGAGCCTATATATCTCACTTTCAGAGAGTTTTTTGCATACCGACGACTAATCAAGGGTCGATAAAAAATTTTTTATTAGTACTTTGTATTGCATAGTACCAAATTATTTATATATCTTTGTTATAACTAATACCCTCTAGTACAAAGAACTATGAAGACAACAATATGAATATAGAAAACGCAAAAGCCCAGATGAGAAAAGGAGTCTTAGAGCTCTGTATCCTCTCGCTTATTAAAGAAACCCCTGCCTATGTTCCCGACTTAATGGAGCGACTCCAAAAAAGTCAACTAGCTGTAGTAGAGGGCACACTATACCCACTACTTACTCGATTGAAAAACAGTGGAGTACTTACGTATAAGTGGCAAGAGAGCAAATCGGGACCTCCAAGAAAGTATTATGAACTCACCACACAAGGTAAACTCGCACTCACTGAATTGGAAGAGGGTTGGAGACAACTCGTAGAATCTGTTAACATCACTTTGAACCAACAACCATCATGAATAAGACCATAAACATCAATCTAGCCGGCTTCGTTTTTAGCGTCGACGAAGACGCCTATCACCGCCTAAAAGGCTATTTAGAAAATATTAAACGCTATCTGTCCAATGTAGAAGGGCAAGAAGAAATAGTGCGCGACGTAGAAGCTCGACTCGTTGAAATCTTTCAATCCAGAATGCTCAATGATCGTGAAGTGGTACTTATTGCGGATGTAGAGTACGCCATTTCTGTTCTTGGTCAGCCCGAAGACTACAGAATGGATGATGACAATTCATACAGCAACTTCCAAAGCACATCTAGCTTTAAACCTAAGAAGCGTATTTTCAGAAATACAGACGACAAAGTAATTGGGGGTGTGTGCGGCGGATTGGGAGCCTATTTTGGAATAGATCCTGTTTGGTTGAGAATCCTTTTTGTTGCACTCTTCTTTACTCCCTTAAATGGCTTTTTAATTTACATAGTACTTTGGATTGTTATTCCAGAGGCGAAAACTACTGCTGATAAGCTACAAATGAAGGGGGAAGAGGTAAACCTTTCAAGCATTGAAAAATCAGTACGTGAAGAGATGAAAAAAGCGGGTAAAGCTTTGGAAGATACCATTGGGAATGAGAAGTTTGGAGAGCGTTCGGCTTCAAAAGTGCGCAGGGCAGCTGAAGATGCCTCAGACTTTTTTCTCTCTCTCCTTAAAATGATTTTCAACGCCATCTTTAGAATTCTAGGTTTTCTAGGCGTAACGATCGGTATCCTAGTACTTATCATTCTATTCTCCACTCTGTTTTGGGGTAATTTCTCCCTTTGGGGCGACAGCTTTAGTACTTGGGAAGGCGTGGAATTCCTTACCATTCTATTCCCAAATTCTAATATGCACCTAGGTATGCTCTGGGGAATTGGATTGTTCTTCATTCCACTTACACTTCTTGCTATTATGGCCATTGTACGTGCCCTTTTCAATTTGCCCAAGTTGCACCCATTAGTCTACAGAGTGAGCCTTTTCCTGAGTCTCATCGGTCTAATTCTAGTCATTAATGGCGGAGTTAACATCGGTAGACAATTTAAGTCTGAAGGCTATAGAGAAACAACTATGCAACTCGAAAACCAATCTAAACAAAGATTCATCCAAGCCTTGCCCATTCCCTCCAACCAAAACACCGAGGTTGATTTGAATATGAATGGAAAGGATTTTAAATGGCACAAAGAACCCAATGCTACCCATTTCAACCTAGTCGAATTCACCATAGAGTCTACAGACTCAGAGAAGGCGTATTTGCTAATTGAAAAACAGTCGCATGGAAAATCTAAAACAGAAGCGAGATCAAACGCTCAGAATGTAGTCTACCTTCCTGTAGAAGAAGACAGTGTACTCACGATTCCTTCCTACTACAGCTTGGTTAACCGCGATATTTGGAGAGCACAAGAAGTAAAAGTGATTCTTAAACTACCAGTAGGCCAGTCTGTTTATTTGGATGAAAGTCTAGATGGAACTATGTATGATATCAAGAATGTAACCAATACAATTGATTACAAAATGCTTAATCACACCTGGATTATGGCTCAGAATGGACTCACTTGTATAGATTGTCCAGATAGCAAATCACTTGATCCTTGGGAGGAATTAGAAGATATTCCTGAAAAGAAATAGGCATAGGGTTGAAATGTTTGAGTAGAATGTGAAGCACTTTCATGTGGTTGGAGTGTGTAAATATTCTGTTTCTCCCATATGTTCTTCTGAGAAGGATGCGCTGCCTCTTCATTTTCATGAAGAGGCAGCTTTGTTTTATTTAAATACTATATCCCACTTCAAGACATTTTAATCTGTTAACTATTGGAAGTAAATTTCACTCATTTATAATATGCTCTATATAAGAACAATAAGCCAATGGGTGAACTGCATTCTTTTGGCATATGTTCAATAAAGCGTGTCTAGGTTAGCTCATCTTTCTATTGACTCTCTGCTTATACAAACTTTGAATACTCTCATCTTTCCAAATCCAACCTACAACTCTTTATTTATTAAAATCAACCGTCCTTCATTAGAGGACTGGGTGGAAGTCTGCCATTTAAAAGGACGAAGAGAATTGAGTATGGAAGTGTGCAAATTGAAGAAAACACAAGTTGACTTTGATCAATTTGAAGCTAGTGTTTACTTTATGAAATTCACACAGGTGGATGGTTTACAACTCTTTAGAATTATCAAACAATAACTTGATAATCCCCTGATTAATTGGTCTGAATTTGAACAAAATAATTCTACTCTCAACGGCCATTAGAATTGCTATTTTAGAGGAATGCGTTTCATTGCTTTCGATGAGACGTGTCAATATAAAAGTTTTGAAACAATGATCAAAGAATACAGTAATGGCGATATTACCATTCAATGGGAAGCCAGTAAGTGCCAACATGCAGGTATCTGCGTTAAAACATTACCCAAAGTCTATAATCCAAAAGCAAGCCCTTGGATAAGCATTGAGAATGCGAGTACAGAAGAATTGAAAGAACAGATTTCCCAATGTCCTTCGGGAGCCTTGAGTTTTACGATAAATGGGAATGATTAAGGCTATTAAGACCCTAGGCTTTCCTTGGGAAACACAAGATCCTTTTCTGTTTTGTGCCTATCACAGAGATGAATATCCGAAAGGGAATGCCGCTATGGGTCCCGCTGCTGATCAACTTAGAGGAAGAAACATCGGTCAGGATTTTGTGGCAAAAGACGGCTGGCGTATGTATCATGGTTCCAGCATTCCAGGATTTCCCTTCCACCCTCACAGAGGATTTGAAACCATTACCATAAACAAAGAAGGCGCTGTAGATCATTCAGACTCTTTGGGTGCCGCTGGTAGATTTATGGCTGGAGATGTTCAATGGATGACAGCCGGAAGAGGTATTCAGCATTCTGAAATGTTTCCACTTTTACACGAAGACAAGGATAATCCGCTAGAGATTTTCCAAATTTGGCTGAATCTTCCCCGCGCTTCTAAAATGGTAGAGCCACACTTTAAAATGCTTTGGAATGAAGACATTCCCGTTGTGCATCACAAAGATGAATGGGGAAATTCAACGCAGATTGAAGTGATAGCCGGACAAATAAATCAAACCAAAGCACTGGCTCCTACACCCGATTCTTGGGCTGCAAATACAGAAAATGCGGTGGGTGTTTATACCGTTAAAATGAATGCTCATGCGGTTTGGACTCTCCCTGCCACAGCCAAAGAAGCCAATCGATCTATTTTCTACTATAAAGGAGCTCAAATTGATTTAGATGGAAAGAATATCCCATCCAACCATATCATTGAGGTGCATCCGGATGAAGACATCACCATTAAAAACGGCAACGATGATTCATTCTTTTTAATTCTTGAGGGAAAGCCCATTGGTGAACCCGTTGTACAACATGGTCCTTTTGTAATGAATACGGTAGAGGAAATCCGTGAAACCATGCAAGAGTATAGTAGAACTCAATTTGGCGGATGGCCTTGGGAGGAAAGAGAGGTGGCACACCCCAGAGACAGCGGACGATTTGCCAAACACAGCGATGGAAGAATTGAAAAGAAATAGATCTCTCTTGCCAATATTTCTCTTTTAGGATGGCCCACAACTGCCCGAAAGCATCTGGCTTCAAGCCGCCTTGGAATGCCTTTTTGATTTTACTCAAACAAAAGGCTACTTTATTCATGGCAATGGGAGTTGTTTTTCTGCATGCTAGTTTTATTGAAATTCATGAAAGGGAAGGAAGTTCTGAAATTCATTGCACTGATGGCCGCTGCAAAGGCCACTATTCTGGGCCAGAATTCATAAATGGCTCAGACGTTGCCCATCAGTTTTCAAACCAAATGGCGCATCGGGTAGGCGAAAAACTAAAACAACTCTATGATGAAGCCAAGTACTCTAAAGTAGACTTTTCCAATATTTCGATGTCTACAGTAGGAATGGGTTCTGGCAAGGTTACCTATTCTTTGGATATACCTTTTGTCTCTGTTTTAGAAAAGTGTGAAGCCTACACTTCCTTTGACCATTGCGGTGGATGGAATCATGCCCCAGCCATCCAATCAAGAAAAAAGCAGTTGCAGAAAGCTTTACTAAAAGGGGAAGAATTGTTCATCAGCGATTTAAAAACCACCAAAGAAGGACTTCAAGAATATTGGATTCAATGGAAAAACAAACACAAACAGGCAGAATGCGCTAAGAAGTGACTATTTCTAAGCCAAACTACTTCGATAATTTAATGAATCTCTTCTATGCCTAAACCCATCGAAACCTATTCAGTAGACTCTTTCACTGACACCGCTTTTAAGGGCAATCACGCTGCGGTTTGCCTTTTGGAAAGCGTGCTTTCTGAAGAAAAGATGCAAGCCATTGCCAAAGAATTGGGCTATTCTGAAACCGCCTTTATATCCTTTAAAAAAGAAAGGCACTTTTCCATCCGCTACTTCTCTCCTAAAATGGAAATTCCACTTTGTGAACATGCCACTTTAGCTGCATCTAAATTTCTCTTTGAAAAATATCCCGATTGGAATTCCATTCTGTTTCAGACAACAGAAAATATAGAATTGACTATTTCACGAATTGGGAAGCTAATTGAAATGAATTTCCCAGTCTATGAAATCTCATCGGCAACCGCTGCTGCTCCCCTTCTCGAAGCTTTGGGAATAGATGCCATTTTCTAGTTAAGACCTTTTCTGCGCTATTCTGAAATACTAAAGACATCGATACCTATGACCTTCAAAAAGAAATTCTTCCCTCTTGCTCTCACAACGCCAATGTTGTTATTGCTTCTTTTCTCTTGCCAAGAGAAGAAACCAAAACCCACGAATGTAGAAACCTATGCAGACGTTCAGATTGCAGGAGCTATGAAAGATGTTATGTGGAAAGGAAAGTTGGGTGCAACGCTAGTCTTTGACAGTCTAATTGGTAAACCCGGATTATACGGATTAGGTCCTGAAAGCTATCTAACAGGGGAGTTATTACTAAAAGATGGCGTATTGTTTACTTCTAGAGTAGGTGCTGATTCGTCTATTGAAATGACTAAAAATACCTCTACCTCAGCCCCTTTCTTTGTTTATTCGGAAGTAAATGAGTGGGAAAGCTCTACTCTTCCAAACTCCATTAAGAACGGTAAACAGCTTGAAGAATATTTAAATGAACGCAGCAAAGATTTAAAAAGGCCTTTTGCCTTTCGCTTGGAAGGCAAGATTGTCGAGGCCGCCATTCACATTCAAAATTTACCCAAGGGCAGTACGGTTTCTTCTCCAAAGGAAGCCCATCAAGGTCAGGTCAATTACAGCCTAGAGAATGAAAGTGTTGAGATTGTGGGTTTCTTTTCTACTGAGCATCAAGGTGTTTTTACACACCACGACTCCTTTTTACATATGCATCTCATTAGCCAAGATGAAAGCAAAATGGGACATATAGACTCCTTGGAAATAGATGAAATGAGCTTATTCCTTCCAAAAAAATAGCTTACTCTACGGTGCATTCAGAGCGTTGATCTCTCCGCCATTTTGCACCCATTAATCTCATTCAAAAATGAAATCCAAAGCTACTCTTTATTGCCTTTTACTTCTTGTGGCTTTCGCTTGCAACACAAAGAAACAAAATGAAATAACCATTGGCATTCAAGCATTTGGAAGCATAAAGAGTGAAATAGTAGACAGTGTTTCAAAAAGCATAAAGGAGGTATATGGCTTTAAAACCATTCTTCTTCCCACACAGAGTTTACCAAAGAAGGCCTTTGTGAACATTAAGTCGCCGCGCTATAGAGCCGATAGTCTTTTGCGCATTCTTAAATTCCAACAGCCAGACACCATCGATTTCACCATTGGCCTGCTCGATAAAGATATGTCTACAACCAAAAAAGATAGATGGGGAAACGTACTAAAGCCAGAAAGCAAGTATCTCGATTGGGGTGTTTTTGGCTTAGGATATCGTCCGGGTCCTTCTTGTGTTGTTTCCACCTTCCGCTTTAATACCGCAGATAAAATTCTGTTCTATAAAAGATTGAAGAAAATTTCGATGCACGAAGTAGGACATAATCTTGGTCTACCCCATTGCAATTTTTCTGAAAAATGCGTGATGCGTGATGCCGTAGAAACCATTCGTACCATAGATCAGGTAGAATTGAGTCTTTGTTCCAAATGCAAACGTCGTATTTTATAAAATGAGGCTGAGTAAAGCATTCAGTTAATACGTATTTTCCTTTCTGGTATTTTGCCTGGACTTCTATTTCTCTATCCAGCCTGGATCAATAGCTAAATTTTGCCTCTCTTTTCGATCTTCTAATTCGCCGATTTAGTTTGAATTACATCACCCAGTTTTTGGCGCTATCTTTCGAAGATGAAACGCTGCGTCACTTCCAAAATACTGGTGCTCTCCCTCCTTTTTCTTCTTTCAGGAAGATGGGTGAAAGCACAAGATCTCAGATTATTTAGGCTAGATTTTATAGAAGACGATCCTGAGACAACCATTGTATTTTCTTCTTTTTCAGATGTATATCGCCTAAGCGCTCATCCAGATTCTGCCGCTCTTCCTGATACCCTGTTGGATTATAATGCACCAATATATCTGGAACTTACCGATTCTTACCGTTGGCGTTTTCTCGATGGGGTTGGATTGAAAGAAACAGATTTTCTTTATGCGTATAATTACGAAAGCGACTCTTTGCTTTCATTTCGCATTAAAGACATGAAAGTTATAGCCGTATTGAACGCGTATTCTCGAGGCGGGAAGGATAGGCACGAGCCATATGAATATAAGATTGGTTTACAATTAGACATTGAAGATCTCTACGAACTGGGGCCTTTTTACAACAACGTATTGGTGTGCACAGCTAAAACCAGTCCGTTTAGCAAAGGCAAAATGCAAAGGATACAGTGGGAAAAGGATGAGGAAAATCGTTTCCCCGAGCACTACCCTACAATTACATTGGAAGACCGATTAGCTCCTCTCGAATCAGGCACTGTATACAGTTATTTCTTAGATGGTTATCGATATTATTTGCGTGACAAATGGCTGGAAGGCAGAATAGTAGCAAGGCATTTGCTGGCAGTAGATGAGAAAAGCAACTTCGAATCTATAGTCCTAAACAGGATACTTTTTGAAGGAGAAAGTGCCTCCTTCCAACCATTGAATGGAATGTCTGGAGACGCTGAAACCTATCAATGGACCGGAAGGCTCTTTAAAGATAAACCACCCGTTATCTTGGGATTTTTATATGAATCTTTTGGATGCGAAAGGATTGACTTCCTCCAAAAAGGGGAACCCTCCAACTACATTCATTGCGATAATCGTCATTAAGATACTAAATCAATAACTAGAAAATGATGGACCATTTGCATCCAAGTGCGCAGAAGACAATGAAAAATTTGCTTTCGCCATGGAAACTAAAAGGCTTTTTTTGGACCCAATTGCCTTCTCTCTTTTTTTGGAAAGTTCGAGTAGAATATTTAGATGCCAACAGGGCAGAAGTAAGCGTTCCTTTCAATAGAAATACTAAAAATCCGTTTCAATCCATCTATTTTGCTGCACAAACCGGAGCGGCAGAGCTTTCTACAGGTATTTTAGCTTTAATCGCAATTGAAGGAAGGGGGAAGGTTTCTATGCTGGTAACGGAAATGAAGAGCAGTTTCTATAAAAAAGCAAAGGGAAAAATTGTCTTTCGATGCGAGGAGGGAAAAGCCGTTTTCGACTGTATTACGAAAGCCATAGAAACGGGTGAAGCCCAGAAACTAATCATGATAAGTGAAGGCAAGAATGAGGCGGGAGAGCTTGTAACTCGAGTAGAAATTGAATGGAGTTTTAAGAGCAAGGGCTAAAGGCTTATTCAAGAAGAAATAGAAACAAAAAAGGCTGCCCTCGGCAGCCTTTTTATTTAGATCAAAATCATTTAGAACATATTCATCGTATCCAAAACGCCCATAACGTCTTTAACGGCTTTGGCAGACTCTTCCAAAAGGGCCTTTTCAGCATCGTTCAACTTCAACTCAATGATTTCTTCGATACCCCCTTTGCCTAGTTTTACAGGCACGCCTAAGTAGATATCCTTCATTCCGTATTCGCCTTGTAACCAAGCACAAACTGGGAAAATACGCTTCTGATCGCGCACTACGGCCTCAACCATCTGAGCAGCCGCTGCTCCAGGAGCATACCATGCACTGGTTCCAAGAAGCTTCACAATTTCACCACCTCCCGACTTGGTTCTGTCTATGATGGCATTTAATTTATTTTCTGCAATAAGCTCTGTAACCGGAATACCTCCAACGGTAGTGTAACGAGGAAGTGGCACCATGGTATCTCCATGACCACCCATTAATACCGCTTGAATATCTTTTGGCGAAACATTTAATTCGGTAGCCAAAAATGCTTTGTAACGCGCTGTATCTAAGATACCTGCCATTCCAAAAACCTTGTTCGGATTAACCTTCGCGGTCAAATAGGCACAATAGGTCATTACATCCAAGGGGTTGGATACAACAATAATTACGGCATCGGGTGAGTGCTTTATAACCTGATCTGTAACCGACTTAACAATCTTAGCATTGGTCTCGATTAAATCGTCTCTGCTCATGCCTGGCTTACGAGGCAAACCCGATGTGATTACTACTACCTCAGAACCGGCGGTAGCTGCGTAGTCATTGGTTACTCCTTTAATTCTAGAATCATACAGATTAATGGGAGCCGTCTGCCACATATCCAGTGCTTTTCCCTCAGCAAAATTCTCTTTTATATCCAGCAGAACTATTTCGTTTGCTAGCTCTTTATGAGCACATACATCGGCGCAAGTTGCACCCACATTTCCAGCTCCTATTACACTGATCTTCATTTGAAATGATTTTTAGGGATTTGTTCGCGAAGGTAAAGCGCAAGAGGCAAAATGCCTACTATTTGAACTTAATCTTCCGCATGGCATACATAGACATTCTAAGTAACACCATTCCATGCTTCCAGCGAGAAATATTGGTACTGCCGTAGGTTCTCTCTTGATAGCGGATGGGCAAGTCTATGATCTTGAGGTTTAATTTATAGGATCCAAAGAGTAAATCGAAATCACCAAAAGGATCGAACTCTCCAAAATAACTCCGATTGGCAATCAGTTTCAGATAATCTTTTCTGAACATCACCTTGGTACCACAAAGCGTATCCTTTACCGGTTGTTCCATTAACCAAGAAAATAGGTAGCTAAAAAACTTATTTCCCATGATGTTAAATGGCCGCATGCTTCCCTTCTCCAAAGGATATACCAATCTACATCCATTAATAAACTCTCCCTTACCTGAGGCAAGGGCATTGTAAAACTTAGGAATTTCTTCAGGCGGAACGGTCAAATCTGCATCCAGAATCATCAAAATATCTCCTGTAGCAGCTGCATAGGCTTTGCGTACCGCATCGCCTTTTCCTTTTCCATCTTGACGAAGAATTTTGATGTTGTGGGTATCCTTATACTTCTCCTGCATTTGCTGGATAACTTCCCATGTATCGTCTGTAGAATTGCCTTCTACGAACATAATTTCAACGTGCTTTCCGAATTTCGGAAGGCGTTGGATGGCATTTTCAATATTTCCACTTTCATTCCTTGCTGGAATGACTACTGAGGTTGAATACTTTTCTTTCCAATCTTCTGTACTATTCTCTGGAATAGGTCTTGCGAAGAAAAACTGATTAATGCCCATCGTATTCAGAACTGGGAATTTATCTAAATACTTATTAAAGACATGCGAAACCAATGGAATCTTATAGGGAAGTAGTAAGTCTGAATTCTGCCGAAATACCTCGAAACCTGCAAGATATAAGAGATTCTGAATATCGTGTTTGCTCAACCAGCTTTGCTCAGGTGCCATTTTCTTCGCACCAATAGATTCTGCTAACTTAATAATCGGCTGCCATCCAAAATTGTAGTACGAAACTATGATTCTTGTTTCGGCATGACACACCTTATGCAACTCCCTAAAAACCTGTTCAATATCATGCACAACGCCTACGAGATTGGATAGAATGATAAGGTCAAATTTCCTGTCGATATTCAGAGAGTGAGCATCCATATGTTCAAAGTGGATGGAAGGAAACTGTGCCTTTGCACCCTCAATCATTGCCTGACTGAAATCAATCCCCATTTTCTCTCGCCCTCCTATTCTACCAAGTAGTTCTCCGGTACCACAACCTACCTCTAAAATGCTATCGTCTTCACGAACGTAATAGTTGATGTAATCCGTTATGGAATCCCAATAATAGGAATGCCTTTTTCTGTAGGAAACGCGGCTTCTCGCCGTGCGTTCGAAAAAACTGTGGTAATACTCTTTTTTCTGAACGGAATAATCCATTTTCTTCAATTCTAACGCGCTAAGATAGGTCTATATCAGTTCTTAAATGCTTGAAAATTCACTTCCACCAATTGGGCTGGCTCCGAGCTTCCGATGCTGTGAACCGCTCGAAATGCTCCCGGATATTTCATTTGAATATAGTAGAGAAAACGACTAATGGTATTGATAGTGAATTCGGTTTTTTGAAGTGGATTTCTGCGCAAATTGGCCATAATCACATACTTAATTCTATTGTCCTTTAATATCTGTACCATTCTGTCGGGCTCTGCCAAATTCAATTCGGTATACACATCTAAAAAGGCATTCACATCGGTCCAATGCTTAATATTTAAGCTGTCTGCAATGGAAACAGTCTGTTGATCTACTTTCAAGAGTATATAAAACTGTCCTTTTGCCTGTTCTGTTTCTTTGGGTGCTTCGCCGAAGACCAACGCCTGAATGGACTTTCTAGTAAGACCCAGTTTATTTAAATCTTGTTCTAGCGTATTGCCATCCGTTATCATCCATTGGGAAGCATTCCAATCTATACTATCTCTATGAGTAAAAGGAAGTCGTGTAATTCCTTTGAACTTTCGCTTTCCGTAGATAAAGCTAATGCCTGCCTTTCTTGAAGCAATCATGACACTATCTGGTGCATACTGCGCCGCATATTCACTCATCTGAATAAAGCTCTGCCAGTCGGGGGTATATCCGGCCAAGACGTCGCCAGCTATGGCCTTCTTAAATTCCGACTGCTTCTCAGAAATCTCTGCCTTCCCTTTAGAAAACACCCCTAAAGCCAATACGCCGGCAACAATGGGTATTCCGAATTGAAGGAATCCAAATCGCTTATCAGCAGATAAATAGGTTAATCCACTTAAAATAATTAAGCTAATAAAGGGCAAATAAGGCGCTACAAGCCTAAACTGATCCCAGCGGGTTTGAACTGCCAACAAGGTTAGACCTACACTAGCCAGAATCAAAAGATTGATGAAACGAAGGGCTGCATTCTTTTTCCAAGTGTAAATCAAGGTACCAACCAGAAGGAAAACAATACTCAGGGTTACAACAAGAGATGTGTCGTTATTCAAAGCATCTTTTAATCCTAGAAACTTCATATAATGCTTGCTCAGATAGAGCTCTGCATTTCTTCCAAAGCGCTCTACAAAACCCATTAAATCTTCATTGCCATTGGTAGGCGAGTATGGATCTTTCAATAATAGGGTACTACCCTGGCTGGCAAACTGCATCTCACCGCTACTCCAAATTAATGACTTTATGAAATGCAAAACAGCGAATACTCCCGCGAAGCTGGCTGTTATCCATGCAATGGATTTCCAGTCTTTGTTTGAGGCTAAAAAGAGCCAAATAGCGGGTAAAGCAGCATATCCAACCGTTCGGGTATTTCCCATCAGCCAAATCCACAAAGCCATAATAAGGTGCACTTTCCAATTTGGGTTGGAAGTGTTTTCTGAATAATACTTTAAGAAATAGACAATCATTCCGGTCTGAATGCAGAGATAGAATACCTCTGAATACGTCTGAGAAGAGAAATACATGAACATGGGGCTTAGAGCCGCAATCAACAGGCTACCGAGTAAGGCTACCTTTGGCACCCTATTCTTCAATAGCTTGTAAGTGAGGAAGAAGAAGAGAACCATACAAATAAGCGAACTAATCTTCAACAACTGAATCTTCAGTCCGAAAATGGCAATGATCACTGCCAAAAACATAGGGTACAAAGGCCCTTGAAAGGATGGGAAGGTGCCTTGATGAATGAGGTCGTAGGCTCTGAATATATAGGCAGAATCATCTCCCCCTTCGCTTACTTTAAAGTCATAGAGTAAAAAAGCAATCAGGAATGAAATACCTGTAACTATCCAAACATCCCACTTCATTCCGGCAATCTTGTCTTCAAGCTTGCCTAAAAAGCCTTTTCCATTAAAAATTGACTCCATAATTCATCTAAGGTTTATTGCAAAGAAAAGAGATTTAGCCCTTCTTTTGAGAATATCTGATTATGTACCTTTGGACATTAATTTACTTCCCTTGCGTTTATCGATTGTAATTCCGGCCTATAACGAGGAAAAAACCATCCACCTTATCCTCGACAAAATCAAAGCTGTTGATCTTATAGGAAATCTTGAAAGAGAAATAATCATTGTAAACGATTGTTCCTCAGACAATACCGAAGGTGCAATACAAACCTATATCCAAGCAAATCCCACTTTAGCCATTCAATACTTCGCACACGAAGTAAACAAAGGCAAGGGTGCTGCACTGCATACGGGCATTGAAAAGGCAAAAGGCGATTTTGTAGTTATTCAAGATGCCGATTTAGAATACGATCCGAAGGAATACAACATATTGCTTAAACCCGTTTTAGACGGACATGCAGATGTGGTCTATGGCTCACGATTTATGGGTGGAAATGCACATAGAATCTTGTTCTTCTGGCACTCCATTGGAAATGCCTTCCTGACATTCTTATCCAATGCCTTAACCAATCTAAACCTTACCGATATGGAAACCTGCTATAAGCTATTCCGCCGTGAGGTTATTCAGTCGGTTAAATTGAAAGAGAAGCGCTTTGGATTTGAGCCGGAGGTAACGGCTAAAATAGCGAAAATCAAAGGCATACGCATCTACGAAGTGGGTATTTCATACTACGGCAGAACCTTTGAAGAAGGCAAAAAAATTGGATGGAAGGATGGTTTCCGAGCCATCTACTGTATCCTAAAGTACAATCTAGGCTAGGCGTTTTCTTTCAGCAGTCTATCAATCAACTCCTCTACACTTATTCCTTCTGCTTCAGCTTGATAGGTTCTTACAATCCTATGGCGTAAAATAGGTATGGCTACCTTTCTTATCTCCTCCGAATCGGGAGAGAATTTTCCAGTAACCGCCGCTATAGCCTTAGCTCCTAATACAAGAAACTGACTGGCACGTGGTCCGGCTCCCCAAGAAATATACTTCTTAACCCAATCGGGTGCATCTACATTGTTTGGCCTAGAAAGAGAAACTACCTTCACTGCATACCGAAATACGGTATCCGTAACAGGAATTTTGCGAATGAGATTCTGAAAAAGCAGAATATCCTCTCCTGAAAGAATGGTATTTAAGCTAGAACTATCAGTTCCAGTGGTACCTTTTACAATTCGCACTTCTTCCTCAAAACTCGGATAATCTACCTGAATATTAAACATAAAGCGATCCAACTGAGCTTCGGGCAATGGATAGGTTCCCTCTTGCTCTATGGGATTCTGTGTGGCAAGAACAAAGAAAGGATCGGGCATTTTATAGCTATGACCCCCAGAGGTAGCCGATCTTTCTTGCATGGCCTCCAGCAAAGCACTCTGCGTCTTGGGTGGAGTTCTATTGATCTCATCGGCCAACAATATATTCGCGAAGATGGGGCCTTTAATGAACTTGAACTTTCTGTTTTCATCCAATATCTCAGAGCCTACGATATCTGAAGGCATAAGGTCTGGAGTAAATTGAATTCGGTTAAAGCTCAGTCCCAAGGTTTGTGCTACGGTATTAACCAACAAGGTTTTTGCTAAACCTGGAACACCCACTAGAAGACTGTGCGAGCGACAAAGTATAGAAAGAAGGAGTTGATCTACTACCTCTTCTTGTCCTACAATTACCTTTGAAATCTCCTTTTTTAACTCGGCATATTTGGTTTGCAACTGTTCTACAGCTGCTACTTCATCATTTGGAATCATTCGCTTCTTCTTTCTGCCATTTGTATCGGAAAGTGCAATCTACACTCTCTTTGTTTATTCGAACGGAGGTATCTTTCAACTTCTCGTCTATCCACTCTTCTATCGCCAACTGCTTCTTCTCTCCTAATGCAACATTCTGAATTCTAGAATAATCGTCTTTCAAATTCGCGCGGTGAGGTTCTGTTTTTGAAAGCAATCGCACCAATCGAAAACCTTCTTTCCCATCAGGTGTTCGGAATAAGACCGGTTTAGAAATCTCCCCTACTCCTAAGCTCTCTAAGCTGTAAAACAAGGTTCTCTCCAGTTGGTTTACTTCCCATTTCGAATCTCCCGTTTGTGGGTTCATCATCAAACCATTGTTAAATCGCGTGCTTTCATCATCTGAAACCTGAAAGGCCGCTTGATCAAAGGAAATCCTTCCCAAAAGAATTTGCTCACGCAGACTATCCAACTTCGCTTTCGACTTATTGAGATCTTCATCTGAAATTTTTGGCTTGATGAGAATATGACGCAGATCCAACTCCTCTCCTCTTTTTGAAATAAGCTGTACTATGTGGTAACCATATTCTGTTTTAAAAGGATCCGAAACCTCTCCGTTCCTCATATTAAAAGCTACCGCTTCAAATTCCTTTACAAACTGCCCTCGCTTTATTCCTTTATATTCTCCTCCATTCTTGGCAGAGCCTGGATCTTCGCTATAGAGAATGGCTAGGGTTGAAAAACTACTTCCAGAATTCACCCTTTGCTTTAGCTCCTTTAAACGATCAATAGTAGCCTGACTCGATTCTTCGGTCACATCTGGATAGACAACAATTTGCGAAAGCTCAACCTCTGTATTGATGAGTGGAAGACTATCTTCCGGAATCTTGGCGTAATAAATCCGAACTTCTGTAGGTGTAATTTCAATATCATCGGCTATTCGTCCTTGCATGCGCTGGGCAACCAACTGGTTTTTTACCAGTTCTCTCATCTCCTCCTTTATCTCGAGGATAGACTTTTTATAATACTCTTCCAGCTTTCGCTCCGAACCAATTTGCTGCACAAGCATACCGATCCTCCTATCCATGGTTCCTTCTATTTCATCCTCAGAAACCACCACTGAATCAATTTCTGCTTGGTGAATCAACAACTTCTCAAAGAACAAATCTTCAAGAACTTGGCAATTAGATGGAACGGGAATACCTGGCTGAGCCTGTTGCTTTGCCGACTGCACCTGCAAATCCCAATCCGATTTAAGCACAATATTTCGTCCAATTACACCCACAATGCCATCTACCAATACAGGTTGTGCCGCTGCAAACTGTGCGACTAATAAAGGGAGAATCAGCAGATTCCTAATTCGCAAATACTTCATAGTAGTTTTTCTTAAGAGCTTCATCCAGTAGATCTTGCTCTAATTTCTCTAGGAGTTGTAGTTTCCTTTGATTTATGATAACGCTGCGAATGGTGTTTCGCACATAGGTAAGTGGAGAAAGACCATCAGTAATTCTAAACTGATTGATATTGAGCATATAAATATTCAATGAATCACTCACTTCTACATACTTATTGCGCGATAAAAATTCCTGCTGGTTATAAGTTTGTATGGGAATGGTTTTGGCCAATTGCTCCATCGAAATCCATGTAGAATCTGATAATACCAACCGCCCATTGTACTGAACCACATACTTCTTCAGCTCTTCTAAATCTTCTTTCTTTTTGGAGCGAAATAGCTTTCGAGCCAATTCTAATTTTGGAGCTTCTTGAGCAAGGATTAGATAAGAGCATTGAAGAATATTCTCCTTCAATTCAAAATTACTGGAGTTCTCTTCGTAATATCTTTCTAGTTGACTTTGAGTTACTACGGTATCTAAAAGCTTGCGCAACATGGCTTCCTGATAAGCGTATTTTAAGAGGTCGTTTCTATAATCCTCTACCCTCTTATTGAAACCTTTCATGTCTTCGCTGAAATTAAACTCAGCCTGATGGAGCAAAAGTTGATTTCGAGCCCAGCTATCGATAAATTGCTGAGTGCGCATAAGCGAATCTTCTTTCTCCAATCCCATAGGAATGGACTCTTGCAGCTCATCTAAATACAAAACCTTGTCGTGCACCCGCGCAATTTCTATTCTATCCTCCTTATTCCATGGCAATTCAATTGTACAGGAAAAAAGAAAAACCAGGGCGATGCAACTGAAAAGGAGGTTGAATTTCAATTAGAGCGAATTGAATAATTTATTCTTCACCGTCTCGTCGATTACCACAGGATACTTGGCTCTTAACTCGTCTAACCAGTTCTTCTCCAAAAGCTTTTGATAATCTGCAGCCACCAATCCTTTGCATTCCGACAGTTCTTTATCCGAAGGCGGAACCAATTTAGAGAGATGGTAGAATACAAAGCGACTGTTTTTCTCCAATATTTCCGATTGATTTTGTGTCTCATTCAAACTCAATACTTCAGCATCGGGCTTCTCCGTGTATTTTGAAGTAACACGAACTACCAGATTGCTTTCGGTATTGTACTTCGCCAAAATTTCCTCTTGCGTTTTCCCTTTCTTTACCATTTTCGCCACCTTCTTAGCCGTTTTTGCATCGGCACAATCATACTGAGTATAAGAGTAGCGCGTCTTC
This sequence comes from Cryomorphaceae bacterium, assembly GCA_017858515.1. GTDB lineage: Bacteria > Bacteroidota > Bacteroidia > Flavobacteriales > Schleiferiaceae > RFXV01. The sequence continues at coordinate 1,711 of JAFMBM010000018.1, read as the reverse complement.
CATCTGTAGTTGGCCTTATGCGCCTCGTAAAATTCCGTCAAACCAGTAGAATCCTCTATACTCTTGTTCCAAACCACATCTTGAGTAAGGTCGAATAAAAGAATTCCCTCCTTGTATTCGTTCATCAACATTCTGTATTCAGGGTATTTTGCTGGAAGTTGATCCTTCTCAAACAACAGCAAACGCTGCTGCGTATAAGTATCTAAGAAATTTCTATAAATCTCCTCAAAAGGATAGGCCTCTGAAGTTCTTCCCGGATTATTTTGGATGTATTCTGCTAATTGATACGACTCAATGTTCTGATCTGCGAAGCTGGCCAATACACTCTTGTCTGCCAACAACTTCTCAGAAGGAATCCAGTCGCCCGTACGAACATCACTAGTAAATTGAGAAATAAACTTCTTTGCAGCCGATTCATTCTCCTTGTAATTGTACTCTCTTTTCAGCTTTTTGATCAGATTCTGACGACCGATACTGGCTCTTTGATCTCTTTGAATCTTTCTTCTCAATTGCTTCTCAGCTTCTTCAAAAGTTGGAATGGGTGTTTTCTCAATGAGTTTGATAATATGCCATCCGAATTCAGTCTGTATGGGTTTAGAGATTTCGCCCGGTGTATTTAGAGCGAAGGCCGTTTCCTCAAAAACAGTAACCATTTCATTGATTCCAAATTCGGGTAAAACGCCCATGCGTTCTGCACTTGTTTTGTCTTGAGAAAATTGCATTACCATTTCTTCAAAACTTGAACTTCCAGATTGAATTCTCTGATAAATTTCTTGAATGCTTTGGGTAGCATTGGCCTTTTCTTGCTCAGTGCTCTTATTGTTGCTAATAAGCATGATATGAGCCACTTTTATTTTAGAACGTGCCGGTCTTTTGTTGTAGACCTTTAGAATATGATATCCGAATTGGGTTCTAAAAACAGCTGAAGTCTTTCCAACTTCTGTTTTGTAGGCCATCGATTCGAAGGGATACACCATCCCGAAGGCCGTGAAATAACCCAACACACCATTTTGTTCTGCAGAGTAGGTGTCTTCTGAATGGCGTGAGGCCAAAACCTCAAATGATTCTTCGCCGCTATTCAGCTCTTTTGCAATTTGCTGAATCTTCTTCCAAGCCTCCAAGGTATCTGTAGTGCTCTCACTTTCAAGCGCAATCATGATGTGACCTGCGTTTACATCGTATTTCATGCGGTCGTAGGCCTCTTTCACAAGGTCTTCTTCCGAAGCCTGATCGGTCAAGTAGGGTCTAGCCAATTGATCGCGGTATCCTTCAAACTCCATCAAGAAAGACTCTCTTTGATCCATTCCCAGATCCATAGACTCCAGCACTTTTAGCTTAAAGTCTATATAAAGAGCCAAGTACTCATCTGGAGTTTTGGGATCTATTTGATCTCCAATATCTCTATTCTTATTAAAGACAGCCTTAAACTCTTCAGCAGAAACTTGCTGACGACCGTCGACGGTAAAAAGCACGTCTTTTTGTGCATGAACATTTAAAGCGCCTAAGAAGGCTGTAAACAAAAGGGATAAAACAATTCTCTTCATACCATTACTTTGTGGAGGCCCAAAAATAGGCAATCCGACTAAGCAAAGGCAATAGTTTATCGGCTATAATTTGGCGACTCGGAGGTAATGGTTACATCGTGCGGATGGCTCTCGTGAATACCTGCGGAAGTAATGCGAATAAAGCGTGCATGTTGTTGAAGCGTAGC
>JAFMBM010000017.1 GCA_017858515.1 Cryomorphaceae bacterium | reverse complement strand
GCAGGACCTATCATCCAGCTGGTATCTCCGCTTGCACAGATTTCACCCACAGAGACTTGATACAAAGTAGAGTGTTCTAAAGAAGTGAGGGTAAGGGTGTCATTGGTTGCTATTGCACTTGAAGACGTTCCGCCATTGGTTCCGTATTGCACAACCCAGTTGCTTGCAAGTGTATCCCCAGCGATCCAATAAACCAATGCAGACGATTCGCTCGTAGCTACAGAGCCAAGGTTTGAAGGAAATGCACAGCTTGAAGGAGGCGAAAGAGAGAGAATGTGAACAGTATAATCTTGGGTTTCTCCCCAACTATAAGTTCCACATGGCATGGTAGAGGTAGCAGAGCCACTTTCCATTAAGACCACACGCATTGTATAGTCTCCCGTATAGCCATACACTGGCATAGTAATAGGGCTGTTCAAAGTGGTCGTTGAATTTACTAAGCCAGAAGCCACAATTTCATTGGCATCGTCAAAATCCAGATCGTTGTTAAAATCAATGTACACCTGTGAATAGGCATTATATGTACCTCCGCAGCTAGCATACTCAACGCTTATCGAAGAAGAAGTTCCGAACTGAAGGTTGAATAAAGGGGTTCCACGTAAATCGGTATAGCTTGCACAGTTTGCTCCACTTACTACGGAATCTCCATCTATGGCAACCATGCCAATTTTAGAGTCAATGGAAGAAGCAGAACCCGATGCACAATAGATGCTTAGGCTTGTATTACTGCTGTAAGATGTGTCTCCCCCCCCGCAAATGGCACGAACATAAATATCATAGATGTTTAAGGCGGCAAGGCCTGATGCAAGGTAGAAGGTGTCTGTTACAACGGTTCCTAATCCGATAGGAGCAGCGGCACCCGAAGGCACAATATGCACATCCCACAAAGTTTCAGAACCACCTGCATTCCATGTTATAAGTCCGGTTGTGCCTGAAGTTACGGAGGCAGATACGTCTTGAGGAGGGTAGCACGGCAATGGATTTGGGTTTACCAGCGCGGGGTTTTCTTGAATGCCAACATCGTCTATAGCGAGATCGCCTGTAAATCCCCCACCGTTTGATCCCCTAAAGCGCAGAATTACGGTTTTACCTACGTATGGAATTAAGTTGGCTGTTTGTTGAAACCATGTATTTCCCTTATCTCCTTGAATTGGAGGGGTTAGGTCATAAATCCATTCGCCATCTACAAAAATGTCAACATGTAGCTCACCAATAGAACTTCCATATGCATGGTACCAAAACGATAGTTCTGGCTTGGTTGCTGAAGATAGATCAATGCAAGGCGTAAGAGCATAGGCATCATCGAATTGACAGCCTGAGCCGCTGTTGCCAGAAGTCTCCATGTAGAGGTACTTCCCACTTCCTGAAGTGTGGTCGAAAGAGGGTCCTGTTCCTCCTGTTCCTGTAGCGCCTGAAAAGGTTCGCCATTCCGTAGAATCGCCCTTTTCATAATCGAAGGGCACATTAAACCAGTTTTCTTCAAGGGTGCAAGAATAGCCGGTGCAATCCCAAGTGGTTGCACAATTGGTAAAAGCATCAAAAGTTTGCGAGTATGGATAGGTTGCAGTTCCTCCAGAATATATGGTAATTTGACTGATCACCGTATCGTTTGTAGCATTGGCATCCATCGAATTAACCCATGCCTTTAGGCTATAGTTTCCCGCTGAAAGAATAGAAATACCGCTTGAAAAGAGATGTTCGCCATACGCGCCTGAAGCAACTAAACCATTAAAGGTTTCTGTCTGAATACTTCCTGAGTTCAATTGATAGCTTACAGAAAGGGAAGAAAGCGAACTCACTCCGTTATTCAAAAATTGAAAGCGCACATTGTTACCGAAAGGTGTATAACAATCTGGATAGTAGCCCGAAGGGTGCGATGCAATGGCAGTAGCTGAAACTTCAAGAGGCACACAGTTTTCATCTCCTGGCGTTTTCTTCAAAGAGTTTGTCCGTCTTCCTTTGGCATTATTTGTACCTAATGCGCGAACGGCAAAATATTCATTTGAGTTTGTACTTACACCGTAAATAGTTTTGTTGGTGCCCGAGCTGGTTCCTACAGATGTCATGTATTCTGTTCCCAACTTAAAAACTTCATAGGCTGTCGCGCCTGGTACAGCATCCCAACCTAGCTTTAAAGAATCTGAGCAAGACCAAATCAACACTACATTCGTCGGAACGCCAATAATTGAGAAGCTTTCTGAGCTTTGGTCGGCAAGGGATCCTCTTTCTACTCGAATCTTCAACTTTCCGCTGATTATACTCGGAACAGTCCAATCGTAAAAGCGACTGCCGTTGGCCAAACCACCCGCTATGGGAATCCAAGTAGACCCATCATCCGTAGAATAAGAAAGATCAAAAGTTCCGGTAGTATTGCCATATGAATCCCAATAGATCCGTTGAGTTTCTCCTGCCACCATAGATTCGCCACCTATGGGATAGGTTAGGGTAAGCTCGTCTTCAAGAAACTCGTAAACTATAAAATACGATTGCGGTCCTTGAGGAACAGAGAATCCAGTCACTGTGATGGAATAGCTACCAGCGGTTGGATTATCTATAGTTACCTGCTCCATATTATTGAGGGCATCAACACCTCGTGTAGCATTGGCATTCAGGTTGGTAGCATTAATAGTATGGTCTAAAACCCAAGGATTGTATACCGTTGAATTGGGGGCGGTTACGGTTAAGTTTAAATTATTGACAAGGGCAACAGAAGAACCAACTGTACCTTCATAATCCATCCAATAAAGCATAACGCGCACTTGCTTAGTGCCTACTGGAATGTTTAGAATATGGTTGTCTACTGCTCCACTGCTAATATTATCAGCAATAATGGTGTTGTTTGCAATAGTTTCATACGCTCGACGCAAGTTTATACGACCATAACCGTATTTAAAATCGGGCCCTGGGTTTCCTAAATCATCGGCTGTATTTTGTAGAATGCCTTTGATTAATCCAGAGTTGGGCAAGACTCCATTCATATCAAAATAGGCGTGATATAATTGACCAAAGCCACCCACCACATTAGGACAAGCGAATGAAGTTCCACCCGGACCAACCGCACAGATATCTGGCTTTATTCTTCCATCTGGTGCAGGACCCCAACTACTAAAACCCATTAATTCATCATTGGTATTCAGGGCTCCAACAGCAAGTACATTTTTCGCTTGTTTACTATCTCCTGTAATGGTTCCCCAAGAGGCTCCAGCACCGTAACCGCAATCTGTAGTTTGAATATTTCCAGCTGAATAGGCAATCATAAAACTAGGATTGTTGTAAATCAAGTTGTCATTTGAACGGCCACTCGAGCCATAGGTTCCAATATAACAGCCGAAGCCATAGGAATTATTTACCGCAATAGCATTGGTATTATTTACCAGATAAGAGAAACCTCCAGTGGTAGAAATTACATTTGAACCGAAGGCCATACCCGTGTTGGAGGGGTTGTCATTTCCATATCCTGCCATTCGCCAAGCAACACCTGTTTTATGGCTTGATGCCGCCGCTCCAGCATCCAAAGAATAGTCTAATCGCCCTTTAAAATCATTGTGGATACTAGGGTCAACAGTGCCCCCCTCTCGAACCGCGAGGGTAATTCCTGAACCGTCAAAGTGTAAACCTCCAAGTTGCTCTGAAGCCAAATAATTGGCCCGATGATTATTTCTATCTTCTACAAATCCACCTTCAAGGTTTGGTTCAGGTGAAATAGGTTCAATGAATTGGACATACGGCAAATTGGCCAATTCTTCAATTCTTGAAATGGGAACTACCATCTCTTTTGCACTAGAAATCTCATTATATTCTATAATTTCAAAGCCTTTTTGACTCAAGTCAGACTGAATCTTTTCAAGTTTAACTGTGGGATAAAATGTAACCCATACTTTGAGATTTTCTCCCACTTGAATATGGCTTGGATATTCTTCCAACTGCAAGCTTCTTGATAATTTGTATTCCAATGGAACTTCTAAAATGGCTCGGACATTGTAGTTTCTCAAGTTTTGGATGGCGAAGTTTTCGTTGAAACTTACCAACCAAGCATAATTGGGTAAGTATGCTATCAGCTCAACCCCTGAATTTTTTAAAGCTGTTTTTTCTGCTTCGTTCGGATGCGAATAGAATTGAATAATCTTGAATAACTGATGATCAAAAGCACTACCCTGGAATTCCATTGTTTCGGAATAATTGGCTGGAACAAGCATTGGGGATAAGCCAATTTTTAAATCGTAATTAGATAATTCTTGGCTAAGACAGAAGAAAGAATTAGAAATCAAGATAAAGAGACAGAGGGTACTTTTGATTTTCATCTAGATTGGATTTGATAGACTAGTTTTGTAAACCTACTGATTTTAATGTAGAAAAGAGTAATATACAAGTAATTGTGAGTGGAAAGGCTGAATAAATCATCATGAATGAATGCCATTGAAGCGATGAGAAGAAGATTCTAATTGGCTCAGGAGGAAATAGTAAAATAAAATTGTGCTCCATGCTCCTTAGGGTGTGCCAGTCAATAATTAAACCGACTTGCAGCTTGAGTAAGTGAATACAATTCTCAGCAGAGCGGTTGTTTACAACTCAATTGGATGAGACCTAATTTACGCAATAAAAAAAGCGGCCAGGGCCGCTTCATCAAGTTTTAAGACTAACTAAACCAAGCCAGAACATCCTCCAAGCTGAGGGCGGGAACATCCAACTTTTTCTTCTTTCGGAAACCATTTAATTGTTGATGCACCTGAGTATGCTTTAAGGCTTTCATATCTTCCACTGTGCCATATAATTCAGCCACTACTTCCAACCAAGCTTCAGGAACACCTAAAGATTTAAAGGCGCCACCTGAGCTTGTAACAACTTGAAGTTCTGGCCTCATTTGCGGGAAGAAGAGAACCTCTTGAATACTTGTCTGGCCTGTTAATAACATGGTTAATCGATCCATTCCTATGCCCATTCCTGAGGTAGGAGGCATTCCGAATTCTAGAGCGCGTAAAAAATCTTGATCAATAAACATCGCCTCGTCGTCTCCTTTTTCGCTTAGTGCTAACTGCTGTTCGAAGCGCTCGCGCTGATCTATAGGATCATTGAGCTCAGAGTAAGCATTGGCAATTTCTTTACCGTTGATCATGAGCTCGAAGCGCTCAGTATAATTTGGGTTATCGCGATGTTTTTTACACAAAGGCGACATCTCTACAGGATAGTCGGTAATAAAGGTAGGTTGGATGTAATGCGGCTCGCATTTTTCACCAAAAATCTCATCGATCAACTTGCCTTTTCCCATGCTATTGTTGGTTTCAATACCCAACTTAGCACAAGCCTCCCTTAACCCAGCTTCATCCAAAACATCAATATCAAAACCGGTATGCTCTAAAATAGCGTCGCGCATACTTACCCTGGCATAGGGTGCCTTGAGACTTATTTTTTTTCCGCCAACTTCAACGTCTGTAGTGGCATTTACCGCCAAGGCTACAGACTCTAGCATTTGTTCAGTAAAATGCATCATCCACTTATAATCCTTATAGGCCACGTAGATTTCCATGACAGTAAACTCCGGATTATGAGTACGGTCCATGCCTTCATTGCGAAAATCTTTGGCAAACTCATAAACACCATCAAACCCACCAACAATTAGCCGCTTTAAATACAGCTCGTTGGCAATGCGCAAATAAAGCGGAATATCTAAGGCATTGTGGTGTGTTAAAAAAGGTCTAGCGGCGGCTCCACCCGGAATGGGCTGAAGAATAGGCGTTTCTACTTCCAAATAACCAAAGCCATTGAAGAAATTGCGCATAGCTGTAAAAATGGCACTTCGCTTCACGAAAGTGCTCTTCACCTTGTCGTTTACTATTAAATCAACATAGCGCATTCGGTACCTAAGCTCCGGATCGCTAAACGCATCGTGTACCTTTCCTTCCGAATCAGTTTTTACAGCAGGAAGGGGCCTCAAGGTTTTGCTCAACACAGTCAATTCTTTAACTTCAACCGATATTTCACCAGTTTGAGTGCGGAAGACCTTTCCTTTTACGCCAATGAAATCACCCATATCGAGAAGCTTTTTGAAAACTTCGTTGTAATGGGTTTTGTCTTCATCAGGACAGAGAACATCTCTATTTATATAAACCTGAATTCTTCCTGTATGGTCTTTTATTTCAGCGAATGAAGCCTTGCCCATAATGCGACGACTCATCATTCTACCTGAAATGGTAACCTCCGATTTATTTTCTTCTAAACTTTTATTCTCTCTAATTTCTTTGGCTGTGTGAGTTACTTCAAACTCTGCAGCCGGATAAGGGTCTATACCCAATTTGCGAAGGCTTTTCAGCGCCTCTCTTCTCAATAATTCTTGTTCGCTCAACATAAAAATCAGCTAATTGGGCGCAAAGATAAGTGTGGCTGTAGGCTCGAATGTATTGAGTAGATTTGAAGCTTATTAATTTGATGAGTTTATACGCCATGATGAAAGATTTAATTGCTGCTTTTCCAGACCACCTAGAAGAAGGATTGAAAATTGCGGAAAGAGCAAAATGGAAAAATCCGGCTAAGAGATTTAAGGCTGTAGTGATAACCGGATTAGGTGGTTCAGGAATTGGTGGTAGCCTGGCAGCAGAGTGGATGTCTGCCTCAAGTCATACGCCCATTTTTGTAAATAAAGATTATTATTTACCCGCTTTTGTAGATGAAAACACCCTGGTCATTGCCAGCAGTTATTCGGGCAATACGGAAGAAACCTTGGCGGCTCTAGAACAAGCCATTGAGCGCAAGGCTGAGGTGGCCATCATTACTTCGGGAGGAAGAGCACTTGAATTGGCAACGAAGCATAATTTTAACGCATTTGTGGTAGAAGGAGGCAATCCGCCTAGATCTATGCTGGGATATAGCATTACAGGATTGATGTCTTTTCTAGACTTCTACGGCCTTCAAACACCGGATTACATCGCTTCTTGGAAAGAGGCAATTGAAGCTATGCGAAACGATATCGATTCTATTCACGCTCAGGCAAAGGTGTACGCAGAACAACTAAAAAACCACTGCGCGGTAGTTTATTGCACAGATGGTTTAGCCGCCATGGGCGAGCGCCTTCGTCAGCAATTAAATGAAAACTCTAAAATGTTGGGCTGGTCTTCGGCAATCCCTGAAATGAACCACAATGAGTTGGTTGGATGGGCAGGCGGAAACGAGAGCTTTGGGGTAATCATTTTGAGAAGTGATTTTGAGTACGATCGCAACGCCATTCGTGCAGATATTAATAAGGACATTCTACTTAAAAGAACGCCCACCGTATTGGAGTGGAAGGCACCAGGAAGCTCTCTTATTTCGCAAAGTTTATATCTCAACCACCTGGGTGATTGGGTTTCTTATTATTTATCAGAAATCCATCAAGTAGATATTATGGATATTAAAGTGATTGATTTTCTGAAGTCTGAGCTCGGTAAAATCGGATGAAACAACCGCTCGTTAAGGTCGTTGATTTAGGGTGGATTGGCTTCAAGGAGGCCTGGGATATCCAACAACAGTACTTTGACGAATTAGTGGCTAGGAAACTTGCTAATCGTGACAAAGCCGATGAAGAGAAAGAACCGCTCGTTCATTATTTGCTGATTTGCGAACATCCGCATGTTTACACTTTAGGAAAGAGCGGAAAGGCCGAGCATCTTTTAATTGATCAGGCAGAGCTCGAAAGTATGGGAATTGAGTTTTTCCCAATTAATCGCGGTGGAGATATTACTTACCACGGTCCGGGACAGATTGTGGGTTATCCTATTTTAGACCTCGACGATTTCTTTACAGATATTCACAGATACTTGAGGTGCTTAGAAGAAATAATCATTGAGGTGCTCCATCAGTATGGACTCAAAGCAGATCGGTCGAAAGGAGAGACGGGTGTTTGGTTTGATGTAGGAACTGACAAGGCGCGAAAGGTTTGTGCAATGGGCATAAAGGCTTCACGTTGGGTTACCATGCACGGATTTGCACTCAACCATTCTGTAGATTTGAAGTATTTTGAGTACATTGTACCTTGTGGAATTGCCGATAAGGCAGTTGCCAATATGGCTCAAGAATTAGGCTCGCTTCCCTCTAGACAACAAGTGCTTAGTTCTATTATCACTCAGTTTGAATTACAATTTAATTGCATATGCGCAAAGCCGTAAAGTGGGCTTTTTACTTTAGTTTAAGTCTAAGTCTTTTAGCAGTTGTACTGCTTTGGACAACCGATTCTACGTATTTAATAAAAGGAATAAAATCCACCTATCTCCGTGGGGCAAAATCGGCAGAAATAGATGATCATATCTATTTTGATCTTCGTCAAATTGAGGCTTCTAAATCGCCTCAAGCTTTATATGTGCATCCAGAATTGAACAAAAAACCACTCACTACTGAGCTCAGGAATATGTTGGAATTGACGCGAAGCGTGGGTTTTACTGTATTAGTCAACGACTCATTGGTTCAAGAACATTATTGGGGAGGATACAATGAAAAGTCTCAAACCAATACCTTTTCTGCCAGCAAAACAATCGTCACTCTTTTGGCAGAAAAGGCCATCGAGCAGGGCTTTTTGAAGGGATGGAATCAAAAAGTAATGGAGCTTATCCCTGAACTAAAAGGAACGTATGCGGGTGATCTTGAGCTTAGGCATCTCAGCACCATGACTTCAGGTTTGAGTTGGAAGGAGCATTATAAAAGTCCTTTTACACTTACAGCTAAAACCTATTATTCAGATCATTTAGAGGAGGTTATGCTTTCAGAGGTAGAAGTTTCAGAAAGGCCGGGTGAGGTTTATAACTATCAAAGTGGAAGTACTCAGTTTTTGGCAATCTGTGTAATTCGTGCCACAGGCATGAGTCTGTCTGAGTATGCATCCAAAGAATTTTGGCGGCCGATGGGTGCGCAAGAGCCTGCACTTTGGCAACTCGATCATCCAGATGGAATGGAAATTGGCTATTGCTGCTTCAACACCAATGCGAGAGATTTTGCGCGTTTCGGATTGTTGGCATTGCACAAAGGAAACTGGAGGGGCAATCAGATTTTAGATTCTAGCTTCTTTGAGCTCGCAACCAAAGGCTATAAATCAGATCATTACGGCTATTCTTATTGGATAGATCAAGAGAGTCACGGTACGCCTGTGTATTATATGAGAGGAAGAGAAGGGCAATATGTAATTGTTATTCCAGAGCATTCTATTGTGATTACCCGATTGGGTTTCCGTTATTCAACCGAAGGCAAGCCACACAAAGACTGCTTTCATCTATATGTAAACGAGGTTTTAAAAATGTACGGCAAATGAGTTCAGCACTTCATCATTTAGATTTATCATCGGTTCTTTTCTTAGATATAGAAACGGTTTCAGGCTTTTCTTCCTATGCCGATTTAGATCCTGATTGGCAAAAACTCTGGGAAGATAAAACACGTTGGCAGCGAAAAGACGAATTCACAGCGGAAGAATATTACCCGCAAAGGGCCGGTATTCTGGCTGAGTTTGGTAAGGTTGTCTGTGTCTCTCTTGGCGTCTTTGAGCGTGCCCATGGCCAAGGACGAGTGTTTCGGTTGAAGAGTGTTTTTGGAGATAATGAGTTGGAGCTGTTGCAAGAGCTTGCCCATATTCTAGATAAAAATCCAGACTATCGACTTTGTGCACACAATGGAAAAGAATTTGATTTCCCTTACTTGTGCAGAAGGTTTTTAATCAATGGATTAGATCTTCCTAAGGTGTTGGATATTCAGGGTAAAAAACCTTGGGAAATTCACCATCTCGATACCATGGAATTGTGGAAATTCGGAGATGGAAAGCATTTTACCTCTCTGAAATTACTGGCAAAAGTTTTAGGTATTCCAAGTCCAAAAGACGATATAGATGGAAGTCAAGTTGGATCAGTATATTGGAATGAAAACGACCTACAACGCATAGCGAAGTATTGTGAAAAGGATACCTTAACTCTCGCTCAAATACTTTTGAAAATGCGTCAAGAGCCTATTCTAGATGAATCGGAAATTAAGATCGTATGACCGAGCTTTTAAGGCTTGAGAAACTGAGTATTTCTTTCGGAGAACAAGAGGTCTTAAAACCTTTAAGCTTTAGTCTATCACAAGGCGAAACCCTAGGATTGGTGGGTGAATCTGGATCTGGAAAATCGCTTACCGCTTTGGCTATTATGCGATTGCTCTCTTCCAAAGCTTCGGTAAAAGGCAGCATTATCTTGCATGCGCCAGAAGGAGAGGTGGATTTAAATGGCTCTCAAAAAGCTGCGGAAATTCGCGCTCAGCGCAGGCATTTAGCCATGGTTTTTCAAGAACCTATGACCTCTTTGAATCCTGTTATTCGTTGTGGAGAACAGGTGTTGGAAGGTTTAGACCATCCTACCAAAGAACGAGCAATACAAGCATTTACAGAAGTTCAATTGCCTGATCCTGAGAGAGTATTTAGTTCTTATCCCCATGAGCTTTCGGGCGGACAAAGACAAAGGGTAGTTATTGCCATGGCGCTTTTGAGAGAACCACTGCTGATGATTTGCGATGAACCTACTACTGCTTTAGACGCAACGGTTCAGAAAGAGGTTGTGCTTCTTCTCAAGCAACTTCAGTTGAAATACGGAATGGCAGTGCTTTTTATTTCTCACGATCTAGGATTAGTGCAGGCTGTTTCAGATACAATTTGCGTGTTGAGGAAGGGAGAACAAATGGAGTATGGCAAGGCGAAGGAGGTTCTTGAGAACCCAAAGAATAGCTATACAAAGGCACTGCTAAACAGCAGGCCTTCTGCCTATCCGAACGCCAATAGATTGCCTGAGTTGGAAGCAATACTGAATTCCAAAGGGAAAATTCAAATCGACGATAAGCCTGAAGTGAAGCTTTCAGAGGAGGAGAAATTATTGGAAGTGCGCTCCTTGCATTTTACGTATCCAAATTCTAAAACCAGTGTCCTAGAAGACATTCGTTTTGATCTCAGGAAATCTGAAACCTTGGGTTTAGTGGGCGAATCCGGATCTGGAAAATCAACACTAGGACGCCTTTTATGTGGTCTGCTTTTACCGGATGATTCGTGTGATATTTTGTTCAAGGGGCAGCCATTGTATTCAAGTTCAAAGAGATATAGGCGCGAAATTCAAATGGTTTTTCAAGATCCGTATTCAAGCTTGAATCCTAGAATGTCGGCAGGGGAGGCTATTATAGAGCCTATGCTATATCATAAACTAGTTAAGAACAAGGCTCAAGCAAAGGATAAAGCCATCCACCTACTTGAAAAAACAGGGCTAAACGCCGAAGATTACAATCGTTTCCCACATACTTTTTCGGGAGGACAACGCCAGAGAATTGTCATTGCGCGGAGTTTAGCATTGGAACCAGAACTGCTCATTTGCGATGAGTCTGTTGCGGCTTTGGATGTTTCCGTTCAATCGAAAGTTTTAAATCTACTGAAAGACCTTCAGGATGAATTTGGCTTTTCTTGTCTATTTATTACGCACGATCTATCGGTAGTACAGTTTATTAGCGACCGAATTATTGTCTTGAATAAAGGTAAAATTGAAGAAGAAGGTAGAACCGCTGAGGTGTTGAGTAAACCTCAAAGTCTTTATACTAAAAGTCTAGTGGAGGCTGTTTTTCATTAGAATTTTACGTTTAATCCGAGGAATACAATTCTGCCCATTATTGGGCCCCAAACTACCGTTGCATCAAAATCTGGACTGAATGGATTTTCTGCATTGAGAACAGGTTGATCTTGTACAAAACCCAATAGATTTTCAGCCCCTAAATACCACTCCCACTTTTCCTTGAATGTCTTTTTAATTTGTCCGTTAAAGAGAGCAAAAGAAGGCGATTGATTGTTTCGTTCGCCCGTTGCGTTTACGGGTAATCTTTTTGGTCCAACCCATTGGGTAGAGAGATCGAAGCCCCAAGCACTGCGTGTTTCATAGAACCATGCAATAAATCCCCTGTGTCTACTAATGTATGGATCAGCTAAATAGCCAGAAGAATATTGGCTGCGCGCATCTGTAAATTTATAGGCTAATCGCATGCTCATTCTTCTTTTGATTTCAAAATCTAATTGAGCCATGGCACTGTGACTTTCGGATCGGCCGTTGAGGTTTGTAAAACGAAAAATATTGCTCGCCTCGTCCATATCAGTAATTTGCCTATTCCCGAAATGGGTAAAATAATAGTCGACCACTATGGTAGCGGGTCTATAATTCCATTTAAAATTGTGTTCGATTGAGAATCCGTGATTCCAAGCTTGTTCAGCATTTAAACGCCTTTCAAAAAAGGCAAGAGAGGAGTTTGGATCGAAAAGTCGCGAGGAAGCTAATAATTCTAGGTTTTCTAGCCAGGGTAAGCTAGATCGAAATCCTGAGCCAGAACTCAGACGAAGGCTGGTGTTTTCAGTAGGATTGTATTTAAGATGCAGGCGCGGAGAAATACGTGTACCAAAGAGATTGTGAAAATCGGTTCGGATACCGGCAAGAACATTCCATTTTTCAGAAGGAACCCAATTGTATTCCGCGAATATTCCTGGTGTGAATTCTTGCTGAACTCCTTGATAATTGGCGTTGAAATCATTGAATATTTGGAGGTAATTATCGTATTGAACGTTCAATCCGGCTTTCCAAGAATTAGAAGATTGGGTAGAAAGATGATCGAATAGAAGCTGTAGAGAGCCTCCATTTTGCACGGCGTCTAGATTTCTGCTTCCGAATTGGGCATCTTGTTCTTGATAGTGAAAGTCTCCAATAATACCCAAGCTATTATTGGGGTGTTCGTTAAAGATTCTTCCAAGTTTAAAGAATCCATTTCCTCCCCGACTTTGGCGCTCCATCTTCCAATAGGTTGAATTATCGAGAGGAGTTTGTCCGGCTAATTGGTAGTCGTCTACAATGCGAAATCCAAATTGACCTTCCCAACCGGAGTTCCCTTGGAACTTCCACCTGTGCATGAGACTGGCCAAATGACCCTCTGGCATATCAAAGAAGCCATCTTCATTGCGATCAATGGCAATGGGATTTGTACTAAGATGGAGGGAAGTAGAAGAGCTCCAGTTTTCTGTTACTGCATAGGCAGTGGTATAATTGGCTTCTAACCTTCCAGTTTGATTAACATAGAAATTGAGGTGATTGCCCTTTTCTCCTTGAGGCTTGCGGAGTTCAATATTCAATTGGCCGGAAATACTTTCATGTCCGTTTGAAACACTTCCAATTCCCTTTGAAAGTTGGAGGCCATCCACCCAAGGACCTGGAATATAGGCCCAACCTCGGCGAATCTGAATGCCGCGTAGAAATGGAATGAGTTCAATTTGGGTTTGCATATACTTGCCAGAAAGGCCCAACATTTCAATGGTGCGGGTTCCCGTAACGGCATCTGCAAAAGCAACGTCTATAGAAGGATTGTTTTCGAAGCTCTCGGATAAATTACAGCAGGCCGCGCGGCGAAGTTCTTTCGGACTGATTTCATAGACCAATCCGGCGGCTTTTTTAGACAATCGGATGGCGTCTGCTGACTCTACAATGGTTATTTCGTTGATGGTGAGTGGCGAAAGAACAAAGACAACAGACTTTTCTTCTCCAAGCTGAGCAGAGTCTGAGTAGAAGCCCGCGAAAGAAACCTTTAGCCACTGACCCTTTTGGGCATCAACCAGATGAAATTGACCATTGAGATCTGTTAAACCAATTCCTTTATTATCTAAGAAAAGGGCCGAATTGGGCAAAGCCGAAGAACCTTCTGGATAGTGTCCTTTAACAGAAATGTGCCACTGGGCAGAAGTGGGCAATTGCCAGAGGAGTAGCGCTAAGAATAAAAACCAATTAAGTGAGCAATTGAATTTACTTATGGGCATCAATAACTTCTTGTGAGCGGTATTTACAGCAGGCGTTAAGGGCATTGTAGCACTTATCGTTAGCCTTAGTTTCGCCTACATCATGACCGGCATCTAGAACCAACTTTTCAATGGCAGACCATTCAATTTTCTTAGGCTTATACACCACCAATAATTCTTGTTTCTCAACACTGTATTCTGAAAATACTATACCTTTTACATCCAATGCAGTTTCTATCCTTTCTTTGCACATCTCACAAACGCCAGAAACTTTAATGGTTTTTTCAATCTTCCTTTGGGCTTGACCTAAAAAGGGTAAAAATGAAAGGAAGAGAAGAACAAAAAGCTTTTTCATTGTTAAACGAATTAGATTGCAATATTACGTGTTTAGTATTATATAATGCAGAGAATAGGGGTTTAGTATAAATGATCTTTTATGAATAAATCATTGGTTTTGAGGGTGTTTTTAGTGTTGTTGGTTTTTTGCAGCGCTTTTTACCTTGCTTTTCGGTTTTTGCAACCAGAGTTTAAGTCGCTTCCTTTTTACGATCCGGCCGATGTGAATCCTGATTTGGTTGAGCCAGCTATTAGGGGCGTAGGAAAAGGACATACAATTGCAGATTATAGTTTAACAGATCAAAAGGGGGAAGTATTTCAAAGTACTAGTATGAAAGGAAAGGTTTGGATGGCAGATTTTTTCTTTACTACTTGTCCGTCTATTTGCAAGAATATGGCAGTGCAGAAGCAGTTTCTGCAAGATGCTTTTGCAGACCAGCCCTTGTTTCAAATAGTGTCACACAGTGTAAATCCAGAAAAGGATTCGGTTTCTGTCTTGGCTGAATATGCAAATTTGAACAATGTTGACTATACAAAGTGGAAGTTGTTAACAGGAGAGAAAAGCGAAATATATACCTTAGCTAGGACCTCTTTTTTAGTGGCAAGAGCCCCAACAGAGAGCATAGAACACGATTTCATTCATACTGAGAATTTTGTTCTAATAGACCAGAAAGGAAGAATAAGAGGCTTTTACGATGGAACTTCTGAAGAGGCTGTTAAACAGCTTGTTATAGATGCTCAGTGGTTATTGAAAAGGCCTTAAAAGAAATTGACCACGCTTGCGACGTGGTCAACTCTTGAGAAAAACTAAAACACAAAAATGAAAAACTTCTACATGAGCTCTTCGTTCTCTCAAATATAACAGAAATATCTTTCGACCGACCCATTTGGAGCAAAAAGCTTTGAAAACTTAACTTTAGACTTTAGAATGAACCCATCCAACTCCTTAAAAATAGCCGGCTTACAGATTGATTTGGCTTGGGAAAGTATAGATCAAAATCTTGAAAGAATAGAGGGATTACTGAAACAAATTGAAGAGGTTGATTTGGTTTTACTTCCTGAAATGTTTTCGACCGGTTTTAGTATGAATGTAGAAGAACTTGCCCCAAGGAATGAAGAAGTAGTGAGTTGGATGAAAAAAATGAGTTTAGAAAGGGGTTTTGCAGTTGGAGGAAGTCTGAGCATTCTAGAAAATGAAAAGTATTTTAATCGTTTTTTTTTCGTGGATGGAGGAGAAGTCCAGCATATATACGATAAGAGACACTTATTTAGCCTTGCAAAGGAAGAAGAGGTGTTTTCTGCGGGTCAAAATAGAGAAGTTTTTCAATTTAAGGGATGGCGAATTTGTCCGATGATTTGCTACGATCTTCGATTCCCCGTCTGGAGCCGAAACCGAGAGGAATATGATCTATTGCTGTATGTTGCCAATTGGCCAGAGCGCAGAATAGAAGCTTGGGACACCCTTCTTCGTGCAAGAGCAATTGAGAATATGTCTGCGGTGGTGGGAGTAAACAGAGTGGGTAAAGATGGCAACGGAATAGATCACATTGGTCATTCTGTTATAATTGATCCAATGGGCTCAATATTGGCACAACTAGATCCTTGGAAAGAAGGTTATGTACTTGCCGAATTGGAAAAAGAGGGTATTGAAAAGGCAAAAGAAAAATTTGGATTCTTAAAAGACAGAGATGTGTTTAATTGTCTGGGTCTGCCTCCAAAGAAGGAATGAGTTCTTACTTATCTTTCTCTTCAGCCGGAATGAAATCACTTAGCCTCGGCTTCCAACTCAATTCAACTTCCCAATTGGATTTAAGGGTAATTTTTTCTTCGTAATAGAAGTAGCGTTCGGGTTGTTTGCGAATGTGCCAAAGACCGGGAGACCATTTTTTGTTTTCGTCGCTGTCTTCTAATAGTTTCATCTGATAAGATCCCGCTGCTAAATAGGGAAGATCTATGATAAGCTTATCTTTAAAAGGAATGGAAAGGATAGAGCTTCCGGATTCCTTCGATAGTTCAAAAACAAAACTCGCCTCCCACTGAGGGTCGAGTATAATGTTTAAATGAGAAAAACTTTCTGTGGTTGGGATTTTGTAATTCAGCATCAAAGTATCATGCTCTAATCCACCTAAGAAATCGAGTTTGTTTGGCTCAATCATTACTTCCACACCAGCATTTTTGCTTTGAACTGACAAGAAGGGAAGAGGACGTTCGAGTTGATAATCCATCGAAACTGGCAATGCTTCCCAAGTGGTGTCTTTTCCTTGAATGATTCGGGCGAAGGTGTTCTTGTTTATTCGAAAGGGGTAATTCGCTGTCATTCTAACGGTATCATCTGGCCTAACTTGATTTGGAATAAGTTGAACGATAGGTTTAGGCACTTCATATTTCCTTCTAAAAACCAAGGTAGTATCTGCGATAGTGTCATTGATACCAACTAGAATTCGAAGGCTATCTTTTTGAAAATCATTTATAAATAGAGTAAAAGTGTCTGTTGGTATTTTGGGAGTAATTAAATGATATACGATGCTAGAATCAAGAGGTTCAAGGAATTGATAATCAAACTTCTTAGCCTCGCCTCTTAAAATAAATCGAATTTGATTGTATTTATCATGTCCCGTTTGGCGTAACAAAGGGTCAGCTGGTTCGGTGGAGAGTCTAAGGTCGATAGTTGGAATAGAATCGGTATCGATAAGTGTAGGATGAAAAGCCATCGATTCTTTTGATCTTTTGTATTTGAGATCACCGTCTTTATCGTTAAGAGCAAAGCACAAATACTTTCCCGGCCGCATAAAATCGATTTCAAAATGGCCTTTTTCATCGCTTATGGTATAGTATTGAGGTTTTTCATTGTAGGGTAAAGAATCAGAAGACCGATAAAAATCCTCTGCGCTAAAAAGCATAATCGCAGTTTCTTTTTGTGGCTTATTGCTAATCCCATCCCGAACAGAGCCAGTTACTTTAAGCGAATCGATAAAACTTCCTGTAGAAAATATGTACTTGAACTTTTTCTGAACATTTCGCTCTCTAAAATCCTGAATAGCCGTTCCAAAACTAATAGTGTAGGTAGTGGAATCGGCCAAAGGAGACTCGAGCTTTATCTCCAAGTTCTTTCCTTTTAAGTTAAGAATGAGGTCTTTATCAAGAGGGGGTGATATGTAAACTTGTTTTTTAGCATCCTTTAACTCGATGTATTCATCGAACTCGATAACAATGGTATTGGCAATGAATTGGGTGGTGAGGTTCTCAGGGATACTTCGAATAATCTGGGGTGGAACCGTATCTTTCATACCTCCATCTGGTCTGCCTTGTGAAGCACAACTAGAGTTAATGAAAGTAACCCCCGAGTAGATGGCCCATAAAAGCAATAAATGCCAGCGGAAACACCTAACTGTTAAAATTGTTTGCAATCTTGTGTTTTATGCAAAAATACTGCAAGAAATTGCCTAACATTGGCAGTTCTAAAATCAATCTACGAGAATATATGCAATTAAGATTACGATTTGCCATTAGTTTTCTACTTCTCAGCTTCGCTGTATCAGCACAATACTGTGTTACAGGAGTAGGACCAACATCAACTTTCGATACTGATATTGAAAGTGTTAGCCTAATTGGAGACAATTTCTCCATCAATAATTCAAATACTTGTCCGGGATTAGCAGGTGTTGTAGATAGAACAGGTATTGATTCTGCTGATGTAAGCATTGGTACTTCGTATAGTGCTCAAGTAGTACTAGGTACTTGCAATGGCGGAGTAGCTTACTACACTAGTGTGGCTCAAGCATGGATCGATTGGAATCAGAATGGCACTTTTGAAGTTTCTGAATCTATTGGTTCCGTTAGCGCACCAAACTCTGCTCAACCTTTAAGTTCTGCTTTTTCTTTCACTGTTCCTGCCAACGCGGTATTGGGTGAAACGAGAATGCGAATAATGAATATTGAATCTGGCGTACTCCCTTTGTTGCCTTGTGCTTCATTTGTTTATGGAGCCGTTGAAGATTACAAGCTGGTAGTTACCAATACACCGCCCGCTTGTCCATCTCCAAGTATTGCTCAAATTGCAACCATTGATGATGTAAGCGCCACGGTTTTTTGGTCTTCGGCTGGAAGTAGTTTCAACTACGAATGGGGTCCTTTAGGCTTTAGCCAAGGAACAGGCACTATATCAAGTACAACGAATGACACGCTGAATATCACAGGATTAACACCACAAACGGGTTACAGCATATACATACAGAATGATTGTTCTGCTTCGGGCTCAGGAACTTCTCAGTGGGTAGGTCCTTTAAACTTCACTACTTTGTGTGGGGCCGTTGCAGCGCCATACTCAGAGAATTTCGATGCACTTCCAGTGGGTACTTCGATTTTAGGTTGTTGGCAAATATTTGAAAATAACCCGGGTTTCTTTAATGCCACTGCAGAGGTTGCAGATGCATCTTTTGGCCCAACGCCGAATACAGCTCCAAATCAACTTCAGTTTTTCAACGGGTTTAGCAATAATTGCTATTTGGTTTCACCCATAATGGCGGGCTTAGATCAGAATCTATATCAGTTTCAGTTCGCTGTAAATGATGGAGGAACTCCACTAACTTTTCAAGTGGGTACTCAAGCAAGCCCAGGTGATACAGCTAGCTTTAATTCATTGGCCACCATAACTACGAATGGAAGTTATGCTTCACAAACCGTTTATTTAGTGGGTATTCCTGCTGGACATAAACATATTTCCATCAAGCACAGTTCCGTCTCAACTTTCCAAAATCTTTATTTCGACGATGTTTCTTATGATGCTGTGCCAAGTTGTATTCCACCGGTTGGTATAAACATAGGCGCACTAGCCAATACGGCCACAGTGAACTACAATTTTACTGGCGGTGCGTCTGTAAATTATGAATGGGGCCCAGCTGGTTTCAGTCAAGGAACAGGAACAAGCGGAACCTCTGGATCGAGCCCGATCAATATCAGTGGCTTGTCACCTAATACAAGCTATAGCATTTACTTACAAGGTGATTGTGGAGCAGCGGGTACTTCTCCATGGGTTGGGCCGTTTAATTTCACCACTCCTTGCTCAACAGCTTCTTTACCTTATTTACAAGATTTTGACACTTGGCCACCAGCGTGTATGACTACCACAGGTGGAACCCAACAGTGGTTGCATTTTGGTAACGACTACGCAAGAGGAAATTTCTGGAGTTGGGCTGATGGTCAAACGGCCTTACTCACTACTGAGCCTATTTTTATTGATCAGGATGCCCAAGTATCCTTTGAATGGTCTCACCAGTATCAGACTTTTTATCCAAATGATCGATTAACGATTAGAGCAAGAGTTGTGGGAGCTGCTGCTTGGGATACTATTGTAAACCTTTCTGGTCCAAGCTTTAATACGCCTAACAGCGGGTTTACTACACCAGGTGACTTTAATCTGGAGATAGCCTATTTGGATGCAGCTATCTATACAGGCCAGAATGTTACAATTCAAATGTTTGCCCATTCTGGTTTCGGACCAGATGTGTTTGTAAACGACTTTAAAGTGGAATACATTCCTACCTGTCCTCCACCCTTACAATTAAGCTTAATTCAAGCACAAGGTTTTCAGGCAACGGTTGGATGGGCTGGTACGGGTACTGCCTATAATATTGAGTGGGGCCCTGCAGGATTTGGTCAAGGTTCTGGAACTATACTTACTAGTGTAACAAACGATGTGGTTATTACAGGTTTAGCCCCAGTTACTTGTTACGACGTATATGTTCAGAACGATTGTTCTGCAGCTGGCGGAGGAACAAGCTCATGGAGTGGACCCTTTAATTTCTGTACATTGGTTAGCTGTCCTGCTCCAACGAACTTAACCGTTTCGCAGAGTACAAATGATGCAACCTTTAACTGGACATCGGGTGGGGCAACTGACGTGAATTATGTGTTTGGTCCAGCGGGTGTTACTCCTGGTACAGGTACTATAAGCAGTACAACAGGAAGTTCTGTGCAGATTACAGGTTTAATGCCTTCAACTGCTTATACTTTTTGGGTAAGAGATAGCTGTGCTGCAGGAGATGTAAGTGCTTGGACAGGTCCTTTGAATTTTAACACTCTTTGTGTTCCTGCCAGCATACCTTATCTGCGCGATTTCGACGGCCCCAATTTCCCACCACTTTGCTGGGATTTGACAGGTGGTTCACAGGTGGTTAGTCAGAATTCATCTGATTATCTTCGAGCTAATTTCTGGGGATGGCCTCAAGGCGAAGATGCCTATTCAAGCACAGAACCTATAACCATTAGCTCAGATGCAAGAGTTAAATTCAGATGGTCGCATTTATACAATGCTTTTTATCCTTTAGATCAAATGATTTTGCGAGTTCGATTGGCAAACTCATCGGTGTACGATACTCTTGTAAATAAGATTGGTACAACCTTTACCTCACCGGGTGCTGCGAGTACAGCTCCTGCTCCAGACGCTGACTTTATCCAAGAAACCTTCAATTTAGATCCAGCGATCTATACTGGACAGGACGTGATTTTCCAATTTATCTTCAATTCAGGATTTGGACCCGATGTATTCGTAGACGACTTTATCGTGGAACCGCTTCCAGCTTGTCCAGAACCAACTACTACGAATGTGATTTCTACAGGAGCCACTACTGCTAATGTAGCTTGGACAAACGGCAATGCTGCAGCATCTACTTGGTATATTGAATACGGTCCAGCAGGTTTTCCAATTGGAACTGGAACTACCATAACAGTGAATTCCAATCCATACACTATTACTGGCTTGAGCCCAGCTACAACCTATTCTTGGTTTGTGCGTGAGCTTTGTCAGAATGGAACAGACACTTCTGGTTACTCTTCCAATTCGAACTTTACCACCTTGTGCGCAGCCATTACGGCTCCTTACCTTCAAACCTTTACTGGTACTGCTGCTGGAATTGTAGGTACGTATCCAGCTCCTGTTGCTTTGCCAATCTGTTGGGATTTAGGTGGAACGCAAGGAGGTCAGCGTTGGGAAACGGAAGATGCTTCGGGGGCAAATGAAAACTCACTTGCTACAGGTCCTTTCTTTGATAATACCACGCCTTCTACACCTGGAGGAATGTACATTTTCCTAGAAACTTCTACAGGAGTAAGTACTTCAGGTCCTGCTATGTTTACTTCACCGGAGATCATTACTTCCTCTCTAACCAATCCGAATTTATCTTTTGCTTACCATATGTATGGTGCAACCATGGATTCATTGCGTGTAGATATATTTAGCAATGGTGTATGGAATAAAGGAGTATTTGGCCTATTCGGCCAACAGCAAACTGCGGGATCAGACCCATGGTTAATTGCCAATGTTCCTTTGTCAAGCTTTGGTGATACCATTCGTGTTCGTTTTGCCGGTAAGCGCGGTGCTTCCTTTACGGGTGATATGTCTCTAGATGACATACGTGTGGATGAAGCTCCTGCTTGTCCAAATCCAATCAGTTTAGCTACCGTTTCAACTTCAACTACAGACGCAACGGTGAGTTGGACCGCGGGTTCTACTTCAGCTACTACCTGGTTTATTGAGGTAGGAGCGCCAGGATTTGCAATAGGAACGGGAAGCTTCTTTACAGCGACGGCATCTCCCTTTACGATTACAGGTCTTAACGCTTCGAGCAACTACTGCTTCTATGTATATGAACTTTGTGCGAATGGCACAGATACTAGTCTTGCGGCGGGTCCAGTTTGCTTTAGCACGCAGTGTTCCAATGCTAGTATGCCATACTTGAGAGACTTTAATACATGGGCGCCACTTTGTTGGGATCTAACGGGAGGTACTCAAACTTTCACCCAATTTAACAATGCTCGCTTATTTGCTAATTTCTGGAGTTGGACTAGCGGAAACTATGCTCAGTCTACAACAGAGCCAATAGTAATCTCTCAAGATGCTCAAGTAGAATTTGATTGGTCTCACCTTTACAGTGCAGCCTATCCAACCGACCAGCTTATTGTCTTGGCTCAGATTCAAGGGTCTACTACTTGGGATACGATTGTAAATCTTATAGGTCCTAGCTTTACAACTACCGGTGCAGGTAATACTACTCCAGCACCTACTTTCTCTCACATGATTGCCGCTCTTGATCCAGCAACCTACACTGGTCAGACGATTCAATTGAGAATGATTGCCAATTCCGGATATGGTCCAGATGTGTTTGTAGACAACTTTGCTGTGAATCCATATTCAACTTGTGCAGCGCCTACGGCTCTAAATGCAACGGGTGTAGGTAACAACTCTGTTGTACTGGATTGGACTGCGGGTAGCATGTCTGCAAGTACTTGGTATATTGAATATGGTCCAAATGGATTTACACTAGGTACAGGAGTAATAGTTCCATCATCTAGTAATCCTTACACTCTTTCTGGATTAAACGCTGGCACAGCCTATTGCGCTTATGTGAGTGAGCTTTGTGCTGGAGGAGATACTTCGGCCTATTCTGCTCAGGTTTGCTTCACTACAACAGGTGCTCCTCCTAGCTGCGCTACTCCTACCGCTTTAGCTTCTAGCAATGTTACTTGCGTTTCGGCTGATCTCAGCTGGACAAGTGTAACTGGTAGCTCTGTAGTTCAATGGGGCCCAAGTGGATTTACTCCGGGTGCTGGAACCTTTGTAAGTACAACATCGCCATACACCTTGTCGGGTTTAACCCCAGGTTCTAATTATGATGTATATGTTGCTGACATTTGTGCGAACGGTGATACCAGTGCTTACACCAATGCAATGATGGTAACTGCCGCATCAGGTCCACTTCCAGGTTTATCGTTTACTTGGATTCAGAGTTCAACCACGGCAATAGATGGAATAGTAGATTTTGATGCTTCTGCAACTACTAATGCTACCACTATTACTTGGGATTTCGCAAATGGAGCCACAGGTACTGGTGCAATTGCTTCGGCTACATACACTCAGAATGGTCAGTTTTTTGTTACCGTTACGGCAACCAATAGTTGTGGAAGTGTAGATAGCACGTTTAGTATAACTGTAGCAGGAATTTCTATCTATGAGCAAACGCTCTTAGGAGCATCTGTGAACGTTTATCCTAATCCAACAAAATCAATAGTGAATGTTGAATTAAGTGGTGATGTAAACAAGGATTTCTCCATTGAATTATTGAACCTACTAGGACAGCCAATTGAGCGCAAGAGTGTTCGTTCTGAACTAGGGAATGCGAACGCAAGTTTCGATCTTTCAGGCCTTCCTAAAGGGGTGTACATGATTCGCATTCAATCAGGTAATGCGTTTGTAACGAAGAGAATTCAACGCAATTAATCTTCCTTGCAATTAATTTGAATTGTTTAAAGGGGCTGTCGGATAGACAGCCCCTTTTTTATGCCTCAAAACCAAGAGAGTATACCGAGATTTTTAAGTTTGGATTTTGTGCTTTTAAACTGAGATAACATGCCTCTATCGTTGAACCAGTAGTTATCATATCATCTACGATTCCAACGTGCTGGAAGGCTGGAATTTTGTTTCCATTTGTATAAGCTGCAGAGATGTTTTGCCAACGCAACATTCTCCCTAAATGAGTCTGTGATTCTTTATGTACTTTTCGCATCAGGAGGTTCGGTTCAACTGGAATAGAAAGCACTTCTTTCATTCCAATGCATATTTCTTCACTCTGATTAAAGCCGCGTATTTTCTTTTTTTTTGGATGCAGAGGAATAGGTACCAAGACATCGGGTAGACCTCTATTGTTTTGCTTTGCCAAGTGGGCCATTTCTCTTCCCATTCTCCTAGCTAAGGGCTTATTGCCTTTGTACTTTATCGAATGTAAAATACTTTGAGTTATACTTCCTTCTTGAAAATAGCAGAGAGCCATGGCACTTTCCAGTTTAATTCGCTGATTTAAGATCTGATACAAGCGCCCCTCTAGATTCATGGGCGAATGCTGAACATAGGGCATTTGTAGTTTGCAGTGCAAACAGATATCTATTTCTGCACATTTTAGTTTGTAGCCACAGTGAATACACAATGAAGGAAATAAAACAGAGTTAAGGGATTGAAGTATGTTTTGTAGCATGCGTTTCTATATACATTTGTGAACAAATACGATGAATAATGACTAAAGATAATTCTGACAAAAATAGCTCAAAATTATGGGTATTAGTTGTCTTCCTTCTTGCAATAATTGCGGTCATGGGATACTTTCTAATGAAAGGAAACGAACAGGTAGATGACTTAAGTAGTGAAAAGCAGCAATTAACGGCTCAATTGGAAGCATTGGTGGCTGAATACGATCAGCTCGAACTAGCGAACGATAGCCTTATCGATGTGGCAGATGCCGAAAGAACCCGTTTGCGATCTATGATTGACAGTGTTCAAGGATTGCGAGCTGGGGATCTTAAAAAACTGGATCGCTACAAGAATGAGGTGTATAAGCTTAAAGTAGAGAACAAGAAACTAGTAAACCGCCTCGATTCGATGTCTGTGCACATTGAGAATTTAGTGGTTGAGAAGGAGGCGGTAGAGATGAACCTCCAACAAGAGCAGCAAAAAAGCGCTCAATTAGGCCAGGTTAAACAATTATTGGAAGGTGAGGTAGCAAAAGGATCAATCTTGCAATTATCGGGCATTTCATCCACTGGAATTAAGCGTTGGAACTCTGGAAAAGAGAGTGAGACATCTAAAGCGAGAAGGGCCGATGAGATTAAAGTGTGTTTCACACTAGGTAAAAATCTTATCGCTCCCAAGGGAGAAAGAACCGTTTACGTTCGCTTAATTACGCCTGAGAATACCATTGTTTCGTTATCGGATAGCTCCTCCTCCAATACTTTCACAAGCAATGGGAAAGAAATGTTGTACTCTAACAAGAAAGCGGTTTGGTATGAAGGAGAAGCCATAGAAACTTGTTTGTTTATCTCAAGGGAAGAATTTACCAAAGGAGAATACAAAGCGGAAGTATATACTGAAGACTATTTACTTGGTACGAGTACAGTTAAGCTGAATTAAAAGACTGCTTTTACTTGCATACTAGCAAGGTGGACGGCCGGATTTCCTGGGGAGATTCGGCCGTCGTACCTTATATTCAACTGTAGAAATTCAAAGAGGCTTCTTTCCCAATAGAATTTCCATAGGAAGTTGTCGCCATTTTGCAATCCTTGAAGCATTTCAAATCCAACGGGAGACAAAGGGTCTCCAATGAAGTTATTCGATCTATAGTCTAATCCTGCAGTAAGATTACTGGTTCCCGAAAGAGAATACAATACTTCACCGCCTTGCGTGAATTGATACAATTGTTCTAGATCAGCAATGGTATTACGCTTTTCGCCAAGGGAACTATTGCTTTCTAATCTTATTTTTTCTCCAAATTGCCAAGCTATAGTTAG
This sequence comes from Cryomorphaceae bacterium, assembly GCA_017858515.1. Lineage (GTDB taxonomy): Bacteria > Bacteroidota > Bacteroidia > Flavobacteriales > Schleiferiaceae > RFXV01. The sequence goes on along the minus strand of JAFMBM010000017.1, from coordinate 23,163 downwards.
AACATAATCTTGGATTTCAAGGCTATAGTTTCGATTCACAAAACCAGGGACATCGTTTGTATTGAAGCCTATCTCAGCACTTGCTAGAAGGGTCAATGGAGTCAATGGCCTCGATCGAAGACTTAGCTTGTGAGATTGAGAAAGGGCCGATTCTGGACCATATACCAATAATTGATTTACCTTCAACTGCTTGATGGTATAATCGCCGCCAAATAGCGCTTGGGTTCTATTGAAGAAGAAACTCAATCGGTTACTAGACCTTTTGCTAAGGGCAAGACTATCTTCGGTTGGATTGTAAAATGGGTTTAGTGGATTAAGTCCTTCAAAGCGATTTACATTGTCTAGGCTATAGTTCCAAAGGAGACTCCATCTCGCCCAAAACGGCTTCTCACCTTGTTTAGCGAGAGCTAAGGGCTCAAATGCAACCGTTTGTGTGATCGAAGTTTTACCTGCGCGCACAAAAGACTGAGTGGGTGTAAATATTCGAATGTATTGTCCGTCGCCTGGAAGTACGGCTATTTCAAATTCGTTGAGTTCCTGTAGTCCATTGCCATTGTAATCGATCCATAAATAGGTTCCGGTTCCATCTGGAACTTTAATGAAACTGAAAGAACGCAAAGGTTCGTTGGATATTCCAGTTTCATAATAGCTAGATAGTTGCAGAGAACGCTTCCAGAGGCTTTGTCGATATTGCCATCTAGAGGTAAAAGATTGGTTGTTTTTTACGCCTATTTGTTTGGATTCGAAATCGCGAAATTGGATGTAGGCTGAGAATAATAGAGCCTCTTTTGGCTGAATAAGTAGGCGGGTTCGGAATCCTCTAACATTGGCAGATCTTCCGAGAGTTTCAATGGCTACACTATCATCAAATCGCTGGAAATAGGCAACTTCGGTAAATACGGCCTCTGTAGAATCGCCATAGGCTTGAAATAGTTCTGCTTCGAAGAATCGATACCCATTTTCTTGTAATAACTGATTCGGAAGTGCTCTGGTGTTTTGTTCTCCTTCGCTTCGAATGCCGGTTGTAAAATCCGAATAAGTCCTTCCAACCGTGCTTTTTTGTCGATAAAATTGGGTGGTTGCCAAACTATCTTGAGAATATAGAACACTTCCAACTCCCCGAAAAAACCAACTTTTTGACTTTAAGCGCAGACTAACTTCAGGACGAAACCCCAGATAATCCTCTCCAGCACTTAATCCACTGGTTCTAAAGTTGAGGCTGTTCTCGGTATTCCAATTTTTAGTGACCGAAAGATTTGCAAGGTGCTGATTTTCCGCACCTCGCTGAGATAAATTCCAATCGCGCATAAATTCAATATTCTGAACCCTTTCAACGGTTTTAAAGTTTTGTTGAATGAATTGATAGTTGCCTTGAGTTGTCCATTTCTCTGACTTTTTCTTCCAACTAACTTGAAGCGCACTTCCAACATCGTTTTCTTTATCGATATTGGAAAATCTGTTTTCGTCTTGGTTACTTATAGCCCATTCCAATTGTAACAATCCAGATTCCTCTGATCCTCTTTGGATGCGACTGCTAATGATTTGAAGTTGCGCGGGAGCATTTAGTCGGCGTACTGGAGCATATTGGCCTTGTTTAATTCCATTGATTGGAGGAATCCACCGATATACATTTCCACCCGCTAATGCCGATTCAATTCGGTAGTCACCCTTTCCGTTTCCAACGTCAATAAAGCTAGCTGTAAATGAATTGCTATCCACCGAGGCCTGATAAACCAAAACAGAGTCGATTCCAAGTGAATCGGTTAGTCGATACCGAATTTCACCATCAAAACCACTAGCAGGTCGAATGGTAGAGATAAAGACCGCTCGCCACTGATCTCCAGCCTCTGATAGAAGCAGTTTTTCTTCGTCGGAGAGTTCTTGTTGAATGGGTTGGGAAGAATGATCTTGCTCGCTATAGACAGAAACTCCCACCTTCCAAAGATTCTTTTCAAAACCCAAGTCGGTATAAGCCACCGAACGCAAATAGTTTTGATCTGTATATTGAAATTCCACAGATATTCTTCGCTCTCGTGTAATGGGCCTTAAGGCTGTAAAGCTTAATTCGCCGGTGGCATAGTCAATGGTGTAGTCGGCGTCAGCTCCTCTAACCATTTGTACGCCATCGATATAGACGCGTTCTGAACCAGAAATAATCAGAATAAAAGCTTCGTTTTGAGCACCAGATAAACGATAGGGGCCTTGGTTTCCTTCTTGTCCAAAAAAGACATTTCTATGAAAACGGCCGCGAGCAAGTGCGCCAGAAACAAGCGCTTTTCCCTTTCCTTTTGCCATGGGGAAAGAAGTTTCAATTAAACCACCAGTAACTCTTTTTTGGAAGCGTAAAAAAGTGCTTTCATTCGGATCAATCTGAATATCTCCCGCTCGAACCCTTCCAAAATCATCGCTCTCCAACTCAACAAAAATCTGATCAAACTCTCTCAACTGTTGTGAAAACCCATTGCCTTGTACGGGCAAACTATTCTCGGCAATGGAAGCCTTTATTCGAATGTCATCGCTTAAGTTTCCAGAAAGTTGAAGATTAAAATTGGAGTTCAAAACTGGATTTTGCGAGCTGCCAAAGCTTATGCCTCTGCTTAAAGATCCACTTCTGTTTAATCCGCTAAAAGGTCTTTCGGGTTGATAATTTTCTAGATATTGGTCTACACTTATAGGAGTAGCTTGTATTCCATATTGACTCATAGGTCGCAAAGAAATAGATTGACTTAAATCTAAACTGAGTTCGGAATAATAGGCAATGAGTGAGGTAGGCTTTTCAGCTGTAAAATAAATTCCCTTTGCAGAAGGCAACCAGGTGTAGAGTGTGCTGGAAAGTGTGTCACCGTCAACCTGAAAATAAGCAGAGGGTATATAAACCGTTTTCTCAGAGAGAATTACGGTGTCAGAGACAGACTGAAACATCTTGGTTTTCAATTCTTGAGCCTGTCCGAAGTACCCCAAAAAGAAGGGAAGAATACTAAGTATTTTTATTTTTCGAAGCAATAGCCTTAGAATTCGGTATTTAGTTGTAACACTCAGGAGATTGCCTTTATTTTATACGCATGAAAATCATCTCTTACAATGTCAATGGAGTTCGCGCTGCATTGAATAAAGGACTCAGTCAATGGCTTGAAGCCGCCGCTCCTGATGTGCTGTGTCTTCAAGAAATCAAAGCTGAAGAAAGTCAAGTGGATACCGCAATATTTGAACATTTGGGCTACCATCATTATTGGTTTTCAGCGCAAAAAAAAGGGTATAGTGGGGTGGCCATCCTCAGCAAAGTTAAGCCCGACCAAGTGGTGGTTGGATGTGGGATAGACTATATTGATTTTGAAGGTAGAGTTTTAAGGGCAGACTTTGGCGATCTTAGTGTGTTCAGCATCTATTTTCCCTCGGGAAGCAGTGGGGATGAACGCCAAGAAGTAAAAATGCGCTTTTTGAGTGATATCCAATCATACCTGTCTGAAATACAGAAGGAAAGGCCAAAATTGGTGGTTTGTGGCGATTACAATATTTGTCATGAGGCCATTGATATCCACGATCCTATTCGCAATGCTAAGATTTCAGGATTTTTGCCCGAAGAAAGAGAGTGGATGACCGCTTTTTTGAAGGAAGGTTATGTGGATAGTTTTCGAGAGAAGGTAAAAGAACCCCATCACTACAGTTGGTGGTCTTACCGCGCCAATGCCAGGAATAACAATAAGGGCTGGCGGATAGATTATGCTATGCTTACTAAAAATCTTGAGTCACGATTAAAATCTGCTACCATACTTCCAGAAGCCAAGCATTCAGATCACTGTCCTATTGTTGTAGAGTTAGACTGAGATATTCACATTCCTAGGCCTTATAAAAAGTATCGAACTGCCCTAATAGGCTCTTTGGGCTGCCTACTTTTGATCTAAATATCGACAGAGAATGAAAAGTATATATGCGGGCCTTTTAGCGTCTTTTCTTCTTACTTCTTGCGTAAGTAGTAAGGTGCATAATGAATTGAAGAAAAACTATGATGAGCTTCTTCAAAATCACGATCAGCTGAATGGAAAGTATGGCGATGCGAGTAAAAAATTAACTCAATGTGAAGAGGATTTTACAGACTGTCAAGAGCGTGCCAAGAAATTGCAGTCTGATACAAGCCGCCTTGGATTTGAAGTTCGAAAGATGAAGCGCAATTACTCAGATCTCAATCGCTCCTATGAATTCTTACTCGAGAACAACAATGCCTTGCTATCTAATAGTGCAAGAGAGAATAAGGCAATGTTAGAGCGTCTTCAAGAATTAGACTTCCGCTTACAAGACAAGCAAGATTCATTGGATTCAGAAAGAGCTGCTTTAGTGGAGTTGAATACTCAATTGGAGCAACGTTCAAAGCGAGTTCGAGAATTGGAAAAGATTATTAGCAAACAAGATAGTGTAGTTCGCTTTATAAAAAATACCATGTCGAATGCTTTAAGAGCCTATGAAGGTAAAGGATTAACAGTTGAAAGTAGAAATGGAAAGGTTTACATCTCCCTGGAAAACAGTCTTTTATTTCCGTCTGCCAGTTGGACAGTAAATGATAAAGCGAAAGCTGCTTTGGGTGTCTTGGCTCAAGCTTTGGCCGATAATAAAGAGCTTCAGATTACCGTAGAGGGCCACACAGACAACGATGCTTTTAATGGTAAAACCATGATTAAAGACAATTGGGACTTAAGTGTAATGCGATCAACAGCTGTTATAAAGGCCTTGTTAGAGAATAAGGGAGTAGATCCAAAGAGAATAGTGGCCTCTGGTAGAAGTGAATATCTTCCATTGGTAAAGAATGATTCCGATGCAAATAAGGCTGTAAATAGAAGAACGGAAGTTATTATTACTCCAGATTTGTCGGAATTGAATCGACTTATGGAGCAGTTGGATTAAAGTAGGCTACTTTTTTAAGTCGTCTAACCATAAAGCTTCTTGTATTAAGCTCTCTGAGATAAAGTTTAACTCAGCACCCGTTTCGGTCGGATAATACATTCCTGCCACTCTAGCACGGTTGCGGATGTATAAGAAAGACGAAGCTTGATTCAGTTGTTGTCCGTCTAGAAATACCCATTCAAATCCTCCCTTTTTGAGGGGATTTAAATAGCATATCCATTTATTTCTTCCGTAGAAAGGAAGGCTCCAACGAAGAGCGCAGCGCATACCGGGTTGAGAAAGTAATTCGTTATGGATATAAAAGGCGGCATCTTGATCAGTGGGTGGAAGTTTGAAAATATAATCTTCTACCGAATGAGGATCGTGTAAGGGCATTGATGCTTTCTTCCAAGCACTCATGGGAACTACTTATAAATCGAAACTAAAGTCTTTCGCTTTGGGAATGGAGTCGAAATGAGGAAAAAAGGATTCGGGTGGCGCCGAGAGTTTTCTTTGGCGTAGATCAATCCAAGCACCTAATACATTTAATTCCGCGCAAAACTCATCTTCCCCTCTTATAAAAGTGTGTTTAAAGGCAAAACGGCTAAAGTCTTTGCGGAGGCCCGAAAGTTCTAAATGAACAAAGATGGAATCGCCAAAGTGCATTTCTCTCCTAAAGCTGCACTCTTCTTTAAAGAGAACAGGGCCAATTCCTATTTTTTGCATCTGACTTATGCCCAAACCTATAGAAGCTAAAGCATTCATTCTTAACTGTGCACAGAAATCGTAATAAACAGAATGGCGAACATGACCCACAGGGTCTAAATCAGACCAGCGGATACTCAGCTCTTGTTTCGTAATTGCATTCATTAGTCTATTCGCATGGCAGTTAATAAGATCGACTTCCCTTTAAGCAACTGCATTCCTCCTCTAATAGATTGGATATGCGTTACCTCACCTAAAGCTTTAAAGAAATTGATTTCCAGTTCCATCTTTCCATCGCAGTACATTTCTGTAGCGGCAATGGGGCCGAAACGTACGGCTCCAGTATTGCTATCCAAAAGAGTCATTTCCCCACGAAACCCATTGCAGCCGCTATTTCCTATTACCAAACCGTTATTTCTTTCTTGAATTTCAATAAGCATAGACGTAGTTCTAGGAATGGGTTCACCATAGAGTTCAACCACGCCATAAGAATCATTGATAATGCTCAGCAGGTTTTTCACAGGGGTTTGACTAACAATTCGAACCAAAGAATAGCGTATGGAAGAGGCGTCGGCAGCTGGGTTTGTGACCGCATTTGCTTTGAGTTCAATTTCATAGGAATAGCCCACTTCAGGTTCAAATCCCTCAATAGATCCGTAGAAATTCTGCCAATTCTCTTCCCCTTTGTTTTGAAATATCAGGCATTCTTGCGGCATAATTCCAGTGCAATTAACTCTTTGATCTGAAATTATCCAAGTAAGTATTTCATTGTTCTCGATTGTAGTATGAGGAGCTTTTTTCTTCGCACCACATGAGGTAAGGAGCAAAAGAGATCCCAAAAAAGCGAGCAGTTTCATAGGCACTGCCATTATTGATTGAGCTCGAAAAGCTGTGCAGGTTTATGAAGAACACCTTTCTGTTTTTCATCTAACGGAACAACAATACTTTCTTTTAGGACCTTCTTTCTAAAATTCCGTTTGTCTAATTTTCTGTCCAGAATGCTTTCGTAAAGGGTCTGTAACTGGCTGAGGGTGAATTTATCAGGTAATAACTCAAATCCAATTTTATTGCTATCGAAGTCATTGCGCAACACTTCAATAGCCTCATCTACAATCTCATTGTGGTCGAATCCGAGTAGGGGAACTTCATGAATATCCCTCCAAAACACTTTCTCCGCGAAAGAACTTGCCTCCGGATGAAGCTCGTCCATACGAATGAAAGCATAATATCCAATAGTAATAACCCTGGCTTGCGGCTGTTGTCTGTACGATTGCAGCCAGTCTAAATCTTTAAAGTCATTTACACGATTAGGATTTCCAAAAGCTTTAAACTGCTTTAAATATATGCCTTCAAGATTGGTGAGTTCTTTTAAAACGCGAGAAGCTGCATTATCCAACGATTCGTCTTCCCACACTAAGTCTCCTGGCAGTGCGTATTGAACCGCTGCAGGTGTGTCGCCGGCCGTTCTCTCAATCAGCAAGACATTCAGGCGCTCATTATCGAAGCCAAATATCACGCAGTCAACAGAAACATGAGGATTAACTGTATGATTCATTCTAAAATTCTTGATTTGGTATTGCGTTGGTTGGAATACAAATATATAGTTTAGCATGCGCAAGAAATAACTTTTCTTGCAATTAGTGTAATAGGTACACTAAGTTTGAATAGATTTGTAGTATGAAGAAAATTGGGGTCTTAACCTCAGGCGGAGATGCGCCAGGAATGAACGCAGCCATTCGGGCGGTTGTTCGAACAGCGGTGTACTATGAGAGAGAAGTAGTTGGAGTTATTCGCGGCTTTCAGGGTCTTATCGATAATGAGTTTGAACCCTTGGATTCGCGATCGGTAAAAAACATATTGAATCTAGGTGGAACCTTTCTAAAATCGGCCCGATCGGATGCCTTCCGAACCAAGGAAGGAAGAGAATTGGCCTATCATAACTGTAAAAAGGCAGATTTGGATGGGCTCGTTGTTATTGGCGGAAACGGAAGTTTTACGGGTGCCCATCTTTTTACAAAAGAGTTTGGTCTTCCTGTAATTGGTATTCCAGGAACCATTGACAATGACTTATATGGAACGGACTTTACGCTTGGCTATGATTCTGCGACCAATGTTGTAACCGAATGTGTAGATAAGATTCGTGATACTGCTAGCTCCCACAATCGGCTCTTTTTTGTAGAGGTTATGGGAAGAGATACAGGATTTATAGCCTTGCGAACAGCGGTTGCTACCGGTGCTTTAGATGTAATCCTTCCAGAAGCCAATCGCACGATGGAGGAGCTTTTATCTGAAATAGCACGTGGTTTTGCAAATAGGAAAACCTCTAATATTGTTCTGGTTGCGGAAGGCAATCGACTTGGAAATACCTTTGAAATTGCAGAAAGAGTAAAGGATCATTATCCATTCATCGATGCTAAAGTGACCATTTTAGGACACCTACAGCGCGGTGGATCGCCGAGTTGTTTCGACCGAGTATTGGCTAGCAAATTAGGCGTTGCGGCTGTAGAAGCCCTTTTCGACGGAAAAACAGACGTAATGTGCGGCGTAGTAAATAACGAAGTTACCTTCACCTTTCTCCAGAAAGCCATTCAGAACCAAGTGCCTCTGAATATGGATTTACTGAGAATATCAAAAATTTTATCAATCTAAGAAAAAAGGGAAAAATGAAAAAGAAAATCGCAATAAACGGATTTGGCCGAATTGGTAGGCTAACCTTTCGCAATCTAATGCAAAACAATGCAGTAGAGGTGGTAGCCATTAACGATCTAACCGATCCTAAGACTCTGGCACACTTGCTAAAATACGATACCGCACATGGCAGATACAAAGGCGATGTTAGGGTGGAAGGCAATACCTTAATAGTAGATGGACATTCCATTATTATTACGGCTATTAAAGATCCTGCGGCTCTTCCATGGAAGGAGCATGCGGTAGATGTGGTGTTGGAGTGCACTGGAATTTTTAGAGATGAAGCTGGTATGTCGAAACATATTCAAGCGGGCGCCAAGCGTGTTTTGCTTTCTGCTCCAGCTAAAAAGGGAATAAAGACAGTGGTTCTTGGTGTAAACGACCACGAACTCACTTCTGCTGATGTACTTGTTTCAAATGCTTCTTGCACAACCAATTGCTTGGCTCCGATGGCGAAGGTTATACAAGACAACTTCGGAATTGTAAAGGGGTTTATGACTACCATTCACGCCTTTACTTCGGATCAGCGTATTCAAGATGCACCACATGACGATCTTCGTCGTGCTAGAGCGGCCTCTCAAAATATCATTCCAACAAGCACAGGAGCTGCGTCAGCGGTAGGCTTGGTTCTTCCTGAATTGGTTGGAAAACTAGATGGAATAGCCATGCGTGTGCCAACCATTACGGGTTCTGTTACAGACTTAACGGTTATCCTTGAGAAGGAAGTTACGGCTGAAGAAGTAAATGCCGCAATGAAAGCCGCATCAGAAGGCTCTATGAAGGGCATTCTCGAGTATTGCACAGATCCTATCGTAAGTTCAGATATTATTGGAAGTACCTATTCTAATATCTTCGATGCAGATCTTACCAGCGCCAATGGCACCTTGCTTAAGGTTGTGGGTTGGTACGATAATGAGGCAGGGTATTCGGCTCGTTTAGCTGATATGTGCTTGAAAATGGCCGAACTTTAAGTTTCAAAAAGCGATAGTTAAAAAAGAAAAGCCACGGTTTGTAAGGAGATTACAAGGCCGTGGCTTCTTTTTTCTTTTTATTCAGCAAAATCAGTTAGCTCTGATTCGCGTATGCCTTCATTTGTGCTAAAAGGCTTTTTCCATCCAATTTATGCTTCTCTAAAAGAGCTTCTAATGAGCCATGCTCTACAAAGCAATCGTCAAAAGCCTTACTGAACAACTTCGTCTTCCACATTTTTTGCTCCTTCAAGTCGGTTAACTGCTGATATAAACCTCCAATCCGCATTCCGTCTTCTAGAATCCAAACGACGTCTAATGCTTCTATAAATTCAGATATTTCCTCCATAGGCAATGGTTTTAAACACTGCACTACGGCTTGATTATAATTAGAGAAAGCCGGTAAATCAATCCACTCTAGGCTATGCCCTAAACACAGAACTCCTATTTTACTAGCAGTTTCATTCAGTTTGTAAAAGGGTTTTGGATTTTGAACCTCCTTCCAAAGTGTAGTGGATTTTGGAATTCTTATCACTATTGGACCGCTTTCTTTTATAGAGGAAGTCAAAAGACCCGCTAGGCTGTCGCCGTCTGCCATGTCCCAAATTTTTAAATTCGGAATACTTTGAAACAGTGAAATATCAAATAAACCATGGTGTGTAGGGCCGTCTTCGCCAGTAACGCCTGCTCGATCTAAAACAAAACAAACAGGTAAATTTTGAAGAGCCACATCGTGAATAATCTGATCTACCGCTCTCTGGCTGAATGTGGAGTAGAGATGACAGAACACTCTTAACCCTTGACTGGCCATTCCGGCTGCAAAGCCTACCGCGTGTTGTTCGGTAATTCCAGTATCAAAGCAGCGCTCAGGATACTTTTCATTAAAAGCTTTTAAGTAGGCAGGCTCAATCATTGCGGGGCTGCAAACGGCAAACTCCACATTTTGCTCTGCCATAGAATGCATGCAAGCGCCAAATACCTCAGAAAAAGAAACAAGACCTTCTTTTTTAGGTTGGATGGATAGACCGTTCCGATTTCCTGGATGTTCGGTTTTTAGGTGAAGTACTATAGGAGCTACTGACTCTTTTGCCTTTCTAAATGATTCAATTATCGATGGAATATGATGCCCATCTATGGGTCCAGAATACTTCCAACCTAATGATTTAAAGTAACTTGAATACGATTTTTGGACATATAGAGCACCAACATTTTGATCTAAACTTCTATCGTTATCGTTGAATACAACAATAATAGGAAGGCCCAGGGCTCCCAAATGATTCAATGCTTCAAAACTTTGGCCACCCGTAAGGGCGCCATCCCCAATTACGGCGATGTATGAGCAACCGATGATTCCGCGGAGCCGATCGGCTTGGGCCATTCCTCCAATGGCTGAAATAGAGGTGCTTGAATGCCCAGTCCCGAAGGCATCAAATACACTTTCGCTTCGCTTGGGAAAGCCACTAATTCCGCCTAAGGTGCGCATATGTTTTAGCAAACCAGCCCTTCCGGTCAACCATTTGTGTACATAAGCTTGATGGCCTACATCCCAAACAATTTTGTCATTCGGACTGTCGAAAACATAGTGAAGGCCAATGCTTATTTCAACCGTTGCAAGACTCGATTGTAAATGTGCTTTTTTACCTGGATCGAGGGCAATTAACTCAGAACGAATTCTTTTGGCAAGAATCTCAAGTTCATCTAAAGAGAACGCACGAAGGGCTTCTAGTGAAAGCTGATCTGCGTGAGCAGGGGGTTCTTGCATACCGCAAAAATACTATGGTGTTAAGTAAAAAGCGAGGAGTAGATTTCTACTCCTCACCTCTGGTTTATTATTTCACAACAGCCCTTCCGAGATAGAGCTTAAACCGGTTCATTAACAGGTACATAACCGGAGTTACGACCAACGTTAAAAAGGTAGCCACAGTAAGCCCAAAGATGATGGTCCATGACATAGGACCCCAGAATATTACATTATCTCCTCCCACATAAATATTCGGATCATATTCGGTAAGTAAAGTTCCAAAGTCGATGTTCAAGCCAATAGCCAGAGGAACTAAGCCAAGTACAGTTGTAATTGCCGTTAGAAGAACCGGACGTAAGCGTGTTTTACCTGCCTCGGTAATACATCCAGACACATCCCTTAATGACAATCTTTCATTTGGGGCAAGTTCTAATTCTGCTTTTTTACGGGCCATCAACAGGTTGGCATAATCGATAAGTACAATGGCATTATTAACTACAATTCCTGCTAAGGATATAATTCCAATCATGGTCATCATGATTACAAACTCCATTCTGAAAATTACCAGACCCAAGAATACCCCCATAAAGCTTAAGAGCACGGCAGTCATAATGATGAAAGGAGTACTAGAAGAGTTAAACTGCATTACCATAATGATGAAGATCATAAATACAGCCACCAACAGGGCAGTAGATAAGAATGCCATTTGCTCAGCTTGTTCCTCTTGTTGTCCTGTATAGGCAATGGAAATGTCGGTTGGAAGGGAATAATCGTTCATTCTCTTTTTTATGGCGTCGACTGTTTCGGTAGGATTGTAATTGGCTAGCACATTGGAGCTAATGGTAATTACACGTTTCAACTCAGCTCTTTTAACTGAACTAAAAGTAGAGGTACGACTGTAGTCTGCCACGGATGAAATAGGAACTTGCTTAATTCTTCCCGTAGCTGGATCGCGGAAAGTAATTCGTTGATTCATTAAGGCTTCTGCGTTGTAGCGAGAAGTTTCATCCAATCGGATATTTATAGGATAGTCATCTTCGCCTTCTTTAAAGGTTGAGACTTCCCTTCCAAAGAGTGCGGTCCTCAAAGCATCGCCGATAGAAGCGGTAGAAACACCCAGAGTTCTTGCCTTTGACCGGTCGATTTCAATAGGCATTTCGGGTTTTCCTTGCTCTACATCCAACTTTAATTCTTCGATTCCACCAATACCGGCTTCCTCAATATACTTACGCACATTTTCAGCTTCAACAAGAAGTTTATCGTAATCTTCTCCGCGGATTTCAATATTTACAGGCGGTCCGGCAGGTGGGCCTTGCTCGTCTTTCGCAACAGAGATAAGAATACCAGGATAGTCTTGAATGCTTTCACGAATTTCATTAAGTACTTGTTGACTTTCGGTTCCATTTCGGTATTTAAATTCCACAAAAGACACCGCAATCTTGGCTTTATTGGGAGTCTGCGCCATCGAGGGTCCTTGGTTTGGATCAGAAGTTCCTTCTCCAACTTGGGCAATCACAGACTTCACCATATAGTTCTTACGAACACCATTCTCTTCCACCTCATACTTCTTGATGGTTTCAAGAACCTGGCTTTCAATATTCTTGGTAATCTTGTTCGTTTCTTCAATATCCGATCCTATGGGCAACTCAATATAGACGTTGGCCAAATTGGGTTGGTTTTCAGGGAAGAACAAGGTTTTGGGAGGAAATAAACCCACCAGAGCAAAGGAAAGAAAGAGCATAAAAAAGGCACCCACAAAAAATCGCACTGGATTTGATCCGCGTAAGGCAAACAGCAAGGTTTTTTCATAGATCACCTCCAATTTGGGGATGAAGCTTGTTTGAAATCGCTCAATGGCAGGTGTAAGAAAATGATAATTGAAAGGAATAAGAAAGGCGATGATCACCAACAAGTTGCCAAGCCAAAGAATAGGAGAATAAACGCCTAGCCCAAGAATGACGATTAGAAGACCTATAACAGCAATAATGATAGCTCTTGTATACAGCTTTCTTTTATTGGGAACCTCTTCCGTAACCTTCATATAAATTGCGGCCAATACTGGATTTATCACCAAGGCTACAAAGAGAGAAGAGCTAAGAACAATAATTAGAGTTATTGGAAGGTATTTCATAAACTCTCCCATTAAACCAGGCCAGAAAGCGAGAGGAATAAAGGCTGCTACAGTGGTGGCCGTAGAGGCGATAATTGCCACGGCTACTTCACCAACACCGCGCTTGGCAGCATCTATTGGATTCATACCCTCTTGCATTAAGCGGTAGATATTTTCTACCGTTACAATTCCGTTGTCTACAAGCATACCCAATGCTAGTACTAATGAGAAGAGCACCATGGTATTTAGGGTAACATCCATTGCAGATAATAGGCTGAATGAAAGGAGCATAGACATAGGAATAGCAATTCCAACAAAAAGGGCATTTCTCAGTCCTAAAAAGAACATCAACACAATTACCACCAGAATTACTCCGAAAATGATGGAGTTTTCTAGTTCGGCAAGTTGATTGCGCGTTTGGTCGCTTTGGTCGTTGGTTACACTTATTTCAAGGTTCCTTGGGAATCGGTTTTCCTTAGCTTCGGCCAAAATATCTTGAATTTTCGCAGAAGCATTAATAAGGTTTTCTCCAGCACGTTTAACCACATCCACCATAACAACGGGTTTGGTATACTCTCGTGCATAGCTTTCTTTTTCTACTTCGGCAAAGGCAATGGTGGCGATATCTTTCAAATACACTACATCCGCATTCTCATGCTTTACAATTACATTTCCGACGTCTTCGGTGGATCTAAATTCACCGTTGATGCGCACATTTCGGCGATATCCGTCTACCAGAAGATCTCCACCTGATATGGAAATATTTTCGCTACGAATAGCATTGGCTATATCGTCGAAGCTGAGCTCCATTGCCTGCATCTTTTTGTCATTCAGCTGAATACGCATTTCCTTATCATCAATACCACGAATGTCTACTTTCGATATTTCGGGAAGAGCTTCAATTTCATCTTCCAAAAATTCGGCATATTCTTTCAACTGTTCTGGAGTAAAATCGCCAGATAAATTGATGTTCAGAATAGGAACTAATTCAGCGAAATTCATTTCGAATATGTTCGGATCTGCGGGTAAATCGGTAGGAAAATCAGGATCACTTTTCGCAATATCTACCTTGTCTTTTACCTTTCTCAAAGCCTCTGAAGGGGAGACGTCGAAATTGAATTTTACCTGTATAGTACTATAGCCTTGAACGCTGGTAGACTTAATCTCATCGATACCCGTTATGCCGTTGATTTCTTTTTCAAGAGGACGGGTAATGAGTTTTTCAATATCTAAAGGACTATTACCAGGATAGGGTGTACCCACGTAGATTTCTGGCGTAACAATCTCAGGGAAAGCCTCCGCAGGCATGCTGCGGTAAGCCATCAGTCCTGCGATAAAAATTAAAAAGGTAGCAACAATGATGGTAGTTTTATTATCTACCGCCAAGCTGGATAGCTTGAATTCTTTGTTGTGTTTTTGTTCTGTATTTTGTTTCATTCGAAGCGCTGATTAATTGCTCTGTTGAACCTTCTGCTTATCCGTAACACTGCGCGCTCCTTTGTCTATTATTAACTCGGAGCCCATCAATCCTTCAACCACTTCCGTACTTCCGTCGAAACTGTAGCCAGTCTTCACAAATGTTTTACTTACCATTCCCTCAGACTTTTCTCCCGATTCTGTAAAAACAAATACGAAGCTTCTTCCATCAGGACTTTGCTGAATAACATGATTGGGCACAGAAATGGCCATTGGGTTAGTATAATCGACGATGTGAATGTTTGCCATTAAATTAGGCTTTAGAAGGTCTTTAGACTCGCTCATATCCACACGCACTCTAAAAGTTCTATTCTCTGCTTTAATAAAATTTCCAACTTGGCTGATTGTGCTGTTGCGCTTTATACCCATTTGAGCGAATTCAACCTCCACAGGAGTGCCTTTCTTAAGGGTAGATAAATACGATTCGGGTACATCGGCTTCGAGGTAAACTTTGTCGAGAGATAGAATTCGGAGCAAAGGAATTTGAGGCATTGCCATTTCACCCACCTTGGCCGACACATCATCTACAGTACCAGTAAATGGAGCTCGGATTACGCTCATTTCTTGTTGACTCTGTAAGGAAGCCATACGAGAAAGAAGCCCTTCATAATTCGATTTAGACTGAAGATATTCTATCTCCGATCCAATCTTCTGTTCCCATAATTTGGCTCTCTTGTCAAAGACTGTTTTGGCCAATTCGGTCTGTACTTTTATTTCATTAATGCTATTTTGAAGTACCTCGCTATCTAAGCGCGCAAGTACTTGCCCTTTCTGAACTTTTTGTCCAGTACTCACCTCAACACTCCTGATAAGCCCAGCTATTTCAGGGTATAACAGTATGTTTTGATCGGTTTTTACTTCACCCAAGACCGAAACAAAGTGGCTAAAAGTGTCTTTTGTTGCTGGAATGGTAGTTACCAAGGTGAGCCTACGTGTAGTATCTAATTTGGCAAGTTTCTCCTCAATTTCCAGTAGTTTGGAATTGATGTCGTCTTTTAAAGTGGTAAGTGAATCTTTGTCTTTTGTTAGTCGTACAAGATCAGTGTCTGCAGAAGGCTTGCAAGCGATGGCTGCAACAAAAAGGACTAATGTGGCTATTTTTTTCATGAGTTGAGGATAGATCAAAGGGTATTGTAATTTCCTAGCACCTTGTCTAGGCGCGATTTAGCATTTAACAATCCGAGTGCAGCGGATAAAAAATTAGATTCTGTGTTTAAGTATTGGTTTTGTGCTTGAGTAACATCCAAGCTAGAAGATATCCCTTCACTGAATTTGATGAGCGTTTTGTCTCGAATTCTCTTGGTTATTTCTTTGTTGCGATTTTCATTTTGTACCCGCTCGAGAGCATAGATATAATCTGATTTAGCTTGCTCATACTCCAATAATAACGATTCACCTACTTGCTCTTTTGCAATTTGGACTTCTTGCAAATCGATTCGCGCTTGAGCCACCCTCGCCTGACGAGCCATGCTGGTGAAGAGCGGAAGATTTACTGAAAACCCCATTATTGTTGCCGGAATCCAGTAAGAATTAAAATCAACCAAGTTGAAGTTTTCATCGTTGTAGTTCGATTGGCTATGCGTAACAAAACCGTTGATTGTTGGAGCATAAGCCCATTGCGTGCGCTTGAGTTGTAAACTCGCACCCACTTCTTGATTCTCTACAATTTGATATTCAATATGCTTAGTGAGATCAAAAGCTTGAGCAGTAATGGATTGTCCTGTAACATTTTGGAAGTATAGATCTTCTAAGCTTTGGCTTAGAATAACGCCAGAGTCAAGGGGCATGCCGATAGTAAACTTGAATACTTTTTCAGCTAGAATTTTATTCCTTTTGGCGTTGTCGACATCCAGCTTCAATCCATTTACCAAATACTCTAACTGCTCTGCATCTTGTTCTTCCACAAAACCACTCTCGTATAGAGCTTTTACATCTTTTAGATTTTTGCTTAAACTTTCAATATTGTCTTCCAACACTTTTTGAGCTTCTACCGCCAACTGAACATTGAAATACGATTTTGCTACAGCATCGCGAACTTCCGCTCTGCTTTTCGTTAACTCGTCTTGTTTTATCTCTTTAAATAGAATAGAGCCCTGCCGAGCTAAAAGATAGGTGCCATCAAAAATTAACTGATTTAACTTCAGCGAAGCTGTGCTACTGTGAGTAACGCCAAAGCCAACCGTAATGAACTCACCTTCTGGGGCATTTGGATCGAAGAATATAGCAGGAACAGGTTGTTGAGGAATTTGCGGACTGTAATTATAATCCGCCCCAGCGCTTATTTGAGGTAGGCCGATGGCTGTAATTTCCTGAATCTGCTTCCGTGCTTTTTCAATTTCCAATTGGCTTGTTTCAAGCAAATAACTGTTCTTGTCGGCGTACCGGAAGGCGTCTGCCAAGGTAAAAACGCTTTGCGCTTTGGCATTGTATATACCAAATAGCGCAATGAAACTAAGGAGGTAAGAGGCTTTCATTGATTTTGTGGGTCTATAATTCTATTTTCTAAGTATTCAATTCCTTTTTTAGAAGCAATACCTCGAATGTGGTATTTCAAGGCTTCATCCATTAGCAACTCCATTTTTTCAGGCGATTCTAGCTCATGGAAAAACTGCATAAGCGACAAGGTTTTGCTGTAGTACAACTGTGCAACCATATCAACCTGAATTTCTTTTCTGTAAAGACCTTCGCTTATACCTCTCTGAAGGTTGTTTTCTTGAAAGTGAAGAATAAGGGTCTTTCTTCTATCTGAAAGTTTTTGGTAGGCCTTTGGGTAGTATTTGCTTATTTGAAACTCTACCATATGCATTTGCTTTTTGATCTTAGAGCGCATATAGCTATCAATAGAATAAAGCTCTTCTACAGCGTTTTTAGATTCGCCCCTGAATTCTTGAATCTGCCCAGAGATGGAGTCAAGAGTAAAGACGCAACACTGATCAACTAGCGCTGCTTTATTGCATACGTGCTTGTAAATGGTTTTTTTTGAAATGCCCAGATTTCGAGCAATTTCGTCCATGGTTACATTTTTTACCCCAAGGCGCTGAAAAAGATCAATTGCTCCTTGAAGCAAAACTGAATTGGTTTTATTGATGTTTTCCATTGAGGCTGCAAATGTATAAACGGAAACCACGGAAACGCAAATCGTTTCCATTAATTTTTTTTCTTTTCTAGTAGCGGAATTAATAGACGATGTTGAAAAATTTAAAATTTAGATAAACAGATCGTTATATTCATTATTCGCATCCTAAAATTCTAAAAGTGCATTCAAACAATAAGAATTATTGGAGTTTCCGGGCTTCGAGAACGACAGAAAACTTAGATTAACATCAAAGTTTCTTGCGTGCATCAAAAATCGCACCTTTGTATTTCTTGATTTAATCAGGATAATAGAAATGAAGAACAACAGTACTATAAAGGAGGTTTTAAGTCGTATACCGGTAGGAAGCGAAGTGAGAGTGAATGGGTGGATACGCACTTTTAGAAATGATCGCTTCATAACCTTAAGCGATGGAACGGCTCCTCAAACCCTTCAGGCCGTAATTGAAGCCTCTCATTTTCCGAGTGAACTCATAAAGAAATTAAATACAGGCGCCTGTATAAGCGTGCTGGGAGACATTCAATCTTCCCCTGCTAAGGGTCAGGATGTTGAATTGCAAGTGCGCCAATTAGAGATTTTAGGAGAGGCTGATTCTGAGAAATATCCATTACAGCCCAAAAAGCATTCGCTTGAGTTCATGCGAGAGCTTGCTCATCTTAGGCCGAGAACACAAACCTTTGGAGCCGTATTTAGGTTGAGACATCATCTGGCGTTTGCGGTAAACAAATACTTCAACGATAAGGGCTTTTTCTATGTACACACACCTATAATTACGGCATCTGACGCCGAAGGGGCAGGGGAAATGTTTGCCGTTTCTACCCTAGATCCTTTGAAAAGTCCAAAAACGGAGGACGGTAACATCGATTATTCTCAAGATTTCTTTGGGAGAATGACCAACCTAACCGTTTCGGGTCAGCTAGAGGCAGAACTTTTTGCAATGGGGCTTTCGAAGGTGTATACTTTCGGTCCAACTTTTAGAGCAGAAAACAGCAATACCAGTAGGCATCTTGCCGAATTTTGGATGATTGAGCCGGAAATGGCTTTTTATGAGCTCGATGACAATATGGATTTGGCCGAAGATTTTATAAAATACCTCATTCGGTATGTACTTGAGCATGCTCCTGATGATCTGGCCTTGCTAGAAAAGAGATTGGCGGAAGAAGAAAAGTCGAAGCCACAAGATCAACGCAGCGATATGAGCTTGGTCGAAAAATTGAACTTTGTATTGAGCAATCCTTTTAGAAGGGTTAGTTATACGGAGGCAATTGAAATCTTGAAGGAAAGTCGTCCGAACAAGAAAAAGAAATTTAAATATTTAATTGAAGAATGGGGCGCCGATTTGCAATCTGAACACGAGCGCTTTTTGGTGGAAAAACACTTCAACTGCCCTGTCATTCTTTATGACTATCCGGCCAATATAAAGGCCTTTTATATGCGCCAAAACGAGGATGGAAAAACCGTTCGTGCGATGGATGTTCTCTTTCCTGGCATCGGTGAAATAATTGGTGGAAGTCAGCGCGAGGAGCGAATGGAAAAACTCCAAGAGAAAATGAAGGCCATGCATATTCCAGAAGAAAGCCTTTGGTGGTATTTGGATACCCGCAGATTTGGAGCCTGTAAACATAGCGGTTTCGGACTTGGTTTCGAAAGATTGGTTCAGTTTGTAACGGGAATGACAAATATTAGAGATGTAATTCCTTTTCCTAGAACCCCCGGAAACGCTGAGTTTTAAGAGTCTTCTATGTTAAAACAACGCCTCTCTCAAAAGCTTTCTCAAAAGCTCAGCCCTCAACAAATACAGTTGATGAAGCTGATTCAATTGCCTACCCAGGCATTAGAAGAAAGGATTAAAGAGGAGTTGGAAGAGAATCCTGCTCTTGAGGAAGGTGAAGAGGGCTATGAGGAAGAGGCCCTTCTCTCCAATGAACATGATGAAGGGGATTCACAAGTTATTGAGGCCGAAGACATCAACATAGATGAATACCTGAGCGATGACGAAATTCCCGAATATCGTCTTCAGGCAAACAATTATAGTCCAGATGACGAGGATGCTCGTGTTCCGGTTTCGGGAGGCCAGACCTTTTATGAGAATGTCTTAGACCAGCTTAGAATGAGACGACTCACAGAAGAGGAGTTTCAACTTTCAGAGTACCTTATTGGAAGCATGGAGGAGGATGGATATATCCGCCGTAATTTGGTTTCAATTGTAGACGACCTAGCTTTCTCAGCCAATATTTTTACCGATGAAGAGAGCCTTGAAAAAGCATTGAAAGTGGTTCAAAGCCTAGATCCGGCTGGAATTGGAGCTAGAAGTCTTCAAGAATGCTTGCTACTTCAAATGCAAAGAAGAGAATCTAACTATTATAATGATGTTACTTCCAAGATTCTTTCAAAGTATTTCGATGAATTTTCGAAAAGGCATTTTGAGAAAATAATGGAGCGGCTTCAGCTCAATCAAGAAGATATGAAGGAGGTGATTTCCATCATCACCCAACTGAATCCAAAGCCGGGTAATAGCATTACATCTCAAGGAAAACATATAAGTCAAGCCATTACTCCTGACTTTGTAATCTCAATAAAGGAGGGTGAATTAGAACTGAGTCTCAACGCTAGAAACGTTCCAGAATTACGCATTAGCGGAGATTATAAGGTAATGTTAGAGACGTATAAAAGTCAAAAGGAACATTCGAAACAACAGAACGAGGCGGTAATGTTTGTAAAGCAAAAGCTCGACTCTGCTCGTTGGTTCGTTGATGCTATTCGCCAAAGGCAACAAACCCTCCTGATAGTGATGGGGGCAATCATGGAAAAACAAAGTGAATACTTTCTAACGGGCGATGAGAGAGATATTAAACCAATGATTCTCAAAGATATCGCTGAGGTTACTGAATTGGATATTAGCACCATATCTAGGGTTGCCAGCAATAAGTATGTGCAAACACCCTACGGAACCTTTCTGATTAAAGAAATTTTTTCAGAGTCTATGACCAATGAACAAGGAGAGGAAGTCTCTACCCGGGAAATTAAGAATATATTAGAGGAATTGATTGATAATGAGGATAAAAGCAAGCCAGTTCCAGACGATCAATTGGCCTTATTGCTGAAAGAAAGAGGCTATCCCATAGCTCGGAGAACGATTGCGAAATATAGAGATCAACTAAACATTCCTACGGCGAGATTGAGGAAAGAGTTATGAGTACGCGACTCGCATCCTTATTGTCTTATTTTAGTCATCCAGCCATAATTCCTCTGCTTGGATTTGCACTCCTGTTGCACATCCAACCGTATCCTTTGCCTTTTGTATCTGTTCTTTATTCAATGATTTTCATTTTTGTTGGAACCTTTTTATTGCCCGCTCTTTTTAGCATTTTGTTGCTGTATATGGGGGTTATAGAATCGGTTCAAATGGAAGATGCGGAGTCGAGACGCTGGCCTTTTTTAATTTCAATTGTTTTTTTTCTGATTACTGGATTTTATCTACAAATGTTCCCCATTCCCATAGAAACCAGTCGGTTTATAGTGGGAGGAGCACTGGGTATTTCGTTTTTGTTTGTTTTGTTACCCTTCACAAAGGCCAGCGCACATTTATCTGGTATGGGTGGTTTTTCTGCCTTTTTGCTCTATTTAGGAAGCCATTATGCGGTAGATCTCATTACTATTTTAATCCCAACAGCCTTAGCTACAGGTTTGGTAGGAACAGCTCGTTTAGTTTTAAAAGCGCATACTCCCAAAGAGTTGCTCCTAGGTTATTCTACCGGATTTGGAGCAATGTATCTTGTTCTTCTCTATTTATAAGCTAGGCGTTCTTCCCCCGTCTACAGGAAGATTAATACCATTAATATAGGCAGCGGCAGGAGACGCTAAGAACGCTATGGCTTGTCCTATTTCCGATGGCTTTGCAAAGCGACGGGCGGGAATTTCTGCCAACATTTCCAATTTTACTTCCTCTTCAGTTATTCCGGTTTTAACCGACTTATTGTGAAAAATCTGTGCTAAGCGCTCGGTTTCAGTTGCACCGGGTAAAACGTTATTTACGGTAATTCCAAAAGGCGCTAGTTCTAAGGAAAGGGTTTTACTCCAATTGGCAACAGCACCACGAATAGTATTTGAAACACCTAAGCCCATCAAGGGAGCTTTCACAGAGGTGGAAATGACATTGATTACACGGCCAAAGCCTACAGATTTCATTCCTTCTACAAAGGCTTGAACCAAGATCTGATTATTAATTAAATGATTTTGAAAGGCTGTTAGATATTCTTCCAAGCCAGCGGAATGTGCTGGGCCAGGAGGAGGTCCTCCGGTATTATTCACCAAAATGTGAATGGTTTTACTCGAATCGTTTGCAATAGATTCAGCAGCTCTGATAACACTTTTATTATCACTGAAATCAGCAACAGCATAAAAGTGATTCTGATTCTGAGGTTTTGGAAGTGCTAGGCAGACTGTTTTGAGTTTTTCTTCATTTCGCGCTAGGAGACAGATTCGTGCTCCAAGTAAAGCCAATTCATGAGCTGCAGCTCTGCCAATACCTTGGGTACTTCCACACACCAAGGCTGTTTTTCCAGTTAAGTCTAATTCCATGCGATGAATATAGTACACGATTGTATTAAATTGCGAGAAACTGTTTCAGATGAAAGCGCCATTCAATTTATTTAAGTGGATAGAAGAAAATAGAGATCTGCTTAAACCCCCTGTAAACAATAAGAATTTATACCCTGAGGGCAGCGATTATATCGTTATGATTGTGGGAGGACCCAATGCCCGAAAAGACTATCACTATAACGAAACCGAGGAATTGTTTCTTCAAATTGAAGGAGACATTGTAGTGAAGATACAAGAAGACGGAAAGGCTGTTGAAGTTCCTATTCGAGCGGGCGAAATGTTTCTTTTACCTGCCGGAATTCCACATAGCCCAATACGTTCAGAGGGAAGTGTTGGATTGGTGATAGAGCGAGTTCGCAAGCCAGAACACCAAGACGGATTACTTTGGTTTTGTGATGAATGCAACCAGTCTCTTTATGAGACCTATTTCCAATTGGGCAATATTGAACACGATTTTTTGCCTCGGTTTAGACATTTTTATGGTTCCGAAACTTTAAGAACCTGCTCCAACTGCGGTCATACAATGGAATCAGACCCTAGATTTACCTAAAGTATATATGTGTTCTTCTAGTTCCCATCCACTTACAATAGATATACATACCCATATTCTTCCGGAACACATACCCGGGTATCGGCAGAAATTTGGTTATGGAGGCTTCATTCATTTAGAGCATCACAAGCCGTGTAGAGCAAGAATGATGATGGATGATAAGTTCTTCAGAGAGATCGAAGACAATTGTTGGGATCCTGAAACAAGGCTTCGTGAATTAGGACAACACCATGTAGACATGCAAGTTTTGTCTACTGTACCCGTAATGTTTTCGTATTGGGCCCAGCCAAATCACGCTCTTGAAGTAGCTGTTTTTTTGAACGATCACATAGCGGGAATTGTACATAGATATCC